>CANBVO010000052.1 GCA_947372915.1 Actinomycetota bacterium | reverse complement strand
ATGCTCAGAAGCTGCAGATTGCAACATCGCGTTAAATACTCGAGCTTCTACATAGCGAGGCAATAATGAATTAAGTACCTGCTCTGAACTTGGCTCGAATTCATATTGTGGCTTGAGGCCACCCGCTGCAGCGTCGTTCGCATCGCTCTTCTCAAGCTGCAAGGGAAGCATCTGCGCTGCCACTGGAAGTTGAGTGATCATGGATTTGAATTCGGTGTAGACGATATGAAGTTCATCGACTCCTACTAGATCTCCATTTTCAGTGTTGGTCACTGAATCGGTTTCCGTCAGGAAAGCTGTAATGAGCGCTTGGGCAACTTCACGTGCATGCTCAAAGGTTGGATTATCGGAGAACCCAGTCCAAGAACCGGCAATGTTTCGGTTGCGGAAGCGATAGAAATTAACTGCCTTGCGACCCACCAAAAATGCACTTGTCTCTAATCCACGGGCCTTCAAATCGGCAACAAGGAGGTCGCCTTCTTTGATTGCTGCGTTGGAATAGGCACCAGCCATACCGCGATCTGCAGAGATCACGAGTACTGCTGCGCGACGTGGATTTTCGGAAGCAGTTGTCAGCGGATGCGCATCAGATGAAAATGAAGCGACGGCTGCTACCGCGCGAGTGAGCTCAGTCGAATACGGCGAGGAGGCCGCTACGCGTTGCTGCGCCTTGACGATACGAGAAGCAGAGATGAGTTCCATCGCTCTCGTGATCTTCTTGGTCGCTTTAACGGAGCGCATCCGTCGGCGATAGATTCGAAGTTGGGCGCCCATGGGTTACTTAGCACCTGCTGTTGGGACGAACTTAGCTTTGAATGTAGTGATTGCTTCAACGAGCGCTGCAGCAGTGTCATCACTGAGTTCGCGAGTTGTAGCAATAACATCCATGATTGATTTGCGATCTGAAGCTAGGAAGTCCAAGAACTCGGCTTCAAAGCGGCGGATGTCGGCAACTGGAACTGAGTCCATCTGACCAGTGGTACCGGCCCAGATTGATGCAGTCATACGCTCTACTGAATATGGTGAGTATTGAGATTGCTTCAAGAGTTCAACCATGCGAGCACCGCGCTCGAGTTGTTGCTTGGAAGCAGCATCGAGGTCAGAGCCGAAAGCAGCGAATGCTTCGAGCTCGCGGTATTGAGCAAGGTCAAGACGCAGACGTCCTGCAATCTTCTTGATTGCCTTAGTCTGTGCAGATCCACCTACGCGAGATACCGAAATACCTACGTTGATAGCTGGACGTACACCTGCGTTGAAGAGATCTGTTTCAAGGAAGCACTGACCATCAGTAATCGAAATTACGTTGGTAGGAATAAATGCTGAGACGTCGTTGCCCTTTGTTTCGATGATAGGTAGACCAGTCATTGAACCGCCACCGAGTTCATCGGAGAGCTTTGCGCAACGCTCGAGCAAACGTGAGTGTAAGTAGAAAACGTCTCCTGGATAAGCTTCGCGACCTGGTGGGCGACGAAGGAGAAGGGAGACTGAACGATAAGCCTCTGCTTGCTTGGAGAGGTCATCAAAAATAATGAGGACATGCTCACCCTTGTACATCCAGTGCTGACCAATTGCAGAACCGGTGTATGGGGCTAAGTACTTAAAGCCTGCTGGATCTGATGCAGGAGATGCCACGATTGTTGTGTACTCCATTGCGCCAGCTTCTTCTAATGCGCCCTTAACGGATGCGATAGTTGAACCCTTTTGGCCGATAGCAACATAAATACATTTAACTTGCTTCTTTGGATCGCCAGTCTTCCAGTTTTCTTTCTGGTTGATGATGGTATCGATTGCAATTGCAGTCTTACCAGTCTGACGGTCACCAATGATCAACTGACGCTGTCCGCGACCAATAGCTGTCATCGCATCGATAGCTTTGATGCCAGTTTGCATTGGCTCTTTCACAGGTTGGCGCTGAACAACTGTTGGCGCCTGTAGTTCTAGTGCGCGCTGTGCTTCAGCAACAATCTCGCCCTTGCCATCGATGGGACGACCAAGTGGGTCGACTACGCGGCCAAGGAATCCATCGCCAACTGGTACGGAGAGAATTTCACCAGTGCGACGAACGGTTGTGCCTTCTTCAATTCCAGTGAACTCACCCAAGATAACAACGCCGATTTCGCGTACGTCGAGGTTAAGCGCGAGTCCCAAGGTACCGTTTTCGAACTTCAAGAGTTCGTTGGTCATTGTTGAAGGAAGACCTTCAACACGGGCGATGCCATCGCCTGCCTGTGTAACTGTGCCGATCTCGTCGCGAGCCGCTGCACCCGGATTGTAGGAAGCAACATGCTTTGTTAGCGCGTCGCGAATATCCTCGGGTCGGATCGTGAGTTCCGCCATCTTTCTCTCCTTCTAACTAAATCAAGTGCAGTGTGATTGCACCTGAAACTTAAACTGCGAGCGCTCTGCCCGCTTCTGCTAAACGATTAAGGATTGTGCCATCGATGATTTCATCTTCGAAGCGGATAGAGATTCCACCAAGAACTGAAGGGTCGATTTCAACATTGAGGTGAACGGTCTGACCAATGTGCTTGGAGAGAGCATCGTTCAATTTCTTCTTCTGTGCATCAGTTAAAGCAACTGCTGAACGGACATGCGCATTAACGCGGTTAAGGCGCTCAGTGACGGCATGTGAGTAAGCAACAACTGTGCGCTCGATATGGCGCCCGCGTTGTCCAGCAAAAGCATGGGCAAGCAGGGTCACAGTGTGAGCCGAGAACTTGCTAGCAAAGATGGAGTTAAGCAGCGCAACCTTGCGCTCATCTGAGTCAACGCGAGAGTTGAAAGCCTGACGAAGGTCTGGGTTCTCTACCAAAATGCGGTTGAAGGTAAAGATTTCGTCATGAACGCGATCAAGCTCGCCATCAATATTTGCAGCTGAAGCCTCTGCCTCAACTGCAATTTGCTCAATGGCATCCACCATCTGGATAGAGGATGACCAACGTAGCGCGACCGTCGCTGCTAACAATGATTGCGCCTTAGCTCCGAGCTTTCCACCGAAGAGATCGGAGAGAAGTTCGGACTTAGAGGCGGCATCACGAGCAGGATCGGTAAAGGCGCGACGTAGAGCTACTGATGAATCGACAGCGAGGAGGGCAACAAAGAGATCCTTGGCGATGGCAGCGCAATCAGTGGATACAAGACCAGAGATGGTCTTATCCAAAGTTTCGCGAAGGGCCACCAAAGATTGGCGACTACTACCACCCATAAGAATCATTAGTTGCTCTTCTCCAAATCATCTAAGAAGCGGTCGACAATGCGAGATTGTCGAACCTGGTCATCTAACGCTTCTCCGACAATCTTGGAAGCAAGCTCTGTTGCCAGAGTGCCTACCTCGGTGCGAAGTGACTTAATTGCCTGTTGACGTTCAGCTTCAATAGAAGCAGTTGCTAGTGCGGTGACGCGAGCAGCTTCTTCTTGTGCCTTAGTGCGAAGTTCTTCGATGATGGCAACGCCTTCGACGCGTGCATCTTCGCGAATCTTCTGCGCTTCGCCACGAGCATCAGCTAGTTGAGCTGTGTACTCAGTAAGAGCTTTCTCAGCATCGCGCTGTGCCTTCTCTGCTTTTTCCATTCCGCCTTGGATTGCTTCAGTGCGAAGTGCAAATGCCTTTTCAAACATTGGCACAACTTTTGAGCGCATTACCAAGAAGAGCAGGATGAAGGCAATGGTGCCAACAATCAGCTCAGCGGTCTTTGGAATAAGCGGATTAGCCGCAGCTTCTTCCGCTAAAACTAGGTAGTTCATTACTTGCAGTCGGCTTACTTAAGAACGAATGCGAGAACGAGACCGAAGAGTGCCAACGCTTCTGCCAAGGCGAAGCCAAGGAATGCGATTGGTTGGAGAACGCTACGAGCTTCAGGTTGACGAGCTACACCGCTGATATATGCGGCGAAGATCATTCCGGTTGCGATAGCAGGTCCGATTGCAGATAGGCCATAACCGACCAGGTTGAGTGTGCCGTGCATCTTTGTTGCCTTTCTTTAGGGTTTTCGGTTTTTTAAAGCGGGTAAAGCGGGTGGAACTAGTGTTCGTCGGCGAGCGCTCCTGCAATGAAGAGTGCCGTCAACAAAGTGATGATGTATGCCTGGAGGCATTGGACCATAAGCTCAAAGAAGGACATTCCGATTCCCATAGCAAATGAGAATGGAGAGAGAATCTTCATGAAGAGATGACTGTCATTGAGCATGTAATCGCCGCCGGTAATAAATACCAAGAGAAGTAGGTGGCCAGCAAACATATTTGCAAAGAGACGAAGTGAAAGTGTGAGTGGTCGAACCAAGAAGAAGGTTGCGATTTCGATAGGTGTAAGAAGAATATAAACCGCTTTAGGAACGCCAGGCATAAATGCGATTCCCTTGAGGTACTTGCCTAGTCCCTGCTTCTTGATTCCCACATAGTGGAAGATGAAGAAGGAGAAGAGTGCGAGCACATATGGAAAAGCAACGTGAGACATTGCTGGAAATTGCAAGAATGGAACGATTCCGAAGACGTTATTGACAAGTACAAATGAGAAGAGCGTGAAGAGGAATGGTACGAAACGCATGAACTCGTGACCGATAATTTCTTCGCCGATGTTGTTACGCACAAAGCCGTAAATCATCTCACCAGAGAATTGAAGTTTTCCAGGGACTACTGATGCCTTACGAGAAGCTGCAATAAAGAAGATCGAAATAACAATGATGGAGAGAAAGACCAAGAAAACTGGTTTTGTTAAATATGCAGAGTTTCCAAATACTGATGGGAGATTAAAGTCGGCTGTGCTAGGTGGCACGAAGCCTGGGCCTGATTCAACCGCTAGCTGGCTCACACACTCTCCTGATCGGATTGGCTTAACTTTGGGAAGTCACCCGAACCCTATTGGGATAGGGGGGAAAATAAAAACTCGCCCCGTGTGGCGGTGGCCACGAAAAGCGGGGTTACTAAGACTTGATGAAGCGGAGCCAGACGAGGTAAATCCCCGAGCTAGCGCCAAGGAGAAGGCCGATGAGCACGATGAAATGGGTGCCGAGCCACTTATCGAGACCGAGGCCGATTCCACCCCAAATCAATAGGCCGGAGATTATGTAGCCGAAGATGGACCAGGCGGCGCCTTCTTCATTTCCCGCGCCAAAACGTCCGCCACCGTCGTTAATTCCCTTGCCATCACTGCGACCGGGAAGCTTGGGTGTCTTAGGCATACGTAGGACTCCTTAACGGGGACTGCTGGGGACTACTTCTGAGGGGGCAATGGTAACTGGAAACGAAGGCGCAGAAATGCCCGAATCTCCCCCGCAAGCCAGGCCACGGTAATAGCAATTGCGCTGATTCCAAAGCTGGGGCGATCCACAGTTGCCGGAGAGGTGGTCCGAGTGACGATGAGCAGCAGAGCGCCCATCACCAGGACCTTGGCGAAGTACGAGAACATGGCCAGCGCCATCGTTGCCATCGGATCGAGATTTCGAGAGATGCGTGCCACCAAGAGATGAACCGAGAAGAAGAGCAGCACAATGATGGCCGCCAGTGCGCCACCGAAGAAACCAGATTTATGACGAATGATGGTTGTGAGAACTGTCGCCAGGATTGCCGTAATTGCAGAAGGCAAGATTGCCCCGCGCCAGAGAAAGCGATCGCTTGCTTCAGCATCTGAAATATGTGGGGAGTTCATACGAGTGCACTCTCTTTTCTAAATTGATTGAGCAAGGCAAGTGAGATGGCGAAAATTGCTACACCGACCAATAACGCAATCCAGGCAGAAGTAAAAGATGCGACAACAGTTGGTACGGCAAAGCCGGCAGTCCACATATAAAGAATTACGGTTGTGCGACGGTGTGAAATCCCCATGTCGAGAATGCGGTGATGAAGATGTTCGCGATCAGCCGCAAACGGAGAGCGTCCTGCGCGCAAGCGACGAACTATCGCCATTCCAAGATCGAGGAGTGGAATGGCCAAGATGGAGAATGGCAACAAAATCGGAAGTAGCGTCGAAGATGATCCTTGATTTGTTATGGAATTCGCATCAATCTCACCGGTCAAAGTGATTGCCGCGGCCGACAGGAGAAGTCCGAGCAGCATCGCCCCAGAATCCCCCATGAAAATTTTTGCGGGATGAAAATTATGCGGCAAGAAGCCGATACACATTCCTACTACTACAGCAGTAATGAGTGATGGCGCGCCCGCACGAGTAAAGCCATTCACGACGGCCAGGAGATAGGAGAAGCCAAAGAATGCGGTGGCGCAAATAGCGACGATTCCGGTGGCGAGACCATCGAGGCCATCGACAAAGTTGATGGCATTGATAACAATCATGACAAAGATAATTGTGAAGAGTTGCCCAATATTGGGTGGCAGGGTGTAAATGCCGTTGATGGGCAGCCAGAGAATTTGTACGCCGTGCAGAAGCAGAATGCCACCGGCTAGCGCCTGTCCCGCAAATTTTGTAATTGCATCCAAGTCATATCGGTCATCGAGTGCACCGAGCGCCATGATGAATGTTCCCGCTAAGAAAATTCCAGTTGCTTCGCGACCAAATGATTTTCCTACCAACGGCAGGTGGCTAACAATTAAAAAGGTAGCTGCCATTGCCGCCCACATCGCGACGCCGCCCCAGCGTGGCGTGATGACAGTATGCACATCGCGCTTGCGCGGATCGACAAATACTCCAGCTTTCATTGCCATCAATCGAATGATTGGCGTAATAAGAAAGCAGAGCGTTGCCGCAAGTGCGGCCGTCAATAAATATTCGCGCATACGTCTTTTAACTTAGTCTGCTACAGACTATCGAGGGTAGACAGGGAACGAAGCGGTGAGCGCATGGACTTCGCTGCGAATCGCATCAGCCTTCGATGAATCTTCGCCATCTTTAATCGCGCGAGCAATTAATGATGCGATTGTTTTCATTTCTGGCACGCCCATACCTTGGGTGGTTGTAGCCGCTGTTCCCACGCGAATTCCGCTAGTGACACCAGGCTTCTCTGGATCATATGGAATGGAATTCTTATTCAACGTAATTCCAGAAAGTCCACAACGCTCATCGGCAACTTTGCCATTGACGCCCGTGGCGCGAATATCAATAAGTGCTAAGTGAGTTTGCGTGCCACCGGAAACTGCGCGCATTCCTTCTGTTTCCAAACCAGAGGCGAGTGCTTGCGCATTTTCAATAACTTTCTTGGCATAACTTTGGTAAGCAGGCGATGCTGCTTCCTTTAGTGCAATCGCCTTACCTGCAACCGCGCTCATAATGGGACCGCCCTGCATTCCTGGGAAGACCGCTTTATCAATAGCAGCTGCGTGCTCTGCTTTGGAAAGAATCATTCCACCGCGAGGTCCGCGCAAAACTTTATGGGTAGTGAAGGAGACGACATCGGCGTAAGGCACAGGCGATGGAATCGCCTTGCCCGCGACTAAACCAATGAAGTGGGCGGCGTCCACCCACATGATTGCTCCAACTTCATCACAGATGGAGCGAACGGTTTCAAAATCAATCAGGCTGGGATAGGCAGTTGCGCCAGTGCAGATCATCTTGGGCTTGTGCTCTTTCGCTAGCGCACGAAGTTCGTCGTAATCGATGAGCTCGTTATCTTGGCGCACGCCGTACGAAACAATGTTGAACCACTTACCCGAAAAGTTAACTTTTGCGCCGTGAGTGAGGTGACCTCCATGTGGGAGTGACATCGCGAGGACGGTATCGCCGGGTTGGGTGAATGCTTGGTAGACCGCAACATTCGCGCTGGCGCCAGAGTGAGGTTGCAAGTTGGCATGTTCAGCGCCAAAGAGTTCGAGCGCGCGAGCGATGCCAATTTCTTCAACCTTATCGACCTCTTCACATCCGCCGTAGTAACGCTTGCCGGGATAACCCTCGGCATATTTGTTGGAAAGGGTCGAACCGAGTGCGGCCAATACTGAAGGCGAGGTGAAGTTTTCACTTGCGATGAGTTGCAAATTTTCGCGTTGACGAGTGAGTTCACTTAGCAGGACAGATGCGATATCTGGATCTTGCGCCTGCAGCGCACTGAAATCTGGACCATAAAAGGGTTCGTTGGACATGGCCTTAGCGTAATAGCAGAAAGAGCTCTATAGGTGAGAGGCGCCGATAGCGGGTAGAACTTTTCGCAATTCCTCGAGTGAGATTGCTCCAATTCGCGTGCAATCCACACCACCGGTTGGAGTTACCGCAACGACTGTGGAGAGTAGAGAGCGCTCAAACTTTCCGCCGTCGATATAGAGGCTGATCTCTCCCGGAAGTGCAGAGGTCTCATCAAGTGATAGCGC
>CANBVO010000051.1 GCA_947372915.1 Actinomycetota bacterium | reverse complement strand
AGTTGGCCGCCAACTGCGATATCACGCTTGGCAAGAGAGAATTCAATTCCTTCACGGTAAGGGATTGCTGATTGCGCGAGCACGGCTGCAGTTAATACTTTTGCGACATCCACGCTTTGCGCTGCCATCACAACATGGCTCTCTGGCTTAATGATGCCTGCCTTGTTCATGGCTATCTCTTCAATGGTTTCACCCAAATAATCGGTGTGGTCGATTCCAATAGGAGTGATCACAGAGACCGAGCTGGCAAGGACATTGGTGGAATCCCATGCACCTCCCATCCCCGCTTCAATAACAGCGACATCAACTGGGAATTCCGCAAACGCCACGTACGCAAGCGCGGTCAGAACCTCGAAGTAAGAAAGTGGATATTCCTGACGGCTATCGATGAGATCGAGGTAGAGCGCAATATCGTTATATGTTGCAATCAATCCTTCGGGTGTAATGGGCTCGCCTTTAATCGCGATCCGCTCGAGGAATGAGTGAAGGTGCGGACTAGTAAAACGCCCGGTGCGGTATTCCAATTGGCGAAAGAGCGAATCCACCATACGCGCCACAGAACTCTTGCCATTAGTGCCAGCGATATGGACGGTGGGATAAGAAAGCTGTGGCGAACCCAGTGCATCGAGAAGCGCTGCGATGCGCACGAGCGAAGGATCAATTTTGTTTTCCGGCCAACGCTTGAGCAGCGCAGTTTCAATAACGTGAAGGACTTCGAAATCTTCTGGGGAGGTCATATTCCTTTTACCTATTTGTTTGCAGGAAGTGCTGCAAGCGCAGCGGTAATGCGTTCAATATCTGCAGTGGTCTCAGTTAAGCGAGCACGGATCTCTTGGACAACTTCCATGGGCGCCTTTGCCATAAAGCCCTCGTTATCAAGCTTGACCTTTGCGGTCTGGCGATCTTTTTCAGCGGTAGCTAAATCTTTGGTCAGGCGTGCGCGTTCTGCATCAACATCGACTGCGCCGGTGAGGTCGAATTCAATAGTGACGTTTCCAACCTCAATGCGAGCCGAAGCTCCACCTGTCATCTCTTCCAGGCGACAGACTTGGCGGAGCGCTGATTCGTAGGTTGCTAAAGCTGCCGTATCCAAACCAATAAATTTTGCGGCAACTTTTGCTGAAGTCTTAATACCTTGGTCGTTACGGAAGCGACGGATTTCCGTCACCAAATTTTGGACCTGTGCAACAAGCGCAATTGATGATTCATCACTATTACCTGAGTTTGGCTTTGGCCATTCGGCAGTAACCAATGTTTCTTTTCCGGTAAATGCACACCAGAGCTCTTCCGTAATAAACGGCATCACCGGATGCATAATGCGCATCAATTGATCAAGAACTTCTCCGAGGACGCGAGCAGAAGTTGCCGCTGACTCTCCCCCGGCGGCAAATGAAGCCTTAGAAAGTTCTAGATACCAATCGCACAAATCATCCCAGGCAAAGTGATAAATTAATTCGCAGGCCTTGGCAAATTCAAATTTTTCAAGGAGTGAATCAACTTCTGTCACGGTTTGATCCAAGCGAGTCAGAATCCACTTATCGATGCCACCGAGTGAATCAAATGCAGGAAGCGCACCTTCAGTGGTCGCACCATTCATCATGGCAAAGCGGGATGCATTCCAGAGCTTGGTTGCGAAGTTACGCGCTCCACCAATCCACTCTTCAGCCAACGCTTGATCTGCACCAGGGTTTGCGCCACGAGCTAACGTGAAACGAAGCGCATCCGAACCGTATTTATCCATGAACTCAATCGGATCAACGGTATTACCGCGCGACTTCGACATCTTCTTGCCGAAGCGATCACGGACAAGACCGTGGAGCGCAATTGTCTTAAATGGCGCAATGCCATCCATGGCAAAAAGTCCAAGCATCATCATGCGAGCAACCCAGAAAAACAAAATGTCATAACCAGTAACCAGCACGCTGGTGGGATAGAACTTCTTTAAATCTGCAGAATCATCCGGCCAGCCCAGTGTGGAGAATGGCCAGAGTCCTGATGAGAACCAAGTATCGAGTACATCTGAATCTTGAACATATCCAGCAGGTGGCTCTTCGCCAGGACCACAGACAACAACTTCATCGTTAGGACCGTAATACACGGGAATGCGATGTCCCCACCACAATTGGCGAGAGATACACCAGTCATGCATATTGTCGATCCAGTCGAAATAACGAGGTGACATTTCTTCTGGTTCAATTTTCACGCGACCATCGCGCACCGCATCGCCAGCGGCTTTTGCTAGCGGCGCTACTTTGACGAACCATTGCTTGGAAAGACGTGGTTCAACCGTTGTATCGCAGCGTGAACAATGACCAACTGCATGAACATATGGACGCTTCTCAGCAACAATGCGACCGAGCTTACGAAGTTCTTCGACTACTTCTTTACGGGCTTCAAAGCGATCCATGCCATCAAAACGAGTGCCGGAATTAGCCATCACTGCATGCTCGTTCATGATGATTGGCATATCGATGCCATGGCGCATCGCCATTTCAAAGTCGTTCGGGTCGTGTGCGCCGGTGACCTTAACCGCGCCAGTACCGAATTCTGGATCTACCAATTCGTCGGCAATGATTGGAATCATGCGATTAACCAGCGGTAGCAATACCTTTTTACCAATCATGTGCTTATAGCGTTCATCCTCGGGATGAACTGCAACAGCGCCATCACCCATCATGGTTTCGGCGCGAGTGGTGGCTACAACAATCGAAAGTTCATCATCGCCATATCGAACCTGAACGAATTCGCCCGCATCGTCGCTGTGTTCGACTTCGATATCAGAGAGCGCAGTTAAACAACGAGGACACCAGTTGATGATTCGCTCGGCGCGATAAATTAAACCTTCATCGTATAAACGCTTAAAGATTGTCAGAACAGCTTTGGATAAACCTTCATCCATCGTAAATGCTTCGCGCGACCAATCAACCGAATCTCCGAGTCGCTTCATCTGATCGAGGATTGATCCGCCGGATTCGGCCTTCCATTCCCAGACTTTTTCAACAAACTTTTCGCGTCCTAAATCATGACGGGAGAGTCCTTGCGCTGCTAATTGTTTTTCAACAACGTTTTGCGTCGCGATTCCTGCGTGGTCCATTCCTGGAAGCCAAAGCGCTTCAAAGCCCTTCATCCGCTTCATGCGAGTGAGAATGTCCTGCAAAGTGTGATCGAGTGCGTGACCAATATGGAGAACGCCAGTCACATTGGGCGGCGGAATAACAATCGTAAATGGTGGCTTTGTTGAAGATGCATCGGCTTTGAAGTAACCAGCATCTATCCACTTTTGATAGAGGGGCGCTTCGATATCGGCAGGCGAGAATGCTGCTGCTAATGGAACTTCTTTCTTCTCGCTCATAACGGGTAAGTCTAGATTAAGTTACGCGCTCTTCTCGTCACTGTTCTTTTCGGCCTTTTCGGCTTTCTCTGACTTAGAAGCGCGCTTGGGGCCACCTGCTGGACGATTAACGTAGGTCGGAGCAGCTTCTTTATTGACTGCTTCAGGGGTTACGACAACCTTTTCGATCTCTGGCTTTGATGGAATTTCATACATCACGCCGAGCAGAGTCTCTTCCATGATTGCGCGAAGTCCGCGCGCACCGGTACCGCGCTTAATCGCAAGATCTGCAACAACTTCGAGTGCTTCGGGAGTGAATTCTAGATCTACGCCATCTAAATCAAAGAGACGTTGGTATTGCTTTACTAATGCATTCTTTGGCTCGGTCAGGATCTGCATAAGTGCAGGGCGATCCAAGTTTTCTACGCTCGTCAAAATCGGTAAGCGGCCAATAAATTCTGGAATCATTCCGAATTTCAAGAGATCTTCTGGCATGACATCACCGAAGATATCGGTCTTTACCTCAGTATCTACAGATTGAAGTTTGGCATTAAAGCCAACGCCGGCTTTG
This sequence comes from Actinomycetota bacterium, assembly GCA_947372915.1. Lineage (GTDB taxonomy): Bacteria > Actinomycetota > Actinomycetes > Nanopelagicales > Nanopelagicaceae > AAA044-D11. Next base: position 4,466 of record CANBVO010000051.1, on the reverse strand, counting down.
CCCTTGCGGTTTTCAATAATCTTTTCTAGGCCAGCAAATGCGCCACCCACGATAAAGAGAATATTGGTGGTATCGATCTGCAGGAACTCTTGATGCGGATGCTTGCGGCCACCTTGAGGCGGAACAGAAGCGGTTGTGCCTTCCAGAATCTTGAGCAGTGCTTGTTGTACGCCCTCGCCGGAAACATCGCGGGTGATGGATGGGTTCTCGGCCTTGCGTGCGACCTTATCGATTTCATCGATATAGATGATGCCGGTCTCGGCCTTCTTGACATCGAAATCTGCGGCTTGAATAAGTTTGAGCAGAATGTTTTCCACATCTTCACCGACATAACCAGCTTCAGTAAGTGCGGTTGCATCGGCAATAGCAAAAGGAACATTGAGCATGCGTGCCAAAGTCTGTGCCAAGAAAGTCTTTCCGCAACCGGTAGGTCCAAGAATCAGAATGTTGGACTTAGAAAGTTCGACTGCATCTTCGCGGCGAGATTCGCCAGCTTGCACGCGCTTGTAATGGTTGTAGACCGCAACCGAGAGAGATTTCTTTGCGCGATCTTGACCGATGACATATTGGTCGAGGAATTCGCAAATCTCTTGTGGCTTAGGTAGTTCTTGCAGACCAAGGGTGCTGGTCTCTTGCAGTTCTTCAATAATGATTTCATTACAGAGGTCGATGCACTCGTCGCAGATGTAGACACCTGGACCTGCAATTAATTTCTTGACCTGCTTCTGAGTCTTTCCGCAGAAAGAACATTTAAGGAGATCGCCACTTTCACCAATGCGAGTCGTCATGGGATAAGAGTAAAAGCCAGCACATTTTCATGCGCTGGCTTTAGCCTTAAATCTTGTTCGCTTATAGGCGAATTACTCAGTAGAACTTACTTGGTTGCTGATGCCTTGCGGCTAGCGAGGACCTGATCGATTAATCCGTACTCAACCGCCTCTTGCGCAGTCAGAATCTTGTCGCGCTCGATATCGCGAGTAATTTCTTCTGGGCTCTTGGTGGTGTGGTGAGCAAGCATCGATTCGAGAAGTGCGCGCATGCGCATGATTTCTCGAGCTTGGATTTCGATATCAGAACCCTGACCGCCACCCTCTGAATAAGGTTGGTGAATCAAGATACGTGCATGCTCCAGTGCAAAGCGCTTTCCCTTAGCTCCACCTGCAAGCAGGATGGCCGCAGCAGAAGCCGCTTGTCCTAAGCAGATAGTCATCACATCTGGGCGAACAAATTGCATGGTGTCATAAATTGCAGTGAGCGCTGTAAATGATCCACCAGGTGAGTTGATGTACATCATGATGTCGCGATCTGGATCCATGGACTCGAGCGTTAAGAGCTGAGCCATGACATCGTTGGCAACAGTGTCATCAATGGGCTGACCTAAGAAAATAATGCGCTCTTCGAAGAGCTTGGTATATGGATCTAACCGCTTATATCCATATGCAGTTTTCTCTTCGATGGTGGGAAGTACATAACGGCTAGAGATATCTAGCGGTTTGATGTTGGGATTGAACTGGCTCATGCTGTTCCTCCGCTTCCTGATACCTGTCCGGCTGAGCGAACAACGTGATCAACAAATCCATATTCTTTTGCTTCTTCGGCAGTAAACCAGCGATCGCGATCAGAATCGGCTTCGATGGTTTCAGCCTTTTGTCCGGTGTGGAAAGAGATGAGCTCTGCCATCTTCTTCTTAGTAAAGGACATCTGCTCTGCTTGAATCTTGATATCCGATGCGGTTCCGCCGATGCCACCAGAAGGTTGGTGCATCATGATGCGAGCGTGTGGCAGCGCGTAACGCTTGCCAGCTGCACCAGCACATAAAAGGAATTGACCCATCGATGCCGCAAGACCCATTGCAACTGTGGCAACGTCATTCTTGATGTATTGCATGGTGTCGTAGATAGCCATACCTGCAGAAATCGAACCGCCAGGTGAGTTGATGTAAAGGAAGATATCTTTTTCGGGATCTTCGGCTGCAAGCAAGAGCAACTGAGCAGAGATCGCATTCGCCATTGAATCTTCAACGACTGAGCCAAGAAAGATGATGCGTTCGCGAAGCAGGCGTTGATAAACCTGATCGTCGAGTCCGCCGCCACCCATCGGTGCTGCTAATTGCGGAGTAATGAGATCCACGTATTTCCTCCAAATTTCTTACGCATCTCCATTGAGTCGCGCGTATAGAGAGGCTAACAATCTTTCGGGGAAAATGCTTCCGCAATATGCGCATTAATGCGCATGGGGCTGTTCGCTTAAAGAGAAGTCGAGCGAGAAAGGGGCGGGATTATTCAGCGGCTTCGACGGCGGCTTGCTTGGGAGCAAGTGCCTCGAGATCTACTGCTTTACCTGACTTAGTGACGACCTTGACGCGGCCGAGCACCTGAGCCAGCGCCTTTGCGCGTGCACCTTCAGCAATCATGGTCTGAACCTGACCAGCCTCGGAAACTTCCTTGATGAATTGATCTGGCGTCATACCGTAACGAGAAGAGGCACGCACCAAATATTCGGTGAGTTCGGTTTCGTTTACGGAAATCTGCTCGGCATCAATGATGTTATCGAACAAGATTTCTTGAGTTAATGACTTAGTTGTCTGTTCAATGACTTCCGCGCGATGAGTTGCATCTTCCAAGCGGCCTTCGCCCTCAAGGTGAGCATTTACTTCGTCGTCGATGATGTTTTGAGGCAATGGAATTTCAACGGATTCGATGAGCTTCTCCACCAAGATATCGCGAGCATGTGCTCCCTGTTCTAGGTGCTTTACGCGCTCGAGGCGAGTTGCAATATCTGACTTTAATTCTGCGATGGTATCGAATTCAGATGCCATCTTTGCAAATTCATCATTGAGTTCTGGGAGGTCGCGATGCTTAACAGCTTTCACTGTTACATCGACTGCACCCTTCTCATCATCTTTCTGTCCAACGAGTTGAGTATCGAAACGCTTTGACTCGCCTGCCTTAAGTCCAATGAGTGCATCATCAAGTCCATCAACCATGCGGTTGGTGCCTACTTCGTAGGAAATGTCATTAGCTTCGCCACCTTCAACGGGATTGCCGTCGATAGATGCAACGAGATCGATGGAGACGAAGTCTCCCTTTTCAATTACTTTTTCAACAGTAGTCAAAGTTCCAAAGCGAGCGCGCAGCGCATCTACTTGCTCATCAATTTCGGTATCAGCAACTGCGACATCTTCGACTTCGATAGTCATCTTGGAGAAATCTGGAAGCTTAAGTTCTGGACGAACATCCACCTCGGCTGTAAATGACAATGGCTTCTTATCTTCGAATTCGAGCTTGTCGATAACTGGGCGACCGATAACAGCTAATTTGTTCTCGCGAAATGCGTTAGAGAGAAAAGAATTAAGTGAAGAGTTAACGGCCTCTTCAATGACAGCGCCGCGACCTACGCGTTGATCGATCATCATGTTGGGAACTTTGCCCTTACGGAAGCCCGGAACATTGATGCGCTCGGAGAAGGTCTTGTATGCGGTGGTAACAAATGGTTCGAGTTCGGAAAATTCAATATCAATCGAAAGTCGGACACGAGTTGGTGAGAGAGTTTCGACGGCGCTTTTCACAGTGCTCCTTATTATTTAGGATTAATTAAAATTCCTGGAAAGTTCTGGTCGGGGCGGGGAGATTCGAACTCCCGGTCTCCTGCTCCCAAAGCAGGCGCGCTAGCCACTACGCTACGCCCCGTGGCGTAAGTGAGAATTCTAGGGGCTAAATTCCCTTCTGCTTACCGAGCCAGTAACCTAAGCCCAGCATCACGCGGAACCTTCCAAAAAGGCCCCACGCGATGTGAGTAAGACCGCAGCAATCTGCGGGTGTAGCTCAATGGTAGAGCCCCAGCCTTCCAAGCTGGCCATGCCGGTTCGATCCCGGTCACCCGCTCCATCTCTCCCTTTTAGGAGACGCTACCCACTTCACTTTCAGTGAAATAGCCACTCAGACTCTGAACATTCCCACTAGTTGCAGTGCTGCTTGATGCCCGAAGAGTTATTTTGGGATTTATATTGGAATCAATCGTCACCAATAACCTGGCGATTGCCGATGTTTCATTCTTTACCGCGCCGGTTCTAAATGAGCTCCCGGAAGTAACGATGTAATTGGATTGGACGATGCGGAGCCCACCGCTTGCATAAAAATTCACTCCGAGATTTGGATTCGCTCCATCGGTGAGAGTTGAATATAAATAAATATCAACTATGTAACTGCCGCCTGTTGGAAATGAACCAAATGGATTCGAATCTTGGTACGAGAATGGAGAATTTATCGGTGACGAATAACTAATCTCACCATATTTTGCTGATGACGTTGCAGTTCCTGTTTCACCTTTTACTCCCTGCGCACCTGTAGCGCCTGTAGCTCCAGTTGCACCGTTACTTCCATTTGCTCCGGCAGGTCCGGCAGGTCCGGCAGGTCCGGCAGGTCCAGTTGCACCCGGAGATCCAAAACCATTTGCTCCTGCCGCAC
>CANBVO010000050.1 GCA_947372915.1 Actinomycetota bacterium | reverse complement strand
CGTCAAATAATGGTTATTTCGATTTTTAAGAGGCATAGGGCTAATGGTATCCTTGGCGTCTATCGAAAGGCCAAATTAATGTCATTTAAGGTCGGCGAAACCGTTGTATATCCCCATCACGGAGCGGCTCTCATTGAAGCTATTGAGACGCGGACCATTAAAGGCGAAGAGAAGATTTACCTAGTTCTCAAAGTGGCCCAAGGCGATCTCACCGTTCGAGTACCTGCAGATAATGTAGATCTCGTTGGCGTGCGCGATGTAGTAGATAGCGCTGGTTTAGACCGCGTATTTAACGTTCTACGTCAGCCATATACCGAGGAGCCAACAAACTGGTCTCGTCGCTACAAGGCAAATGTCGAAAAGCTTGCATCAGGCGATGTCATTAAGGTTGCCGAAGTTGTTCGTGATCTTTACCGCCGCGATCTCGACCGCGGACTATCAGCTGGCGAGAAGCGCATGCTCTCTAAGGCAAAGCAAATTTTGATCTCTGAACTCGCGCTTGCAGAGCGCACTGATGAAGAGAAGGCCGGCGTTATCCTCGACGAGGTTCTCGCTTCCTAATCGGTTCGCTTATGAACCAACATTTAAAGACCGCAGTCATCATTCCGGCTGCGGGAAGCGGTGAGCGACTCGGCGCACATCTACCTAAAGCACTTGTCCAGGTTGTTGGACGAACCCTCATTGAGCACACAGTTGCGAGACTTTCTCCAATCGCAGCCCACATCATTATTGCTGCACCGGCTGGATATGAAGATCAATTCCGCACTCTCTTTGGTCAATCGGTCACCGTTGTTACAGGTGGATCGACTCGAACCCAAAGTGTGAAGGCAGCGCTGGCAGCGCTCGCTCCAGAAGTTGAATATGTGCTTGTTCATGATGCGGCGCGAGCATTTGCTACCGCAGATTTAGCTGAACGAGTCCTCGCGCAACTTGTTGGTGGAGACTTGGCCGTTATTCCAGGATTAGCTGTCACAGATACCATCAAAGAAATTAATTCCGAAAATAGAGTTGTCGCAACCCCGGATCGTGCGCAACTAGTTGCCGTCCAAACTCCGCAGGGTTTTGCTCGCCAAACGATTCTGGACGCACATGCCTCAGGTGCAGATGCGACCGACGATGCAGCGCTCGTTGAAAAATTAGGTATTGCGGTTCGCGTCATTCCCGGGGAAGAGTCTGCTTTTAAAGTTACTCATGTTGCAGATCTAGATCGCGCAATGCGATTGTTAGCTGAAAGCTCGACTGCCGATATTCGAGTTGGCCTTGGTACTGATGCACACGCCTTCTCCGCCGATTCATCTCGTCCGATGTGGTTGGCTGGATTGTTATGGCCAGATGAAGTTGGCGTTGATGGTCATTCGGACGGCGATGTCGCAGCACATGCCATTTGTGATGCACTCTTTGCCGCAACTGGAATGGGCGATTTAGGTTCTAACTTTGGAACATCTGACCCCAAATATGCAGGTGCATCCGGCGCAACCTTGTTGCACGAAACATTGAATCGAATTACCGCCGCAGGATTTTCCATCATGAATGTATCTGTGCAAATCGTTGGCAATAAGCCAAAGATTGGCCCTCGCCGAATTGAGGCCATCAACGCACTTTCCGCCTCACTCGATGGTGCTAGCGTCTCAGTAACTGCGACAACCACTGATGGACTTGGCTTTACCGGCGAAGGTAAGGGAATCTCTGCGGTCGCGACCGCGCTTGTGGTTCGTCGTTAATCTCCGCACAAGTTAAGATTGTTACATGTCCACATCAGATCTGCACCTCTATAACACTGCAGACAGGACCGTCTCAAAATTTACTCCGCTAGTTCCGGGCAAAGTAGGAATCTATTTGTGTGGCGCCACTGTTCAAGCACCGCCACATATTGGCCATATTCGCTCTGGCGTTAACTTCGATATTTTGCGCCGCTGGCTTGCTGCAAGCGGGTACGACGTCACCTTCATTCGCAACGTCACTGATATCGACGACAAAATTTTGCATAAAGCGGTTCACGAAGAAATTCCTTGGTGGGCAGTTGCCATGAAGTACGAACGCGCATTCAGTGACGCTTATGCCGCTCTTAATGTCTTGCCACCTACCTACGAGCCTCGCGCTACTGGCCATATCTCACAGATGATTCAATTAATGCAGATTTTGATCGATAACGGAAGCGCGTATGCCCCTGGCAATGGCGATGTCTATTTGAATGTTCGCTCATTGAAAGAATATTTAACTTTATCTGGACAGAAGCTCGATGACCTGCAACCAGCCGAAGATGCTGACCTTACTTTCAAAAAAGACCCGCGTGACTTTGCCTTGTGGAAGGGCGCAAAACCAGGAGATCCTTCATGGCCAACTCCGTGGGGCGATGGTCGCCCAGGATGGCACTTGGAATGTTCTGCGATGGCACACACCTATCTCGGTGAATCTTTTGATATTCACGGCGGCGGACTCGACTTAGTTTTCCCCCATCACGAAAATGAAATTGCCCAATCCACTGCAGCGGGTTGGGGATTTTCTAAGATCTGGATGCACAATGCTTGGGTCACAACTTCCGGCGAGAAGATGAGCAAGTCCCTCGGCAACTCACTTCAAGTGCAAGAACTCCTCAAGAAAGTTCGCGGTATCGAACTTCGTTGGTATCTCGGTAGCGCTCACTATCGCTCAATGCTTGAATTCTCTTTTGAAGCGCTGGAAGAAGCCTCGGTAAATTTCCGTCGCATCGAGGGTTTCCTCAATCGCGCATCTGAAATTCTCGGCGGTGAAATTATTCCTTCAATTTCAGCCGAATTTTCGATTGCCATGAATGATGATTTAGCAGTTCCAGCGGGACTTGCTTCCATCTCTGAAGAAGTAAAACTCGGCAACACTGCTATTTCAGCTAACGACGATAAAGCCCTTGCCGTACATGCCGGCCGCGTCCGTGGCGCACTGCAGATTCTTGGTTGCGATCCATTTGACCCCGTATTTGCATCAACATCAGGTGCATCGACAGAGATCATCGATGGTTTGATTTCACTTGCGCTTGAACAACGTGAAGCAGCGCGCGCACGTAAAGACTTTTCCACTAGCGATTCCATCCGCGATCACATCGCAGGACTCGGCATCACCTTGGAAGACACCCCATCTGGGCCTCGTTGGTCTATCTCCACTGCTCTTCCTAAAGAAAAAGGTAACTAATGCGCCCGGGTAGAAAACGTCGCGAAGCCGAAGCTGCTCCTAAGCGCACCACCAGCGCCCCACGTGCAGGCGGACGCAAACCAGAATCTCGCTTAGAAACTCGTGCTAATTCCGATGCAGTTGCCGGACGTAACAGTGTGGTTGAAGCACTGCGCGCAAAGATTCCGGCGAAGGAACTCTTAATTGCAGAACGCGCTGAAATTGATGAGCGCATGACCGAAGCACTTCGGTTAGCAAAGAATCAAGATTTAGGAATTAAGGAAGTTGCTCGCGGAGTTCTCGATGGCGTTACCGGTACGACCATGCACCAAGGAATTGCGCTCATCATCAAGCCCTTTGCCTATAAAGATTTTGGCCAATTAATCGCGCAAGCAAAGAAGCCAGGACTTCTCATTGGTCTCGATGGCGTTACGGATCCACATAACCTCGGTGCAATTGTTCGAAGCGCGGCAGCTTTTGGCGCAGATGGCGTCGTTATTCCAGAACGTCGTAATGCTGCAATGACAGGTTCTGCCTGGAAGTCTTCGGCGGGCGCAGCTGCACGTCTTCCTATCTCACAAGTAACAAATTTGGTTCGTTCAATCGAAGATGCCAAAAAGGCTGGTTACTTTGTTGTTGGCCTAGACGCCGAAGGCCAAGAATCACTTCCCAAGTTCTCATTAGCTTCTGAATCTATCTACGTCATCGTGGGTAGTGAAGGTAAAGGCTTATCTCGCCTGACCCGCGAGAAGTGCGACCTGATTCTCTCCATCCCAATGCAAAGCGATGTTGAATCACTCAATGCCAGCGTTGCCACAGCAATTGTTATGTACTGGGTCTCTGAGAACAGAGCAAAGCAGAGCTAAAGCATGGCTAAGTACACACGTTTTATCACCTTCGGAGATTCCATGACCGAAGGAATGTGTGACGACATTGTTGATGGCCAGTACCGTGGTTGGGCTGATCGAGTAGCCGATGTATTAGCGAAAGATAATCCCGGGTTTTCCTATTTCAATTTAGCGATTCGTGGCAAATTACTTCATCAAATAATTACTGATCAATTGCCTATCGGTAAGCGCTATATCGAAGGCCCACAAACTTTGGTCTCATTCAATGCCGGCGCTAACGATGTCTTGCGTCCTAATTACAAGCCAGAGAAAGCAATGGCGGAATATCGCGCCGCAGTCGAGGACCTCTCGAAGACTGGCGCCACAATTCTTTTATTTACCGCGATTGAAAGTGTGGATGGGTCTGGTAAAGCTGCTGATTTATGGCGAGAGCGTTTTGGTGAATTCAATAAGAATGTGCGGGCGGTCGCAGCTGAGTATGGTGCGATTCTGGCCGAGGCGAAGCGCGCACCATTCTTAGCTGATAAGCGCTTCTTAGATAGCGATCGCCTTCACCTCAATGCTGAGGGACATCGCAGATTCGCCCAAGGTGTTCAAGAAGTATTGGGTCTGCCATACGACAGCACGTGGGATGTCCCGCTTCCGCCGCCACCCGCCAAAAGTGCAATTGTGGAAAAGGCAGAGAATGCTAAGTGGATTATTACCTTTGTTCTCCCGTGGATTTGGCGTCGCATTCGCGGCAAGTCTTCTGGTGATGGTCGAAGTGCCAAGCACTTTGCGCCAGTGCCGTGGCCACCTCGCAATTAACTCTTTTGTTCGGGGAGAAGAATCTTCTTCAGTAGTTCAATATTTTCTACACACTTTCCAGCACCATTCACAACGGCATAAAGCGGATCTTCTGCGACATTGACCGGCATTCCGGTTTCAAAGCGCAGGCGATCAGTAAGTCCATTAAGTAACGCTCCGCCACCCGCCAACATGATTCCATTGCGTGACAAGTCTGAGACCAAATCTGGAGGAGTCTCTTCTAAGGTGTTCTTGATCGCGGTAATAATTTTTACCAAACTATCTTCGATCGCCGCATGCACTTCTTTGGCGCTAACCAATAAATCCTTCGGAAGCCCAGTTACTAAGTCGCGTCCGCGAATTCGTGCCGTGGCATCATCGTGAGTTTTAAATGCCGAACCAATCGCCATCTTAAGTTCTTCTGCGGTTCGCTCGCCGATTAACAAAGAATGTTCATTCTTGATATATCCAACGATGGCTGCATCCAGTGCATCTCCACCGATGCGAATGGATCGTGAGGTAACGATTCCACCTAATGAAATAACAGCAACGTCAGTTGTACCGCCACCAATATCGACAATCATTGATCCCATCGGTTCTTGCACGGGAAGCCCGGCGCCGATTGCAGCAGCCATTGGCTCTTCCATGATGTAGACCTTGCGCGCACCTGCGGCAAATGCAGCATCTTTAATTGCGCGATGCTCAACGGATGTGACAACGGGAGGAACTGCAACAACAACGGTTGGTTTAGAAAACATTCGGCGCATTCCCACTTGCTCCATGAACATGCGGAGCATTTTCTGCGCAGTTTCAAAATCGGCCACAACACCATCTTTAAGCGGACGAATCGAAACAATATTGTCTGGCGTTCTTCCCACCATGCTTCGGGCATCAGAACCAACTGAGAGGACAGCGCCAGTATCGGTATTTATACAGATGACGCTAGGTTCGTTGAGCACAACTCCGTGATGGGCACGATAAAAAACTGTATTGGCTGTCCCGATATCGATAGCGAGGTCACGGCCAAATATCTTTTTCATGGGCACTCGCTATCGATCGCGTATCAGGGATGACCATGCTAGAACTCGCGATTACTCCAGGGGAAGGGCTAGCGGGTGAGGTAAGGGGTGGACTTTCACCTCTCAGTTGAGCGTGGTTCAGGTCATCGCCCTGCTCCCGTTACCCGATGTTCACCTCTGTGCCTCAGAATTGGCAGATGTCCTCACAGAAGTTCCCCCTCCTGGCACGCAGCCCGCGTGAGACTCTCATCGATCGAGAGTTGAGTTGGCTGGCATTTAACGAGCGCGTGCTCGAGCTAGCCGAAGATGAGGGCGTCCCACTTCTCGAGCGATGCCGATTCTTAGCAATCTTTTCTTCTAACCTCGATGACTTTTACATGATTCGAGTTGCAACGTTAAAGCGAAAATTGGAATCAGGGGTTACGCAGAAAAATACCGCGGGATATACACCTTCACAATTAATGACAGAGATTTCGCAAAAGACACAAGAGTTAATTGCCAGACAGACTAAATGCTTTCATGAGCGTTTGATGCCCCAGCTTCAATCACAAGGTATTTCGCTGATTCAATGGAATGACCTCAATGAATCAGAGAAGAATTATGTAAACCAAATTTTTCAAGAGAAGATTTATCCAGTACTGACTCCACTTGCAGTGGATCCTTCCCACCCTTTTCCATATATCTCTGGACTTTCCCTCAATCTCGCCGTCGTGCTCTCTCCGAAAGATCAACCCGAAGATGCTGAGCCACTCTTTGCTCGCGTCAAAGTACCGTCAAATTTACCTCGCTTCGTCGAAACTACTTCTAATACAACACGTCGGTTTATTCCGCTTGAAGAAGTTATCGTTGCCAACCTGGGTGATTTGTTTCCTGGGATGGAGTTGAAGAATTACTTCACATTTAGATTAACGCGAAATGCTGATCTCGAAATTGAAGAAGAAGAATCCGAAGATTTGCTCGCCTCAATGGAGCAAGAGCTTCTTCGCCGTAAATTTGGACCCCCAGTGCGACTTGAAATTGATCAAGATATCGAAGGCGAACTACTGACAACGCTTATGGAAGAACTTGGCGTTAAAGAAGAAGATGTCAGTCGTTATCAAGAACCGTTGGATTTGACTGGTTTAAATCGCATTGCCGATCTGGACTTTCCGCATTTGAAATATCCTGTTTTCCGGAATCAAGTCCCGCGTGATTTAAGAGATATTGATCCCGACTCGACTGATGCGTTTTTTGAGGCAATCAAACGTCATGAAATTCTGCTGCATCACCCGTATGAATCGTTTAACTCTTCAGTCGTCCGCTTTCTAGAATCCGCTGCAACCGATCCCCACGTATTGGCGATTAAACAGACTTTGTATCGAACATCAGGTGATTCACCCATTGTTCAAGCCCTGATTGAAGCGGCTGAAGCAGGTAAGCAAGTGTTAGCGGTAATCGAGATTCGAGCTCGCTTTGATGAACAGGCAAATGTACGTTGGGCGCGAAAACTGGAAGATGCTGGCGTGCACGTGGTCTATGGATTGGTCGGATTTAAAACCCACGCAAAACTTTCACTCGTAGTCCGTGAAGAGCCAACCGGAATTCGTCGATATGTTCACATGGGTACCGGAAATTACAACCCAAAAACCGCACGCATGTATGAAGATTTTGGAATTCTGAGCGCGGATCCGGTACTTGGCGATGATGTCAATAAACTCTTCAATCAGCTCTCCGGTTTTGCGCCACAGACGGCTTTCTCTCGCCTACTTGTAGCGCCTCGCACCCTTCGTCCGCAATTGCTAGAAAAAATCGAACGAGAGATTTCTAATTATCAGGAGGGTCGCCCCGCGCATATTCGGATGAAACTTAATTCGATTATGGATGAAGAATTTATTGAAGCGCTCTACCGCGCCTCCCAAACTGGAGTAAAGATTGAATTAGTTGTCCGGGGAATTTGCGCTATCCGCGCCGGAATTCCTGGACTCTCTGAAAATATAACCGTTCGATCTGTGCTCGGGCGCTTCTTAGAGCACTCTCGCATCTTTCACTTTGCTAATAATGGCGACGACGAGCTCTGGATTGGCAGCGCTGACCTTATGCACCGCAATCTAGATCGTCGTGTCGAAGCCATGGTTCGTATCACCCAACCAGATCACAAACGAATGTTGATGCGCGCGCTAGATCATTACTCCTCACCCAACTCGCCTGCTTGGGAGATGCGCGAAGATGGTGGTTGGCACCATTCAGTTCTCGGAGCACAGGGTGAACCGCTCACCGATTTCCATGCACAAGTTATAGATTGGTATCGGTCACGTTTATGAATTCAACAGTAATAGCAGCTGGGGCAGTAATTTGGCGCAAAAATAAAAAGAAGATTGAAATTGCAGTCGTACATCGCCCACGATATGACGATTGGAGTATTCCTAAAGGCAAACTTGAAGGTAGCGAGACTTTGATTGCTTGTGCATTTCGCGAATGCCAAGAGGAGACGGGACTTGATTTTCGATTTGGACCGTATATCGGGTCGGTCGAATACCCAACCGTCGAAGGCGTAAAAAAAGTGAGTTATTGGTCGGCCGAATATTTGCCAACTGAAAAAGAATTCACACCAAATAGTGAAGTGGATGAACTTCGCTGGCTAGATGTTGATGTTGCCCGGAGCACTCTTTCGCAAGATAGCGATAGAGAAATACTTGAACGCTTTCTGGATCTGCCGTACGACGCCACTCCACTCGTGCTTCTCCGTCACGCGAAAGCGTTGGCACGAGAGGAATGGCAAGGCGAAGATGAAGATCGCCC
>CANBVO010000049.1 GCA_947372915.1 Actinomycetota bacterium | reverse complement strand
ATTCTTGAGGGCCGCCAAGGAACCGGTGCAATTACCCGTGTACTCGTCGAGACCAGCGATGGTGAAGGCGAGTGGAATACCGTTGGCGTTCACGAAAACGTGATTGCGGCATCGGCTATGGCACTTGAAGATGCACTTACATATGGACTACTCCGTAAAGGTCGCAAGCCCGAATAGTTCGCTTCAGGACTAAACTCACGTCCATGTCCGCCGAACTCATTGCTCAGTATGAAGAGCATCTGGCGCTTGTTCGCAATCTCTCCGATAACTCCATCCGTGGTTATGTTTCGGATCTTCAATCATTCTTAGCGCATATTGAAAAACTGAACATTCAAGAGTTCTCCCAACTTGAACTTACTCATGTGCGCTCATGGCTCGCTAACCTCCAAAGCACAGGCGCTGCGCGCTCAACGATGGCTCGCCGCATTGTTTCGATTCGCGCCTTCACCTATTGGGCGGCATCACAAGGTTGGATTCCTAATGATATTGGTGCATCCCTAGCAATTCCCAAGCCGCAGCGACATCTTCCAGAAATTCTTAATGTTGCAGATGCTGCGCAAGTTATTGCTTCGCTTGAAACCCAATTAGCAGAAATTCCAACCGATTTACATCGCCGTGATTTAGCAATGGTGGAGGTCTTATACGCATCGGGAATTCGCGTCTCAGAATTATGCGGACTCAATCTTGGAGATATTGATACCTCGAGAAATACCCTTCAAGTAATAGGTAAGGGAAATAAGCAGAGAGTTGTGCCACTCGGATTGCCGGCAATGAAAGCTCTGCAAAGTTGGCTCTCCATCTCGCGGCCACTCCTTGTGAGTTCAGAATCTGGAAGCGCGGTCTTCTTAGGATCTCGTGGAAAGCGCATCGATCAGCGCACCGTGAGAGAAGTTGTCTATGACGCAATGAAGGCAGTCGGGTCAACCATGGGACCACACGGACTTCGCCACACAGCAGCAACACATTTACTTGAAGGGGGAGCGGACTTGCGCACTGTGCAGGAAATTTTGGGCCATTCCTCACTCGCCACAACTCAGATTTACACTCACGTTTCACCCGAACGCTTAAATCAGGCATACAAGCAGGCGCATCCACGTGCCTAATAATTCAACGCTCATCATTATTCCTACTTACAACGAAGCGGAAAGCATTGGCCTATTACTTTCAGAGTTACTAGAGCTTCCGGTTGATATTTTGATTGTGGATGATGGTTCCAGCGATTCCACGGTAGCGATTGCGCAGGAGTTAGATCAATCTGAATCTCGCATTCATTTCATTCTACGGACATCGAAAATTGGACTCGGAAGTGCCTACCGAGCGGGCTATGCCTGGGCGACAGTGCAGAAATACAACCGCATGGTGCAGATGGATGCCGATGGATCACATCAAGTTTCAGATTTGAAGAAAATGTTGGAATTCTCAGATAGCCACCCAGTGACTGAATTGATTATTGGTTCGCGCTGGATAAAAGGTGGCGTAATCGAAAATTGGAGCAAGCATCGCGAAGTACTTTCGCGAATAGCAAATCTTTATACGCGCGCACTGCTTCGCCTACACATTAACGATGTCACCTCAGGTTTTCGTATTTATCAATCATCGCTTCTCAAGCGGATGCATGTTCAAGAAGTGCGGAGTGAGGGATATTCCTTCCAAATTGAGATGAGTATCGCTGCTCGTAAAGCGGGTGCTTCGATTGCCGAATTTCCCATCACCTTCAAAGAGCGCGAGCAGGGCACCAGCAAAATGTCCGGCCGAATCATTATTGAGGCCATCGCCCGCGTAACTTGGTGGGGGATTAAGCGGAGTTAACGTTTCCCAGTTCGATTAGAAATCGTAACAATTCTTGCATTTGATGTAACTGGGTATCCCATCGTGGATGGGTTAATGCTTGCCGTTATTGTTATTGTGCCGCGATATTGTGGCTTCCAATTGCAGGTTGCAACCAGATTTGAACTCACTACTCGCTTGCAACCGGGAATAATTACTTTATTTGCATAGAAGGTGACATAACCATTGCTGCCCAAGAGAGTTGCAGTAATGGGAGTAAGGGCTCGATAAATTGCTGTAGTTGAATTTCCGGGAAGGGAAAGTGCAACATTGGTTTGCGCTTGAAATTTAATTACGATAATTCCATCGGCGCCTGCGCCGCCAACGCCTGCAGTACCTGTAATTGCCCCGGCGCCACCGCTGCCACCCGTGCCCGGAGTCGAGCCATTGGCACCGTCACCTCCAGCCGCACCACCATTTCCACCAACTCCGCCAACTGCATAAGTAATTAGATTCCCTGAAATATTAGATGGCGTGCCTGCGCCTCCCGGTTGGGCGGTGAGAGTATCTCCGCTTGTTCTGCCATCGAGCGCCGATGCTGATGATCCACCTCCAGATCCACCTGCGGAACCAACTGCCACGGAAATCGAAGTTGAACAGTAAGCCTTGCCACCTGCCTTAACGGCAGCGCCATTTGCACTTCCGCTGTATCCACCCAATCCTCCTACGCCATCGATGTAATAAATGTTGTAGCCACCCCAGAAAAAAGTTCTTGAAGTATTGCATCGTGTAGATGCATTTGAAATTAAATCCCAGTTGCCGCCACCGAGACCTGGAAATCCACCTGTTGACGTATCTGATAAAAAGACACTCTGTCCGCCGGTAGTTCCCGCTACGCCGCCCCACGATCCAGATGAGTAGCCGGCCGCACCACCGGTGCCGCCACTTCCTACAACAATATTTGTTGAGGTATTAGGTGTTAAAGAAATTGTGTGAGCAATTACAGCGCCGGCACCACCACCACCGCCACCTCCAGATTTGGCGTATTGATTATCAAACGCACCACCACCGCCACCTGCACCTGCTCCGACGACGAGAACGTCCGCAGAGTAAACATTGAGAGGGGTTGTCCACGTACATCCAGCGGTTGCGGTGAAAGTTTCAATTGTGTAGCCACCTACGTAGGAAATTATTGGAGAACAGTATGCAGCTTGGGCTGAAGTGGGGATGCCTGACAAAATCGATACGAGGAGGGCTCCAAGGGCCCACTTCGTGCTATTTCGCCTCAACATCATGCGGGAAATTCTACTTCTAAGCTTTTCCTTTGGAGAGAGGGTGGATTTTGCACCCCCGGACATCCTTTAGGATTAAGCCAGCAGAGAGCATCAGTTCTCTGACTTCACGCCTCTCATTCAGAGCAATCTGAATAACCATTTCGGTCCAGGTCATAGATCTGGTCGGTGCTGAGTGGCTAGGGATCAAACAAATTGTTTGATCGTCAACCGAGTGCATTTCGCGAAGTTAGTTCTGCGCGAAAATGCAATGAAGGAGTATGCCGTCATGGCAGTTGTAACAATGCGAGAACTCCTCGACAGCGGAGTCCACTTCGGACACCAGACTCGTCGATGGAATCCAAAGATGAAGCGTTTTATTTTTGCTGAGCGCAATGGCATCTACATCATCGATATCCAACAATCACTAGCGTTGATTGATAGCGCTTACGAGTTTGTAAAGGACACTGTCGCTAAGGGCGGCCACATCCTTTTCGTTGGAACTAAGAAGCAAGCACATGTTCCCATCATCGAACAAGCTGCTCGCGTCGGAATGCCTTACGTAACAGAGCGCTGGCTCGGTGGAATGTTGACCAACTTCCCAACCGTCTACAAGCGCATCCAACGTCTCAAGGAGCTCGAAGCTCTTGAGAACACCAATGATCAAGTTTTAACTAAGAAGGAACTCTTGGTTCTTCGTCGCGAACGCGAGAAGCTCACTAAGAACCTCCAAGGTATCCGCGACATGACCAAGTTGCCTTCCGCAATCTGGGTAGTCGATACCAAGAAGGAGCACCTTGCTGTGCAAGAAGCTCACAAGCTCGGAATTCCAGTCGTTGCAATCTTGGATACCAACTGCGATCCAGATGAAGTCGACTACAAGATTCCTGGCAACGACGATGCCATCCGTTCTATCGCGCTTTTGACTCGCGTTATTACAGATGCAGCTGTGGCTGGCCTTCAAGCTCGTTCCGCTAATGCAGCAGCCGCTGCACAGCAGAGCGATGCCCCTAAGGCTGCAGCACTTGCAGAAGTTGCAAATGAATTAGCAGCAGCTGCAGAAGCTGCTCCAGTAGCTACACCAGCAACAGAGGAGAACAAGTAATTGGCATATACAGCTGAAGATGTAAAGCGCCTGCGCGAAGCAACTGCTGCCGGCATGCTCGATTGCAAGAAAGCTCTTGATGAAGCTGACGGCGATTACGAGAAGGCGGTAGAGATCATCCGCGTTAAGGGACTCAAGGGAGTTACCAAGCGCGAAGGTCGCACCACTTCTAATGGTCTAGTTATTGCTAAGACTGAGGGCAACCTCGGCGTCATGCTCGAACTCAACTGCGAAACAGATTTCGTCGCAAAGGGCGATCGTTTCCAAGAGCTCGCAGCAGAGCTCCTTGATCAGCTTGTTGCGACTAAGGCTGCCGATATCGCATCCTTCTCCGCGACCAAGTTCTCCAACGGTAAGAGCGTTCAGGAAGTTATCGATGAAGGAAATGCAACCCTCGGCGAGAAGATTGAACTTCGTCGCATTGCAGTTCTCGATGGCTCACCAGTGGCTCTCTACTTGCACCGCACCAGCCCAGACCTTCCACCACAACTCGGTGTCTTAGTTCAGTTGGCTTCGGATGCACTCGAGGCAGGAAAGGATGTTGCTCAGCACATTGCTGCTTTTGCACCATCATTTATCCGCCGCGAAGATATTCCAGCAGACCAGATTGAATCCGAGCGCCGCATCGCAGAAGAGACTGCCCGCAATGAGGGTAAGCCAGAAGCATCAATCTCCAAGATTGTTGAAGGTCGCGTGACTGGATTCGTTAAGGAAGTTAGCTTGCTCGAGCAGGCTTTCGCCAAGGATGCAAAGAAGACCGTCCAACAAATCATCGATGAGGCAAAGACCGCCGTGTCTGCGTTTCACCGTTTCAAGGTTGGTCAGTAGTCTTACAACAGTAGAAGTTCAATAGATTAAGCAGTACGAGCGAGAGGAGCACAATCTATGGCCCGCAAAGGTTATAAGAGAGTGCTCCTTAAGCTTTCTGGCGAGGTATTCGGCGGAGAAAAAGGCATCGGTGTTGATCCCGATGTTGTCCATGATGTTGCTGGACAGATTGCCGATGTGGTTCGCAAAGGCACCCAAATTGCAATCGTGGTTGGCGGCGGAAACTACTTCCGTGGTGCCGAACTTCAAACCCGTGGCATGGATCGCGCTCGCGCTGACTACATGGGAATGCTCGGAACAGTCATGAACTGTTTAGCACTTCAAGATTTTCTCGAAAAAGAAGGAATCGATACTCGCGTGCAGACCGCTATCACTATGGGTCAAGTTGCAGAGCCTTACATTCCACGTCGCGCAATTCGCCACCTCGAAAAAGGTCGGGTAGTTATTTTTGGTGCTGGCGCAGGAATGCCATTCTTTACGACCGATACCGTTGCTGCGCAGCGTGCTCTAGAAATCGGATCAGAAGCACTTCTGCTCGCTAAGTCGGGAGTCGATGGTGTCTACACCGCCGACCCAAAGAAAGATCCCACTGCAACAAAATACGAACACGTCTCCTATGACGATGTGCTCTCTAAATCGTTAGCGGTAGCGGATGCAGCAGCATTTAGCTTGTGTCGCGAGAACCAACTTCCGATAGTTATTTTCGATCTCAAGAACAAGGGCAATATCGCGCGCGCCGTCAAGGGCGATGCGGTCGGAACTCTCGTTTCCTAGTTTTACTTTTGCGAATTACAGATTAATCAGAGATAAGAGGAGCACGATGTCGGATCTAGCTACAGCCCTAAGCGATGCAACTGCCAAGATGGATAAAGCAGTAGAAGTCGCGAAAGAAGATTTCGGCGGCATCCGTACCGGTCGTGCGCACCCATCTATGTTCAACAAGATCAATGTGGATTATTACGGCACCTATACGCCGCTCTCACAACTTGCCTCAATTCAAGTCCCCGAGCCACGCATGGCCTTGGTTTCTCCTTTCGATAAGGGAGCAATGGTTTCGATTGAAAAAGCGATTCGCGAATCCGATTTAGGAGTTAATCCTCAGACTGATGGCTCTGTTATCCGCGTTAATTTTCCACAGCTGACCGAAGAGCGTCGCAAGGATTACATCAAGGTGGCTCGCAATAAGGCCGAAGATTCACGTATTTCAATCCGAAATATTCGCCGTACCGCGAAAGAAGCGATGGAGAAGTTAGAGAAGGATGGACTCGCTGGTAAGGATGATGTTGC
This sequence comes from Actinomycetota bacterium, assembly GCA_947372915.1. Taxonomy (GTDB): domain Bacteria; phylum Actinomycetota; class Actinomycetes; order Nanopelagicales; family Nanopelagicaceae; genus AAA044-D11. Next base: position 2,459 of record CANBVO010000049.1, on the reverse strand, counting down.
CCGCACCGAAAAAGATTTAGAGAAGCTCACCGCCGATCACGTAGCCAAGATTGATGAGCTGCTCAAGCACAAGGAAGTCGAACTTCTCGAAGTTTAAATTCCATGGATGACTTGCATGCCCTTAATGAGGCGATAAATCAGAAGGCTGGTCGCAAACTCCTGCCCTCAATCGCGGTTTCGCTTGCAATTCTGACCGTTGTATTTACAAGTGTGTATTACGTACCTGTCGCCTTTGCCGTTCTCGTTTGGGTCGCAGTCATGCTCGCTATTCGCGAACTCACTAATGCCTATCAGAGCGGTGGCATCGATCTACCTAAACTCCCGTTGCAGATTGCCGGAACCGCGCTTCTTATTTCAGCCTGGAATGGTCGAATCTCCGGCCTGGCAGTAGCAATGGCAATTGCAATTCCTAATCTGCTCGTCTTCATGCTTCTTACTAACCCCAAGGATTTTGTTCGACGTGGCGCATCTGCTGCCTTTGCAATTTTCTACATTCCCTTTCTCGCTGGATTTATTCTCTTGCTCTCCCATGAAGAGAATGGACCTGCTCGAATTCTGACGCTGGTCGTTCTGGTCTCGTGCAATGACACCTTTGCTTATCTCTTCGGAGTACTTCTTGGTCGTCACCCACTTGCTCCACATATCAGCCCCAAGAAAACTTGGGAAGGTTTTACTGGTTCTATCATCGCCACCACGATTGGCTCGGCATTAGTTTTCACACTTGCACTCGATAAATCATGGTGGATTGGTGCGGTAATTGGTTTGATGGCAGTTGTGACGGCAACCTGCGGCGATCTCATTGAGTCCGCCGTGAAGCGTGACCTTTCCATTAAAGATATGGGAACACTCTTGCCTGGCCACGGTGGAATCTTGGATCGCATTGATTCGGTGCTCTTTACCGGACCCGCAGTGTGGTTTGTCCTCGAAGCGATTAAGCACTTCAAGCTATGAGCGAGACCCCGAAGGAACTTAAACTCGTCTTTGATGAACCCAAGCAGCGAGTAAAGCCGCCACATCATTTTGCCGACATGAGCCCAGAAGAGCGCAAGGCAAAAGTGGCCGAACTCGGTATTCCCGCATTTCGCGCAAACCAAATGGCCGTTCACTTCTTCACCCATTACAACGATGACCCTGAAACGTGGAGCGATATCCCCAAAGAGCTACGCGAAAAAATCGCCCAGGAGTTCATGCCTAAGCTCATTACCTTGGTTCGAAGCGTCACCACCGATAACGGCAAGACGCGTAAAGATTTATGGAAGTTGCACGATGGCGTTCTAGTCGAGAGCGTCCTTATGCGTTATAGCGATCGCACTACCGTTTGTATTTCCTCTCAAGCAGGCTGCGGAATGAACTGTCCATTCTGTGCGACTGGCCAAAGTGGTTTGACCCGTAACCTCACAGCTGGCGAAATCACCGCACAAGTTGTTGCTGCTGCTCGCGCTTGTGATCAAGGCGAACTTCCTGGTGGACCAACTCGACTCTCCAATATTGTCTTTATGGGCATGGGCGAACCAATGGCTAACTACAACGCCGTGATGCGCAGCGTCCGAAATATTGTTTCGCCACAACCAGATGGTCTGGGAATTAGCGCGCGTTCGGTCACGGTCTCCACGGTGGGACTTGTTAACGGAATTGAAAAATTAACCGAAGAAGGAATTCCTGTTACTTTGGCAGTTTCCTTACACACGCCCGATGACGAGCTGCGCGACACTTTGGTTCCAATTAATAATCGCTTTAATGTCAGAGAAGTATTAGAGGCGGCTGATAAGTACGAGGCGAAGACAGGTCGCCGTTATTCCATCGAATATGCCCTGATCCGCGATATTAATGATCAAGCGTGGCGAGCAGATCTCTTGGGTCGGTTACTAAAAAACCGTAACGCCCACGTCAATCTCATTCCACTTAATCCCACCCCGGGTTCCAAATGGACCGCTTCGCGCCCGCAGGATGAAAAAGAATTTGTTCGGACCTTAGAAAATTACGGGGTAGCGGTCACGGTTCGCGATACTCGCGGCCGCGAAATTGACGGAGCATGTGGTCAATTAGCCGCCGCCGAGATAACCTCTGAGGCATGAAAAAGCTTCTTAACTTTATCGACGGAAAATCTCAGCCTTCCACTACGGGAGCGACTGCAGATTTAATTAATCCAGCAACGGCAAGCGCATATGCAACCGTGCCGGTCTCATCTGCTGCCGATGTTGATCAAGCGATGCAAGCAGCATCGAAAGCTTTTGTCGATTGGCGCGATTCCACTCCATCAGAACGCCAACGCGCGCTCCTCAAGATTGCAGACGCAATTGAAGCTCGTAGCGAAGAACTCATCGCAATCGAGAGCGAGAACACCGGCAAGCCAATCGCTCTTACTGCATCCGAAGAAGTCCCGCCGATGCTCGATCAAATTCGATTCTTTGCTGGCGCCGCACGTAATTTAGAAGGCAAGTCTGCGGGGGAGTACATGC
>CANBVO010000048.1 GCA_947372915.1 Actinomycetota bacterium | reverse complement strand
CAGGAGTTCCAAAGAAGACGCCAATCTTTTCGCGGAGCTGGTTGATAAAGATTGCGGTTGTATTTGATTGGTGAAGCGCACCAGTAATTTTACGAAGTGCTTGGGACATCAAACGAGCTTGGAGACCCATATGGGAATCACCCATCTCGCCTTCAATTTCTGCGCGAGGTGTCAGTGCTGCAACTGAGTCAACCACGATGATGTCGATAGCGCCGGAGCGAACCAACATATCCATGATCTCAAGTGCTTGCTCGCCAGTATCTGGTTGTGAAACCAAGAGCGCATCAATATCGACACCGAGCTTGCGTGCATACTCGGGATCGAGTGCGTGCTCTGCATCGATAAATGCTGCGATGCCGCCAGCGCGCTGAGCGTTAGCAATTGCATGAAGTGCAACTGTTGTCTTACCTGAAGATTCAGGTCCATAAATTTCTACGATACGGCCGCGAGGCAAGCCGCCAATTCCAAGGGCGATATCCAAGGCGATGGAGCCGGTTGGAATAACCTCTTGAACAACTGGGCCGCGATCGCCCATCTTCATCACTGAACCCTTACCGAACTGACGCTCAATCTGGGCGAGGGCTGTATCTAGGGCTTTGGTTCTATCGTTACTTGCTTTTTCGGACTGCTTCTCAGATTTATCTGAAGCCATCTTCTGACCTTTCATGGTGCGTCTGTGTACGGTCCTGAAGGTACGGAAGGCCACTGACGGCGGGAGCTGGGCTACCGCGGAACTGTGGAACCGCTCAGGTTGGGCATATCCCGCTGGGTTTGCACGCGGCGGAATGAGAGAAGGTTACCGAACATCTGTTCGAAAGGCTAGTAGCACCGAGCAGACACGCCGAATATGAAGTCCAGGAGGGAAGCCGAGAATTATTTAAAGCGGGCGGGCATCTCGGGGTTGTGGCGGACGACCGCTTTCCAGATATCGCCGGGCTCATCCCCGCGATCCAGGGCCTCGTTCACCGTCTTGCCACCGAGCTCCGCGTGGACGATATCTCGAGAATAGGTATCTGAGTCAGCGAAGTAATCGCTTAAGCGGTTGCGAAGTTCGGTGATGCGCATCTGTAGACCAGATTAGATCAAAGCTGAGGCGAGTTGCTCGGATTGAGATTCTGACTCTGCCTCGGAAAGTGGGGATGCCACCTGTCCTAAGAACCAACGCAGAACTAAGGAGCCATTGCGAGCGCCGAAAATTTCACTGATGCCTTCGCCGATTACTTTCCAGAGCGGGTGACTTCCGACCGTCACAAATTTAAGGACATCGACTGGATCAGTCTCCACCATCTTCGCCAGCGCTTCATCGCTCGATATTGCCCGGGAAATTGTAAAGAGTGCGGATTGTCGAGAAGGTGCCGCTTTACCTAAATTGATGAGCCGAATAACTTCACTTTCGAGCAGAGTTTGAATCATCTCCTCTTTATCGGCAAAGTGGTTATAAACCGTAGCTCTGGAGACTTGCGCGCGAGCTGCGATATCTAACATATTGGATTCGTAGGCACCGACTTCGGCAATGACCTTTTTTGCGCCAGCCAGAATTGCGATACGCGAGCGTTGCTGGGTTGCCATTTGTCTAGCGTACTTAGTGCTCAACACGAGACTAAGCGGCTTCGACCTCGGAATTAACTTCTGTCTTTGAGGTGATAACGGTTAATACTGGAGTCTCTGCTGCGGCGATGGCGAGTGAGACGGAATGAAGCACTGAAGAGAGGGAAAGATTGAGAGCGGCGCAAATGGAATTAAGAAGTTCGGAAGAAGCTTCTTTCTGGCCACGTTCTACTTCGGAGAGATACCCCAAGGAGACGCGAGCGGCTTTAGCGACATCGCGAAGGGTGCGCTCTTGCTCAACGCGCGCTGCGCGGAGAGAGCTACCAATGTGGGTACGTAGAAGGGTCACGGGATAAGGATACGCGCAAAGGTGGCTAACGCGCTCTCTATAGTTGCGTGGCGAACGGTCGCCCGATCCCCCGAAATATCCAGCGCCACTGCGATGGTCTCTTTCTTGCTGGCAATAGCAATCCAGACCGTTCCCGCCTTCAGGCCGTAGGCCTTTCCGGGACCTGCTACGCCAGTGGTTGCGATGGCGTAGTCACTCTTAAATTCACTTCGGGCTGACTCCGCCATCACCTTTGCTACCTCTTCTGAGACGGCGGTGTACTTAGTAAGCAGGCGCTTTGCCACGGCCAAGAATTTGGTCTTACTGGTATCGCTATAAGAAATGATGCCGCCGAGAAATACTTCGGATGACCCGGCGATATCGGTAATCGCTGCCGAGAGTCCGCCGCCAGTAATGGATTCAGCAGTAGCCAGCGTTAACTTCTTTTTTGAGAGGGTCTTAACGATTCCCGCTGCCAACTCATTCTTCTTCTTCATTTTCTATCCCGCGAAAGCGCCTTCTTAAAATAATCAAAACCGGTCGACATGGTGATGCCGATGGTAAATGCCATCAAGATATCTCGGGGTAGGTGCGCCCAGGTGGGAAGCGGCAAGATATAAAAGCCAACGCCAAAGCCTTGGCACATTGCTTTGAGTTTTCCGCCCTTGCTAGCCGGGATAACTCCATCCTTGATCACGATAACTCGAAGGAGAGTGACGGCGATTTCTCTAGCCAAGATAACGATGGTGACCCACCACCAGAGACGTCCCTGAATGGAGAGCCCAATCATCGCTGTTCCGATGGCGGCCTTGTCGGCAACTGGATCTAAGAATGTACCGAACGCGGTGACTTGCTTGCGGGCGCGAGCAATCTTGCCATCGAGAAAATCAGTCAGACCAGTCAGGAAGAACCCACACCAGGCAATAATCTGCCAGGTCGAATCGGTGCCACCATTTTTAAAGAGGGCATAGGCACAGAAAGGCAGAGCGAGAACGCGAAGAATGGTGAGTGAGTTAGGGAGATTTGGGCGGGCGATGCGGCTCATTAGATTGCCTGCGCAATCAGATCTGCACCATCTGTGCCAGTGACGACTGCATCGACATACTCTCCCACTTTGTAGGCGGCGCGACCGGGCGTGAAAGAGATGAAGGTAGAGCCATCGACTTCCGGTCCCTGGTGTTCAGAACGACCTTCTTGCAATTCTTCATCTTCAATCAGAACTCGAACTCGCTCACCGATTCGCTCTTCTGCTCGTTGATTTAATAATTCATCCACGATTGAGGAGAGCTCTTCTACTCGGCGGCGGATGACATCTTCAGCTACTTTATTTTCAAGGGTAAGAGCTTCGGTCTGATCTTCATCGGAATAACCAAAGACGCCCACAGCATCCATGCGCGCTTTCGAAATAAAATCAACGAGTTCTCGGTACTCCTCTTCCGTTTCGCCCGGAAAACCGACGATGACATTGGAGCGAATTCCTGCTTCTGGTGCGAGTGCACGAATTTGATCAATGAGATGCAAGAACTTTTCTGAGTCACCAAACCGGCGCATCCGGCGAAGAACCGTCCCGCTGGCATGTTGGAAAGAGAGATCAAAGTACGGGACCACCTTGGGAACGCTGACCATCGCTTGAAGCAGTGAGGGGCGCATCTCGGCGGGCTGCAAATAGGAAAGACGGATGCGTTCAATTCCTGGAATCTCGGAAAGCTCAGGCAACATCTTCTCTAAGACTTTGAGGTCGCCGAAATCTTTGCCGTATGAGGTCGTATTTTCGCTGACGAGAAATATCTCGGAAGCGCCCTGTTCTGCGAGCCAGGTTGCCTCATCCAAAATTTCGGTGGGGCGACGCGAGACAAAGGAGCCGCGGAAAATGGGGATGGCGCAGAACGAACAACGACGATCACAGCCCGATGCAATTTTTAGCGAGGCAATCGGAGCTGAATCCAATCGCTTACGACTTAGTTTGATATCGCTCGGACGTGCGCTTGCCCGCTCAGACGGAGCAATGGGCAGCAAAGTTCGGCGATCTTTCGGGGTATGAGCGGCAATCGAACCGCCAGAAATAATGGTCTGTAGGCGGGCAGAAATATCTTGATAATCATCGAAACCGAGAATCGCATCTGCTTCTGGGAGAGCGGTCGCTAATTCATTTCCGTATCGCTCGGCCATGCACCCGACGGCGACAACTGCTTGAGTGACGCCATTGCCCTTGAGGGAATGCGCTTCGAGCAGAGCATCGACCGAATCTTTCTTGGCACTTTCAATAAATCCACAGGTATTAATGACGGCAACTTCTGCATCCGCAGCGCTCGCGACAAGGGTCCAACCATCTGCGGCTAGTCGTCCTGCTAGCTCTTCTGAATCCACATCGTTGCGCGCGCAACCCAGGGTTACTAATGCGACCGTGCGCTTATGGGTTGATGTGCTCACGTAGAGGATGGTACCCGTCAGGGTGATTAATTACCGGGCTTAACGAGATGAAGCGGCAGTTATCCCTTAGAAGTTTGTCCTGGACCAAATTGCAAGTGAAGAACTTCACCTACCGCGCCCGGAGTTCCTAAATCTTCGCCATTGACCTTGAGATTTACTGCCCCTGCATTTCCGATGACGAAATAGAGCAGCTGATTATCAGTGAAAGTTTGAGTTGCACCTTGAACGATTCGGCCGCTATAGATCTGATTACCCGAGGCGTCGGTCACGCCGACCCAGGTTGCTCCATTAACGCCAGTGATAATGACAGAGACATCTGTGCTCTTGGTTGCTACGGCAGTCAGATTTCCTGCATCACTGCTCGCTGATGGCGCGGAAGCAACTGCTGGTTTCTTTGTCGATGAGTGTGTGAAAGACGAGATAGCAGGAACAAGAATTAATCCAGCAACTACTGCTGCTGCAATTCCAGACATTGCCTTGTAAGAAAGTTTTGGCATTTCGCGGCGAATCGGAGTCGCGCTATTTTCGGTAAGCAAATCAATCATGGGGCGATCGGTGACGCCGGTAAGGTTTTCGAAATCCACAATGAGAAGGTCGGCATCGAGATTGACCAACTTAGCGATGGTTCGGATATGCCCACGGGCATAAGCAACACCGCCAGCTGTATCAAAACGATCGTTCTCTAAATCGCGAATTACATCAGGACGTATAAAAGTTTTATCTGCAATATTTTCGACAGTAAACCCGGCTGCTTCACGGGCGCTACGAAGTTGAAGTCCAACTGAAACAAGTTCAGTCGCTTCGATGAAGCCTTCGTTTTCGTTAATCAATTTTGCCTCTTTACATCTCAAATGGGGGGTTTGAGCTACTGGCTAAGGGTAAAGGTTGAAGATAGCAGCACACAAGTTCGGGGATGAATGGGTGATGAATTCACCCCTATCGACCACCCTTCGGTGGTCAGGTCAACGCTGAATTACAAGAATTGAGGTCTATCAGTTCTTAGAGATTGCCTTGCAGTGATTCCAGCACATCTGGCATCTGCTCTGCAGTGATGAGAACGACTCTGGCTTTAGAACCTTCAGATGGTCCAACAATTCCACGGCTCTCCATGAGATCCATCAAACGTCCAGCTTTTGCAAAACCAACCCGAAGTTTTCGTTGCAACATTGATGTCGAACCAAATTGAGTAGATACAACTAATTGAACTGCTTGCAAGAGCAGATCCATATCATCACCAATATCATCTTCGATGACTTGTGCTTTCTGTGGTGCATTGAGATCAATACGATAGACCGGCTGCATCTGAGATTTAACATGCGCAACGATTGCTTCCGTCTCGCGTTCTGATACGTAGGCACCTTGAATACGTACCGCTTTACTTGCGCCCATTGGCAAGAAGAGGCCATCGCCTTGGCCAACAAGTTTTTCGGCGCCAGGGGTATCTAAAATAACTCGCGAATCGGCCAAGCTCGAGGTAGCAAAAGAAAGTCGTGACGGAACGTTGGCCTTAATCAGACCGGTCACGATATCTACCGATGGACGTTGGGTTGCAATCACTAAGTGGATACCTGCTGCGCGAGCCAATTGAGTAATTCGAACAATGCTCTCTTCTACCTCACGTGCAGCAACCATCATCAAATCTGCAAGCTCATCGATAATGACAAGTAGGTATGGATACGGTTCAAGAACTCGCTCGCTACCGGCCGGAACGCTGACCTTGCCCGCACGAACCGCCTTGTTGAAATCATCAATGTGTCGGAAGCCAAAGTTGGAGAGATCGTCATAACGCATATCCATCTCGCGCACGACCCAGGCCAACACATCTGCTGCTTTTTTAGGGTTTGTAATAATTGGCGCAATGAGGTGTGGAATTCCCTCGTAGCTGGTGAGCTCTACCCGCTTGGGATCGATCATCACCAGGCGAACATCGTCAGGTGTTGCCCGCATGAGGATAGAGACAACCAGTGAGTTGATCATCGAAGATTTACCAGCGCCAGTTGCACCTGCAACGAGGAGGTGCGGCATCTTGGCGAGATTCGCACAAATAAATTGACCCTCTACATCTTTACCTAGTGCAATAACCATCGGGTGCGGATCATTGCCAGCAACCGGAGAACGAAGAACGTCTCCTAGGACGACAATCTCACGGTCGGTATTAGGAATCTCAATTCCCACTGCAGATTTGCCAGGTATCGGCGAAAGAATGCGAACATCGCCACTTGCAACTGCATATGAAATATTCTTGGAAAGTGCGGTCACTGCTTCGACCTTAACTCCCCCACCCAGTTCAACTTCATATCGGGTAACCGTAGGGCCACGCATAAAACCGGTAACTCGAGCATCGATATTGAACTCTTCAAAGACTTGAGTGAGCGCAGCTACCACTGTGTCATTTGCTTTGGACTTCGCTTTAGAGACTGCGCCCGCTTTGAGTAAATCCATCGAAGGCAGCACGTACGGACGATCGCTGCGAACAATGCTCTGTGGTTGTGGTGCAGGTGGCACGACTACCGGCTTAGGTGCGGCACTTTCGGGCGTGCGCGGAAGTTCAACAGTAAATTCTTCATCAAACTGCTCTTCGTCAATCTCTTCCTCTTCATCATGATTGAAACCTTGGATAAGCGGTGATTCAAATGGCGGCGTATCTGTTACTTCAAAGCCATCATCATTTGCCGCACGAGCATCGCGGGCATCATTAACGCGAGTGCTTCCCCAATGGATTAGCGCTTTAACTCGAGAAACTACTTGAGAAACAGGAGTAGCTGTAGTAACCAAGAGACCAAAGAAGAGAATGAGCAAGAGAATAGGAATCGCAAGAATATTGGTTACCAGTGCGACCAGCGGAGTAGCCACTGCGTAGCCAATCCACCCGCCACCGTGACGAATGGCGGTTTGCCCAGTGCCGACCGAGCCGTTGAAGATATGCATCAACGCAGTTGAGGTAAGAATCAAAATGGTAGTTCCGACGGTGATGCGACCGGTTGCCTTTGATTCATCGGGCGTTCTAAAAAGGCGGAAGGAGAAGTAGAGAAGAATGAATGGCGCAATAAAGCCAAGGCGTCCGACTAATCCAAAGCCAGCTGCATAAACAGCACGGCCAACAAAATTATTGAGGTTAAACCATGTCCCAGCAGCATCGATAAGGGCAATGATGAAAATTAAAAAGGCGATACCGTCGCGTTGATGTGCTGGATCTAAATCGCCAGCACCGCGGAAGATAAATCGAACGCTGCCACCTAAGGCCTTGGCGAAGGAACGCCAGACCAACCCCAAGATGGAGAGAGCGCGAGCGGAGATGGAGGAGGAAGCCGCAGAGCGCTTTTTCTTTTTTGCCATGATGGCTAACCCTAAAGAATTACTTCAGAGAATGGAGTCAGGCGCGCCGTTATACCTCGATGACGACGGGAACAATCATTGGTTTGCGACGGTGCTTATCGCCGACCCAACTTCCAACTGTTTTACGCACCACTTGTTGAAGTTGGTGAGTTCCGTTAATGCCGCTCGCAACTGCGTGCGCCATCGCTTTTTCGATCATTCCTGTGACTTCATTAAAGAGCGCTGCATCCTCAGTAAATCCACGTGCGTGAATATCGGGACCGGCAACAATCTTTCCGCTCTGTGAATCAACAACAACAATTACTGAGATAAATCCTTCTTCTCCCAGAATGCGTCGATCCTTCAGTGAATCTTCAGTAATTTCGCCAATGGACTGACCATCAACATAAACAAATCCCACTGGAACCGACCCAGAGATATCTGCATATCCATCAGCCATATCAATGGTGATGCCATTTTCAACAACTAATGTTTTTGAACGAGGTACGCCCGTCTTAATAGCCAGCTCGGCATTTGCACGCAGATGGCGCCATTCACCGTGGATGGGCATTACATGCTTAGGCTTCACAATGTTGTAGCAATAGAGAAGTTCGCCGGCAGCTGCGTGACCAGAGACGTGCACCATCGCATTACCCTTATGGACGACATTGGCACCTAAGCGCGTGAGTTCGTTAATGATGCGATAGACCGGATTTTCGTTACCGGGAATAAGGGATGAAGCCAAGATGACGGTATCGCCCTTGCCCACAACGATTTCGTGTTCGCCATTTGCCATGCGAGAAAGTGCGGCAAGTGGTTCGCCTTGAGATCCAGTGCAAATCAAAACGACCTTGTCGCCGAACTTGCTGATCTCTTTTGCATCAATCATCAAACCTTCAGGAACGGTGAGATAACCCAAATCCTGAGCAAGTTTCATATTGCGCACCATGCTGCGACCGACAAGTGCCACTTTGCGCTTATGTGCGACAGCAATATCAATGACTTGTTGAATACGGTGAACGTGCGATGCGAAGGAGGCGACAATGACACGACGCTCGGTACCGCGAATTACGCGATCGAGGACCGGCGAAATTTCGCGCTCGGATGTTGTAAAACCAGGAACATCTGCGTTAGTGGAATCGACCAT
>CANBVO010000047.1 GCA_947372915.1 Actinomycetota bacterium | reverse complement strand
TGCCAAATGTTCCGGTAGGTAGACCACCGGCAATTGCTTTACCGATTGTCAAAATATCTGGCTTAAGACCGTAGAGCGCAGTCATTCCACCAGCGCCGACCGAAATAGTGTGGGTTTCATCGATAATCCAGATTGCGCCGTACTTCTTGGCGAGCTCTCCGACCGCATGTAAATAGCCATCATCAGGAAGCACGATGCCAATATTGGTCATCGCAGGTTCCATCAGAATTGCAGCGACATCACCTTGAGCGAGTGCTGCTTCCATCGCCGCTAAATTATTAAATTCGACGACGCGCGTGGTCTGATCGAGATCAACCGGGGCGCCGAGATTGCCTTCGCGCTTCACGGTATTTCCTGCTGTATCGAGCGTTGCAAAAGTTTCATCAACTGAACCGTGATAACACTTATCAATCACGATGATTTTGCTCTTGCCAGTAATCAAGCGGCAATAGCGAAGTGAGTGGCGATTGGCATCGGTGGCGGTGACCGTAAATTGCCAGAGCGGTAGACCAAAGCGGCGAGTTAATTCTTTGCCCACTGTTACAGCATCAGCTGTTGGCAACATCGCAGTAAAGCCATGCTTCATCTGCTCGGTAATTGCCGCGACGGTGGGAGCTGGTGAGTGGCCGGTCATTGAACCGGTATCGCCCAAGCAGAGATCGACATACTCGATGCCATCAACATCGGTGAAGTGCGCGCCATGTGCTGATTCCACAAAGACGGGATAAGCCCCTGGCCACTTAGCCATCCATGACATCGGAACGCCACCGGGCATAACCTCTTTTGCTTGCGCAAAGAGTGCACCTGACTTGGGATGCAGCTTTAAGAAGCGCTCTTCTTCGATAGCAATAAGCTTCTTCAGGTGCGCGCGATCAATCGTGGTCATGGAATAAGAATCCTTCGTGATTAGTCTTCGGTAAAGGTAAAGAGAGCTTCAAGATAATGCTCTCCGGTAAATCCAAGGTTTTGTGCATCAGGTGGCGCAGTATGAGGTTCGATACAGACGCCTTCTTCATCTTCGGTATAAACAACCCACCACGGACTATCAGATTCCACAGTTACTTTTGCCGCATTGGCCCAGGTAATAGATGGTGTACCAATAACTTCGGTGAAGCAGTCATCCCATGGCTCTTGCGTGAGGGGACCAAATTTTCCAGTCAACATAACTTCGTCTCCACGTTCCATCTGCTTTGCGGCGCGGAAGTTAACTTCTGCTTCTTCGCCGCGAGCAAGCTGACGTGAGAACCATGGGTGGTATCCGAGCCAAGCGGGAAGATCAACGCCATTAGCTTCGTATTCGATAATCCAACGAACCGCGTTATCTAAGACTTCAATGGTTTGTTCAACAACTGCGCCGTTATAAGGAAAGCCAAGTTCTAGGCGTGAGCGACCCTTACCAATTTCTTGCCACGATGCATCAAAGGCGAGCCCGTGAATTGCATGGGGTGGAAACCAAGTATTTGGCAACTGGTACGGAGTTCCTTTGGAATCACGAATCTCGGCATCGCGAATTCGGCCCGCCCACGGTGCCATCGAGTACCAACCCCACGTCAATGGTGCACCACGATAAGGAACAACAACTTGCAGATCGCGCCACTGCAGTGAGGCGATGCGCGCTCCTTGATCTAAATCAATTGCGACAGATATTTCTGAACCATCGATATGTTGCATGGTTATCCGATCTCTTCTTTAGTAGGTGGATTAGCGCCAGCGCGAGAACAAGTAATTGCAGCTGCCTTGGCTGCGCGGTGGAGAACATCAGTAAGAACTTGTGAATGGAGCGAAGCCAAACCCTTTTCAACGATTGCCTCAACAATGATTGCGCCAACGGTATCGCCTGCACCAACGGTATCGACGACATCGATCTTGACCCCAGGAACTTCAGTCACACCCTCGGAGGTAACGCCTACCAAACCATCAGCGCCACGGGTAATAACAACAAGGGCTGCGCCATCGGCAATCCAAGATTCGGCAATATCTAGTGGGTTTTGGCCCGGAAAGAGCCACGCTAAATCATCATCGCTGACTTTGATAACAGAGGAAATCGCGGCCCACTTGGCAACTGCTGCTTCATAGAGATCTCTATCCGGTTGCACAGATGGACGGATATTGGGATCAAAGACAATCGGTGCGACATCGGCAACCTGGCATGCCCATTCGTGCAGGATTGATGCAGCGGGTTCGATGATGGTGACCAGCGTTCCGATATGAAGGAGCGCTGGTTGATGCACCATGGGATCTGGCAACCAATCATGAGTGAAATCAAAGGTCGCAGTGCCTTCGATCGTAAATATATAAGAAGCGCTGCCATTGGCATCAAGTGAAACATCTGCAGTACAGGTCGGCTTATCGGATGAGTGTGCGTACTTAAGATCCACGCCATCAGCTAACAATTCAGCTTTCGATTTCTGACCAAATGCATCAGTGGATATCCCGTCGATAAAACAAGAATCAAAACCTAATTTAGCTAGCGCCTTTGCAGTGTTGGCAGGTCCCCCGCCAACAATCGCTGCCTTTTCGGACTTTCCTGCCTGCGGGATGAGATCAATCAGAACTTCACCGCAAACCCAAATCTCTTTGCTCACTACTGCTCGCCTTTGCGCGCCAAATATTCGGTGATGATTTCAATTCCGAGTAAATGGTCATCGACTTGTGGCAGTCCACTAATGAGCAAAATTCCTACTAAGCCTTTGCCAATTACATTGAGCGGCAAACCGCCACCATGAATTGCATGTAGTTTCTCGGGCAAATTATGAAGCTCGTACCAATCCACGTTGGTTTCTTCCGAAAGCACGCGCTCGTGCATCGTGGAATGTCCGCTCGCTAAAACAACTCGGGCTTTGCGAGCAATCCATTCATCGTTCTCTGGTTTGGATCCAGGAAGGGAGGCGTGAAAGACGGTCCATTCACCGAGGCGAACTTCAATCGTGATTGCTAAGTCGCGAGTGGTACCGATTTCGTAAGCGATCTGACCAATCGTGAGTGCATCTTCTTGGCTTAACGCGGGAAGTGCCAGAATCTCTTCTTCACGAATTAACTGCACGCTACTAAATCCGCCGGTAGTCATAGACCCACTCTACCGCTCGGGTTTACCTGCGTTGATTACTACTTTGAATTTGTTGGTTAGTTGGATGGTGCTGGTGAAGGCGTAGATAAAGTGCCAGCTCCGGCGCCGGGACGATTACCAAATCCAGGTCCGCCCGCTCCGCCGCCAGGCCCACCAACTGCAGCAAAACATTTTTGCAATGCTGCGGCAATCTTAGGATCTGCGCGATCAGGACGAGTTCCAGGAGTGAACGTGACGCCCTCTTTCTCTAAGCAAGCGGTTAACTCTGGATTATTAAATCCGCCGCCGCCGCCAGGTCCACCAGGTCCACGAGCTCTCCCCGCATTTGATGATGGAGCGGGAGTTGGAAGTATGCCCGAGTTGGAAGTTGTTGCACCCTTTTTACTTCCTGCGCCACGATTTGAAGTCGCACCTGATCCAATCGAAGGTGCACCATTAACAATCGTGCCACCACCAGATCCGCCGCCACCGTTGCTTGGGCGAAGAGAAATTGAATCACCAGATTTCAGCGGAGTAGTGGGATCCTGATCTAAAGTAATGGTGACGCTCTTTCCTGAAACTTTTGTAATCGTTCCAGCGCTTCCCCGAGAAAATCCATTAAAACCACCTGCTGCTCCCGCGGCGGCTAAAGCTGCCGGATCGGGAAGTCCGCCTGAAGTATTGAGGCGTCCAGCGCGAAGTGATGCAAATACATTTGCGGAAGAAGCGCCTGTCGAATTAGCACTGCGATGTCCATACCAAGCGCCAGCAGAAAGCGTCGCAACAAAAAGCAGTAGAACCGAAAGGACGCGAGTGGTCTTGTTGGTCCACTGGAATGTGCCCTTCGCGAGCTGCTCTTGTAGGTGATCATCTTCCGGCGGCGCAAAGAGATCGAAATCGTTGGAGTCAGTGTTATCGCTGGGATTATTCATGTCGAAGTGCCTCGATTGGTCGTAGTGATGCTGCACGTGATGCTGGATAGCTACCGAAGAAGAGTCCAATGAGAACGCTGACTCCGAAAGCAAGGAAAACTGATGAAGGCATGATGACGGGTTTAACGCCGACGATAGTGAAGTGCGATCCGATAAATCCGGCGACAACACCTAAGGCACCACCTACTAACGAAAGTATCGTCGCTTCAATGAGGAACTGCGAAAGAATGACACCCTTGGGGGCACCGATGGCTTTTCTGATACCAATCTCGCGCGTGCGCTCAATGACAGTGACCAACATGATGTTGGTGATACCAATGCCGCCAACGAGTAGCGAAATGCCAGCAACTGCTGCGAGAAGCACTGTGAAGACCTTGCTGCTTGAGGATGATGTGGCAAGAAGCGATGCTTGATTAAAGAGTCGGTAATCACGCGAAGTTGAACTCTTCACCCGGTGGCGCGCATCGAGAACTGTCTGAATTTCTGCCTGCGCTTGATCAGTTAACTTAGAAGATTTTGCTTCGACGATGATTGATGAAAGTGGTTGATATCCAGTTATTGAATTCTCGACTGCAGTAATCGGAGCAATAAAGAGCGAGTCCCCATCTTGGAATCCGGTTGATCCCTTTACTTCGGTGACGCCAATGACCGTGAACGGAATCCCGCTGCACCTGATAACTTGATTAATGGGATTATCAGTTCCAAAGAGTTCGGTGGCAGTTGTCGTTCCGATGACAGCCAGACGCCGTCCTTGATCGACATCATCGGTGGAGAAATAGTTTCCTTTTGCGACCTTGGTATTGCTCGCTTCAAAATATGCAGGCCATGTTCCGGAAAATGTCGATGGCGTAGATGTGCTAGAACCGTTCACACATGTTGAATTTGCATTTGCTACCGGGGCAGATTGCTTAACACTAGGCACCTGCTTAGGGTCATTAAGCGCGACAGCATCAAGAATGGTAAGTGGTGTCGTGTTATTGGAGACAGCTTGAGCCCGTGGACCAAAACCTAGATTGCCGGAACGGACTTGAATGGAATTAGTTCCGAGGCGATCCAAACTATCTTGCACGGCTTTGCTCGAACCGTTACCGACGGCAGTCAGAATGATGACGGAAGAGACGCCGATCATGATTCCGAGAGTCGTCAAAAAGGTACGAAGGCGATTGATAGTTAAACCACGAAGGGCGAATCGAATGATTTCAAAAATGTTCACGCAGACACCATCCTTGCTGGATTTAAGGTATCGCTAATAATTTTTCCATCCTTCATGCGCAGGACTCGCTTGGCCCGAGCGGCAACATCTGCTTCGTGAGTAATAACAACGACAGTTCGGCCGGCGTGATTAATTTGATCAAAGAGGTCAAGTAAGTCTTCGGTTGATTTCGAATCTAAAGCGCCAGTTGGCTCATCGGCTAGAAGCAAGGCGGGCCTGGTCGCTAGCGCCCGTGCGACCGCAACTCGTTGTTGTTGGCCACCAGAAAGCTCAGTGGGCTCATGCGTCACGCGATCTTCTAGGCCAACGACTTTTAGGGCGGCCAATGCGCGCTTTTTGCGTTCGGCAGATTTAATGCCTTGGTAGGCCAGCGGGAGTTCCACGTTTGCAAGTGCGGTCGTCCGCGGAATTAGATTGAAAGATTGAAAGATAAAGCCAATCTTGCGTCCCCGTACAACAGATAGGGCATTTTCATCCATGGAGGAAACTTCGATTCCATCCAAGAAATAACTTCCGGCAGTCATATTGTCGAGTGCACCCATA
Organism: Actinomycetota bacterium; assembly: GCA_947372915.1. Classification (GTDB taxonomy): domain Bacteria; phylum Actinomycetota; class Actinomycetes; order Nanopelagicales; family Nanopelagicaceae; genus AAA044-D11. The sequence continues at coordinate 3,225 of CANBVO010000047.1, read as the reverse complement.
ATGTTCATCAGAGTTGATTTACCCGAACCCGATGGACCCATGATTGCAACATACTCGCCAGCTGCGATCTGTAAATCAACTCCAGCAAGCGCGTAAATAGATGCGGCGCCTTCACCGTATTTTTTAACGGCGCCTTTTACATCTATGACAATGTGCGGTTGGCTCTTGTTATCCACCAAAGCCGCCGCCACGTCCACCGCGTCCACCACCGCCGCCGCCAGCCCCTGCAAGTCCGGCGCCACCAAGACCAGAAGGCGAACCGACTGAAGGGAATCCGTTAGCAGAAGTAGAAGAGGTGACTGTGCGAAGAACAACCTTAGTTCCAGCTTTAACTCCAGAGATTATTTGATCAGATGAATCTCCCACCAAACCAATTACGACTGGAGTCGGTGTTGTTACTTCTTTGCCATTGATCGTCGTAATCACATTTACTGTGGAGCGGTTTCCTCGGCTGGTAACAGCTTGCGAAGCAACTTGAAGAACGTTGTTAGCGCTGCCAGTAATAATCGTTGCGGTCGCTGTCATGCCTGTCTTGAGTCCAGGAACAGAGCCATCGACTCTGATATAGACGTTATAGGTGGTTGCCCCACTTGCGGTGGTTGGAATCAGATCGATAGTTGCAACTTTTCCGGAAGCGGTGACATTTGTCAGAGCGGCGAAAGTAATATCGACAGGTTGACCCACTACCAGCTTTGCTTCATCAGATTCTGAGAAGCCAGCCTTAATCTGCAATGTCGAAACATTAGTCAGAACTATGAAGCCAGAAACTGATCCCACTGTTGAATTCGAAGCTGTTGGCGCGTTAGCTCCTACCGTTGCCGATATCGAGGCCACATCACCAGTCACAGGGGCCTTAATGAGAGTTGCGTCGTAATTCTTTTGTGCTGTGGCAAGCGAAGCTTGAGCAACGCTGAAATCTGCTGCCGTTGGCTTCTCAACTGCAACGCCCATGGATGCACGCTGCAAATCAAGGGAGGCTTGCGCTGAAACGATTGCTTGTTGGTCTTTCTTAAGGCCATTTGCTTGTGCGGTCAATGCATTCTGTACCGCTACTTGGTTAGTTGTGAGAGTTGATGAATCAGATTGCACATTTAATTGTTGATTAATCACTGCGCTGTTATAACTGGCGAGCGCGTTCTGCCAAGTGTTGTAATTATTAGTAAGCGTCACGCAGGTAGTGCTTGCAGAAATTCCTACCCACTGCTTGCAATAATCTAAAGTAATTCCTTGGGGATTATAGAAGTCGTAGTAACTCTTATACACATCAGCTGCGCTAGTCACAGTGCGCTTCGCTGCATCAACACTTGCTTGATAGGTTGCGGCCTTAAGCGGCATATTGGAAGTGAAATCGCTCAGAGTTCGCTTTGCGCTATCTACACTATTTTGGTAAGTCACGATATTTTGATCAGCGTTATCCTTAGCGGTCTGTAGCGCTTGCACTGATTGCTGGTATTGGATTTGTGCCGTTTGCAACGCGTTCTTAGCTTGGTTGAGCGCATTGCTTTGCGTTGTGTTTTCTAAAGTTGCCATCAAAGTTCCTGCAGATACGTGCTGCCCCACTTTGACTTTAATGCTGCTGATGGTTCCTGAAACCGATGGCGATACGCCGACATCACCTGGGCTTACAACTGTTCCCGAAGCCGAGACTGTTGATGAAACATTGCCAATCGAAACAACAGTAGATGTTGCGGTTACGGCAGCTGCACCGGGGTGAAGTGCCTTCCATCCCCATGTTGCGATGGCCGCCACTGCGACGACGAGAACGAGATTTATAGCCAGGATTCGAATGCGCGACTTATTCATGTAGCGAGGATAGGTTGTGAGGGTTTAGTCAGACAGCCCTTTTTCCTGCTAACTCCCTGAGAGTTAAGAGCTGAAGTCAGCCCCAGAGATTGACCAGGAATGATCTTCGCCGCGATCGATACACCATGCGGAATAGTCGGCTAGCGCGGGCTGCGAGAACCACCGTGCGCCATCTTTGCCCGTGACAATCAGCGCCGTCGCCATAGCCTCTGCTACGCCCCCATCAGGGCCCCATACGGTCGCACTGGTGCCACCAATAGCAATTAGCCCAGTCCATGGGTCGTGAATATGCGAGCCCTTTTCGTAGGTGCCGGAGGTCGCCACTGCGCCATCAGAGATGGAGACCGAATGAACGACCTCGCTAGCTTTTGCGGGATTTCTAATTTCAATCGTCCACGGCCCAAACACGTCATCGATGTAGCGACCACCGCGCACTGAAATATCACCACCTGCATTTACTAAACAACTTTCGATTCCTTGTGCCACAAAAGCATTGCACGCTTTATCTGCCGCCCAACCCTTAACAAATCCAGATGGATCAAAACCGCCGGCAACTGACCATGGGTCAAAGGCGCCATTTGTTAATTCACGTGCATCAAGAGACCTTAGCCAGACTTCTTGAACTTCGGGGGAACAATCTCCAATTGAGATTTCACTGCGCCGCAAACGCGATACTTCAGAATCAATTTTGTAAGTTGAAAGCAACTGATCAATTTTCACAAAGAAGCTTTGCGCGCTATCAATCGCGCTCTCGAGAAGTTCTGCGCTCTGATTCTTCGAAGCAACTTCAACAACAATAACCGTGCCCCAGATATTAATCTCTCTGAAAGCTCGGTTCATCGATAAATGTTCTTAGAGACCAGCTTGGCTAATTGCAGATTTCAATGATTGCCAATATGCCATGGAGGAATAAGTCGCGCCGCCCACATATGGCAATGAGCTCGCTGACTTGGATTTGATAGTTGCAACCGTAATTTTCTGACCAGCGACGTATGGGTCGATTGCATTAAATGCCATGTATCCGCGGCTAGATGGGTTTTGTGAACCATTGATAGATGAAATAACACCATTCTTAAATGTCACAGTGACATGCACATTGCCCCAATTGCGGCCGTACTCATCTGCTGGAAAAGTTGCGCCAGTAAATGTTCCAGAAACTCCAGTTGACTGAGTTTTCGTTGGAGATGGCGTAGGTGTTGGAGTTGAAGTCGGGCTAGGTGTTGCAGTTGCTGTCGTTCCGGTTGAACCAGATGCGGATGTGGAACTCTTTGTCGGCGTAGGAGTCGCAGTCGCCTTCTTTGTTGCGGTCGCCTGAGGAGTGGCCTTAGGTGTTGCAGATTTAGTTGCGGCTGGCGCAGTGGACTTCGTTGCAGCAGGTGTTGGTGCGGCTGTGGTCGCAGCAGGAGCGGGTGTTGTGGATCC
>CANBVO010000046.1 GCA_947372915.1 Actinomycetota bacterium | reverse complement strand
CTTCACCAACAACAAATGGTTGGAGACCCTTTTCAAAAGTCCATGACCATGATTGACCAGTTGAGTGCTGCAACCAGAGCAGACCAAAAGTAAAAATAATTGTTGTGCCGATAAGCATCGTCGGAACAACGGTTGAAATCTTCTGATCCCATTTGCGACCTGCGAGCGCACCGGTTACCCATGACGCAACGAGCATGCCAACTAGATATCCACCAGTGGCGCCAGTTAAGCGTTCGATTCCGGCACTGTGACCAGCGAAGAGTGGAGCGCCAGCAATTCCCGCTGCGATATAGAAAGCGAAAGTTGAAAAACCAAGTGATGCACCATAGGCAGTTCCGAGAAGAAGTGCGCCAAGAGTTTGACCGGTAATAGGCACGGGCGAACCTGGAACAGGAAGTGAAATTTGTGCCATGGCGCCAAGAAAGAGCGTTCCACCTAGGACCAGTCCAACGCTGGAGACGGCGGTGCGAGCAGGGAGAGCTACCGAACGAAGAGTGGCTACTTGTGACATCTGTGAAATCAATACCTTCCGCTAACTTGTGGTCGGAGCCTACTCCCGAGAGAATGTACGAGTGAGTAGAGCTGGCTTAAACAAAGAACCCGAAGATGTCTCCAAGATGTTTGATGGAGTCGCAAAGCGCTATGACATTCTCAATGATCTGCTGAGCCTGGGTCGCACCAAAGCCTGGCGCAAGGTCGTAACCGCCGTCATCGCCCCCGGACCAGGCCAGGAAATCCTCGATATTGCTGCCGGAACCGGCTCATCTAGCCGTCCGCTCGCCGATGCTGGCGCCACGGTTATTCCGCTGGATTTCTCAGCCGGAATGCTCGATGCCGGACGCAAGCGCCACCCCGACCTCGCCTTTACCCAAGGCGACGCCCTCAACCTTCCTTTCAAAGATAACCGCTTTGATGTGACGACCATCTCATTTGGCCTGCGAAATACCCAAAATACCAAGGCGGCGCTCGCTGAAGCTCTTCGCGTGACCAAATCCGGTGGCCGGATCGTCGTGTGCGAGTTCTCCCAACCCACCAATCCAATTTTTAGACATATCTATATGCGCTATTTGATGCGCGCCCTGCCCCCAGTTGCCCGCAAACTCTCTTCAAATCCCGAGGCATATGTTTATCTCGCTGAATCCATCATGGCCTGGCCCAATCAGGGCGAACTGGCAGCAATTATGGAATCAGCTGGATGGAAGCGAGTTACCTGGCTCAATCTGACCTTGGGCATTGTCGCAATTCACATCGGTCACGCCGAAAAATAACGGGCTAGCCCTACCCGCCAGTTTTTCCTCGCACACCTAAGCCCGTAGACTTCCCAATCGTGAACCCATATGTCCCGATTTTGGCTATTGGAGCTATCGGATTTGGTTTCGGCGCTTTTTCAGTCGTAGCGGCCGCCATCTCTGGACCCAAGCGATACAACCGAGCAAAGCTCGAAGCATACGAATGCGGTATCGAACCCTCTCCGCAAGCTGCCGGTGGTGGGCGTTTCCCGGTTAAATATTTTCTTACTGCAATGCTCTTCATTGTCTTTGATATTGAAATCGTCTTCTTATATCCATGGGCAGTCTCATTTGATCAACTTGGACTATTTGGTTTAGTTGAAATGATTATTTTTATCGCAACCGTCTTTGTCGCTTACGCATACGTCTGGCGACGTGGCGGATTGGAATGGGATTAAGAATGGGTTTAGAGGAAAAATTACCTAGCGGTTTTGCACTAACAACTGTCGAAGGTCTTGCCGGTTACATGCGCAAGAACTCGTTATGGCCTGCAACCTTTGGTCTTGCCTGTTGCGCAATTGAAATGATGGCTGCCGGTGGCGGACGTTACGACTTAGCTCGTTTTGGAATGGAAGTTTTCCGCGCCTCCCCACGTCAAGCAGATCTCATGATTGTTGCCGGTCGCGTCTCTAACAAAATGGCGCCAGTACTTCGTCAAATTTACGATCAAATGGCTGGACCTAAATGGGTCATCGCGATGGGCGCATGCGCATCATCTGGTGGAATGTTTAACAACTACGCCATCGTGCAAGGTGTCGATCACGTAGTTCCAGTTGATATCTATCTTCCTGGCTGCCCACCACGTCCAGAACAGTTGATGGATGCAATTTTGAAGATGCACGAACTCATTGGTCAAGAAAAACTCGGCGTAAATCGCGAGAAGTTAATTGCTGAAGTCGAAGCGGCAGCTATGGCAGCTAAGCCAACGCACCAACTCAAAGGTCTACTTGCATGAGTGAAAACATTGAAAAAGGCTCATTCGGAGTTCAAGGAACTGGCGATACCTCTGGCTTTGGTGGCTTAGTCCGCACCACTGTTGCGCCGGGTTCGACAGAGCGCCCCTACGGCGGATATTTCGATCACATCGCTGATGAACTCGAGCGCGCATATCCAGATTTTGCAGATGCAATTGAGCGCGTAGTTATCGACCGTGGCGAATTAACAATGCATGTAAAGCGCGAGCGTCTCGTCGAAGTTGCACTCAAACTCCGCGATACCGAATCCCTTCGTTTTGAAGTTTGTCTGGGCGTCAATGGCGTTCACTATCCAGATCAAATGGGCTGCGAACTTCATGCGGTTTACCCACTTCTTTCTATGACACACAATCGTCGCATTCGGTTGGAAGTTTCTGCTCCAGATTCTGATCCACACATTCCTTCACTCGTTGAAGTGTGGGCCGGTAATAACTGGCACGAGCGCGAAACTTTCGACATGTTCGGTCTTATCTTCGATGGTCATCCAGGACTAACTCGCATCTTGATGCCTGATGACTGGCAAGGACATCCACAACGCAAGGATTACCCACTCGGCGGAATCGCCATCGAGTACAAGGGTGCAACTGTTCCTGCTCCATCAGAACGGAGGTCATACAAGTGACCACACAAGCATCATCACGCGAAACAACTGAAGGTCGCGTCTATTCCGTTACTGGTGGCGATTGGGATTCACTCGTTACAGAAATTGGTCAGACTAAAGAAGAGCGCGTAGTCGTTAACATGGGTCCACAACACCCATCGACTCACGGAGTGCTTCGTTTAATTCTTGAACTTGAGGGCGAAACTGTTACTGAAGCTCGCGCAGGTATTGGCTATCTTCACACCGGAATCGAAAAGAACACCGAATACCGCACCTGGACGCAAGGCGTCACCTTCGTTACTCGTATGGATTATCTGGCACCACTTTTCAATGAAGCGGCATACTGCCTCGGCGTAGAAAAACTTTTGGGAATCACAAACGATGTTCCCGAGCGCGCCAGCGTTATCCGCGTCATGATGATGGAACTCAATCGCATCTCTTCTCACATGGTTGCGCTCGGCACCGGCGCACTTGAACTTGGTGCACTTTCACCAATGATCTTTGCTTTCCGCGAACGTGAAACCGTCCTCGATCTCTTTGAAATGATCTCTGGCCTGCGCATGAATATGGCTTACATCCGCCCAGGTGGAGTGGCACAAGATATTCCAGAAGGCGCAGTAACAAAGGTTCGCGAAGCAGTGAAGAAGCTACGCACTAACTTTAAAGATAACGAGAAGTTGTTGGTGGGTAACACCATCTGGATGAAGCGCACCCAAGGCATCGGATATCTCGATCTTGCTGGCTGCATTACTTTGGGAGTTACTGGCCCAGTTCTTCGCTCCACTGGAATGCCATGGGATCTTCGCAAGACCGAGCCTTACTCTGGTTACGAGAACTATGACTTCGATGTCATTACTACTGATACTTGCGATGTGTATGGCCGCTTCTTGATCCGTATGCAAGAGCTCGAGCAATCACTACGTATCATCGAACAAGCATGCGACAAGCTCGACAAACTTCAAGGTGCACCTGTGATGGTTGCCGATAAGAAGATTGCTTGGCCAGCACAACTCGCTGTTGGTGGCGATGGAATGGGTAACTCACTCAATCACATCCGCGAGATCATGGGCGAATCCATGGAAGCGCTTATTCACCACTTCAAGTTGGTGACTGAAGGATTCCGCGTTCCTGCAGGTCAGGTTTACTCAACAGTGGAATCACCTCGCGGTGAGACTGGCGTTCACTTGGTTTCTGATGGTGGAACACACCCATATCGCGTTCACTTCCGCGAACCTTCTTTTAATAACTTACAAAGCACTGCAGCAATGAGCGAAGGCGGAATGATTGCCGACATCATCGGAGCAGTTGCATCTATCGATCCTGTGATGGGTGGTGTTGATCGCTAATGGCATTCACAACCGAACAACTCGCGGTGATGGATTCCATCGTTGCTCGTTATCCACGCAAGCGCTCTGCAATCATGCCGTTGCTTCACTTTGTGCAATCGGTCTACGGATATGTCACTAAAGATGGCATCGAAACAATTTCGGAAAAGATTGAAGTCGAAGCAGCTGAAGTAACTGCTGTTTCTACTTTCTATACCCAATACAAATCAGAGCCAGTCGGTGAATATCACGTCGGCGTCTGCATCAATACTTTGTGCGCAGTAATGGGTGGCGATGCGATTTACGATTCCGTCAGTAATCATTTAGGTATTGGCAATCACGAGACCACTAAAGATGGCAAAGTCTCACTGGAGCGCATCGAGTGCAACGCAGCTTGCGATTACGCACCTGTTGTCATGGTCAACTGGGAATTTTTCGATAACCAAACCCCACAATCTGTTCGCGATCTCGTCGATGGTGCACGCAATGGCAATCCACCTGCGCCTACTCGTGGGCCAAAGACACTTCGCACCTGGAAGCAGAACTCCGAAGTGCTTGCTGGACTTTCTGATGGTTTAGCAAACGAAGGTGTTTCCGCAGGCGAGCCTTCCAAGTTGGGACTCAAGATTGCAAAAGAAGGCGGCGCCAAATGACACAGCTGACTCCAGTTCTTTCCGCACATTGGGATGAAGCAGATTCATTTACCATCGAAGGCTATAAGCGTCATGGTGGTTACAAGGCAGTAGAAAAAGCGTTAGCAATGCAGCCTGACGATGTCATCGCAATGGTGAAAGAGTCCGGTCTTCGTGGTCGCGGTGGCGCAGGATTCCCGACCGGCATGAAGTGGTCATTTATCCCACAAGGCGATAACAAAGAACATTACTTAGTTGTAAATGCAGATGAGTCCGAACCAGGTACTTGCAAAGATATGCCGCTTTTGATGGCTAATCCACATGTACTTATCGAAGGCATGATCATCGCCTCTTATGCAATCCGCGCTAATTACGCCTTTGTTTATATTCGTGGCGAAGTCACACACGTTGTCCGCCGCGTGCAACAAGCTATTGAAGATGCCTACAAGGCTGGCTTACTTGGCAAAAATGTTTTGGGTAAGGGATTTGATCTCGAACTCGTTCTTCACATCGGTGCAGGTGCATATATCTGTGGCGAAGAGACGGCTCTACTTGATTCACTCGAAGGATTCCGTGGCCAACCACGTCTGCGTCCACCATTCCCAGCAATCGCTGGTTTGTATGCGCGTCCTACAGTTGTAAATAACGTTGAATCTATTGCCTCAGTTCCAGCAATTATTGCTAACGGAATTGAATGGTTCCAGAGCATGGGTACCGAAAAGAGCAAGGGCTTCACCTTGTACTCACTCTCTGGCCACGTCACCAACCCTGGTCAATTTGAAGCACCACTTGGAATCACACTTCGCGAATTACTAGAACTGGCAGGCGGAGTTCGCGCTGGCCATCAGATTAAATTCTGGACGCCTGGCGGATCTTCAACTCCTATGTTCACTGCTGATCACCTTGATATCCCATTGGATTACGAAGGCGTTGCTGCAGCGGGCTCGATGCTCGGCACCAAAGCACTTCAAATTTTTGATGAGACAACATGTGTTGTTCGTGCAGCACTTCGCTGGACTGAGTTCTACAAGCACGAGTCCTGCGGTAAGTGCACCCCATGTCGCGAAGGCACTTGGTGGTTAGTACAGATGCTCCATGACCTCGAAGACGGCAAGGGCACTGAAGAAGATTTAGCAAAGCTTCTGGATCTCTGCGACAACATTGCTGGTCGCTCATTCTGCGCACTTGCAGATGGTGCAGTTGCCCCCATCATCTCCTCACTCAAGTATTTCCGCGATGAATATCTTGCGCACCAACGCAATGGCGGATGTCCCTTTGATCCCATCGCTTCCACTAAATTCGTAACGGCAGGTATCTAATGACTACAGATCAACTTACTGAAGTCGAAATGATTACCGTCGTCATCGATGGTTTTGAAGTTTCAGTACCTAAGGGAACTCTGGTTATCCGCGCAGCTGAAAAACTTGGAATTCAGATTCCACGTTTCTGCGATCACCCACTTCTTTCACCAGCTGGTGCCTGCCGCCAATGCTTAGTTGATATTGAAATCAATGGCCGGGCATTCCCTAAGCCACAAGCTTCCTGCACCATTCCAGTTGAACCCGGAATGATTGTGAAAACTCAATTGACCTCTCCTGTTGCTGACAAAGCACAGAAGGGCATCATGGAATTATTGCTGATTAATCATCCACTCGATTGCCCAGTCTGTGACAAGGGCGGCGAATGCCCATTGCAGAACCAAGCAATGAGCAATGGTCGCGAAACTTCACGTTACGAAGGTAAGAAGCGCACATACGACAAGCCAGTGGCAATCTCCTCCCAAGTTCTGCTCGATCGTGAACGCTGCGTTCTCTGCGCGCGCTGCACCCGCTTCTCTGAGGAAATTGCAGGAGATCCCTTTATTACCTTGAATGAACGTGGAGCGCTACAACAAGTTGGCATCTACGAAGATAAGCCATTTGAATCTTATTTCTCCGGTAACACTGTTCAGATCTGCCCAGTAGGTGCACTCACCGGAACCTCATATCGTTTCCGCGCACGTCCCTTTGATTTAGTATCCGTTGATTCTGCCTGCGAGCACTGTGCATCTGGTTGCGCAATGCGTACCGATATTCGTCGCGGTAAGACACTTCGTCGCCTCGCCGGTGATGATGCATCTGTTAATGCCGAATGGAACTGCGACAAGGGTCGTTGGGCATTTAAATATTTAACTTCACGCGAACGCGTTGCCACACCAATGGTGCGTGGTGCTGATGGTGAACTCCATGAAGCTTCATGGCCAGAAGCACTTGCAGCAGCAGTTGCTGGCCTTAAGGGTAAGCGCGTCGGCGTTCTCGTTGGCGGTCGTGCAACTCGGGAAGATGCATACGGTTATAGCAAGTTTGCTCGTGTTGCACTGGATACCAACGATATTGATTTCCGCGCACGTCCTCACTCAGATGAAGAAACTTCATTCCTCTCATCTGTCGCACTTGGACTTGAGACCACATATTCCGATCTCGACAAGGCAGATCAAGTAGTACTTGTTGATTTCGAACCAGAAGAAGAATCTCCAATCGTCTTCTTGCGTTTGTACAAGCAAGTTCGCAAGCGCGCACTTAAAGTTTCTACAACTGCACCACGCATTAGCCGTGGCAGCCACAAGCTCAATGCAGCTCGCGCTCCACTTTCCTCAGTTGCCGGCCTTACCGATAAGTCCGTCATTTTGATGGGTGAGCGCGCAGCAGAAACCGGTGGAACTATTTCTGCAGTCGTTGAACTTGCTGCACAATCTGGCGCAAAGCTCGCGTGGATTCCTCGTCGCGCAGGAGAGCGCGGTGCACTTATTGCTGGCGCACTACCGACACTTCTTCCTGGCGGTCGACCAGTTGCTGATGCTTCTGCTCGCGTCGATGTAGCAAGTGCCTGGGGAGTCACATCTCTTCCGGATTCAGCTGGTCGTAGCACCTCCGAAATTCTCGCATCACTCAATACTCCTGAAGGTCTAGAAGCAGTTGTTATCGGTGGCGTCGACCCAGTTGATATCTCTGCTGATGCACTTTCTAGCCTGCTCAATACCTTTGTGCTATCACTCGAAATTTCCCATAGCGCAGTAACCGCAATTGCAGATGTTGTTCTTCCAGTTGCTGCGGTTTCCGAGAAGCAAGGAACATTCGTTGATTGGCAAGGCCATGCCCGTGGTTTTGAAAAGGCAATTGATGAAGCGCAAACTCGTAGCGATGTCCGCATCCTTTCGATGTTGGCTGACGAACTTGGAACACCAATTAATTTGCCAACTGTTTCTGCAACCGCCCGTGAAATTGAATCATTGGGTTCATGGGATGGCGCAACTGCACAATTTGAAAAGGTAAGCGCTGGATCAACTCCGCGCGCCGAAGGTACAAATGCAATTCTTCATTCATGGCGATTGCTACTTGACCTGGGCACTCTCCAAGAAGGGGAAGCAAACCTAGCTGGGACTGCTCGCACAGCGCGAGCACACATTTCAGCAGCGCGAGCATCCGCTCTCGGCGTGAAGAACGAGGATCTACTTCGCATCTCTAGCGAGCATGGATCGCTCACACTTCCTGCAACCATCATCGATATTGCAGATGATTCAGTTTGGGTTCCACGCAATTCTCTGAACTCACAAGTTATTCCCTCACTGGGCTTTAGCTCTGGAGTAGTTACGGTGGTCAAAGCATGAATATCGCTCAACTCCTAGGACAAGATCCTGGCTGGCTCATCACCGTTAAAGGTCTGATGATCTTTGCCCTCTGCGTTCTTCTTACTCTGGTTGCAATCTGGGGCGAGCGTCGCCTAGTTGCTCGTATGCAACAACGCCTTGGACCTAACCGGGTGGGCCCATTTGGACTTGTTCAGGGTCTTGCCGATGGCGTAAAGCTTGCGCTTAAAGAAGATTTAATTCCTAAGGCCGCTGACCGCGTTGTTTTTGTTATCGCGCCAATTATCAGCGTTACAGCCTGTTTCTTAGCCTTTGCCGTTATCCCAATGACTGGCGTCGTCAATCTCTTTGGTCATAAGACCGCAATGCAATTAACTGATATTCCAGTCAGCGTTCTCTACATTCTTGCCGCTGCATCTTTCGGCGTTTACGGAATTGTTCTTGCCGGTTGGTCTTCTGGATCCACTTATCCACTACTTGGTGGACTTCGCTCCAGCGCTCAAGTTATTTCATACGAAGTTGCAATGGGTCTCTCACTCGTTGCCGTCTTCATCTACTCCGGTTCCATGTCGACTAATGCCATCATTGATGCGCAACACGACTGGTGGTTCTCGGTCGTCTTGTTCCCATCCTTTGTCATCTACATGATTTCTATGGTCGGCGAAACAAACCGGGCACCATTCGACTTAGCTGAAGCTGAAGGCGAGCTCGTCGGTGGATTCCACACCGAATATTCATCACTGAAGTTCGC
>CANBVO010000045.1 GCA_947372915.1 Actinomycetota bacterium | reverse complement strand
GAGTCGCGGAGCGATTTATGGGCGGCGGCTAGTAAATCGTTGATTCGCTTTAGTGGCGCGAGCTGATCCCATTCCACATAGGTAAATGGTTCGGTGAGTGCTTGTAACATGAGTTGGACCGAAGATTTAATATCTTCAGGCGGTACTTCAAAATCAGCAATTTCTTTGTGATACGCCTTGTTCAGAGTCAGACGCATTGCACGTAGTGATAGCGAATCAGCGCTACCTAATGGTGAACGTAAGAGTTCTTCGATGATTTCCCAATTGCTGGGAATGAGTTCGAGATCGCCAGTCGCAATCTGGGCCAATACTAAAATCGGTCGAATCACAGGGTTTTCTGCAAGTGCTATTGCAGATGCATCAATATCAATCGGAATCGAATTAAGCGCAAAGGCGCGCATTAACGCAGCAGAGCCAGAACCGGGTGAACGTAAGATAACTGCCATCTGCGACCACGGAACTCCATCGCGCAAATGCGCGGCACGAAAGGCGTGAGCGATGTAATTGGCGCAATCTGATTGACTTTCGAGTTTGAGCGCCGTTATGGCAGAGCGGTTAGCTACATCGCTCTCAAGTGACTGTGCGGCGCTCACTTTGCGCGCAGGGTTATAGGTACGAATCTTGGCAGCGACGGATTTAGTCAGATCGACAATCGCCTCGGCGCTGCGATGTGAAGTTGCAAGATTGAGAGTGCGGGCAGAAAATTTATCTGCGATATCGCGCATGCCTTCTGGGTCAGCGCCACGGAAGCGACCAATAGCAGAGTCGCCATCGGCGAAGATTGCTAAATCTGTTGTGACAAGAAGTGAGAGCAGTGCGCGATGGCTGGCATCGCTTTCTTGGAACTCATCGACATAGATAGTTGGGTAACGCTCGCGATAACGGGCGAGCAAAGCGGGATTGGATTGCAATCTAGAAATTGCCATCGTGATGATCGAACTTGAGTCAATGCGCAACGGAGTGCCCGGTACATTTCCAAAACGCAGCGCCATGATGTCGTCATAGCTCTTCCAGAAATCAGTAGCAGCATCCCAATATTTCTCGCCGAGTTGACGGCCAAGTGCGCGGAGTTCTTCGTAACTAAAATTGCGTTCGTTGGCGCGCAGAATTAAATCGCGCATTTCGCGGGCAAAGCCGCGCGTTCCCAACGCCAATTGCAAATCTACCGGCCATTCAATCGTCCCGTGATTATCTGGATTGCGCAGTAGTCCACGAATAAATGAATCTTGTTCGGCACCCGAAACCAAGACATATTTATTATCGCCAATTTCGATCTCTTCATTGATAATGGAGAAAGCGAGCGAGTGAAATGTGCGAGCGAGAGGTTCGAAAGCGGTGGAATCTGTATGCGAAACAATGTCATCACGAAGCTTGGAAGCGCTTTCGCGGCCATAGGTAAGAATCAGAATCGAATTAGGATTGGCGCCTTCATTAATGCGTGAGATAACGGAGCGAATCAGTGTTGCGGTCTTTCCGGTACCAGGGCCACCAAAGACAACGAGTGGTTGGCGCGGGGTCTGAGTAATTGCTTGCAGAACTGCCTCTTGCTCGGCATCGGGCTGATAGGTGAATTCGGGTAGGGGGCTGCGAACCAAGGAGATCTTGGGTTGGTTACTCGCAGTTACGGCCACGGGACTATCTAAGCCAAAAGCCCTGACATTCCCCATTTATGCGGGCTTCTTGGCGAATTGACCCTCAAGTAGGATTCGCAAATGCTCAGCTACCGCGCCCGTATTTCCAGGTTTCTTGCGGTAACTCTTCTACTTTCTCTTTTCATGGTTATCCCAGTTGGTCAATCATCGACATTTGCCGCTGCCGGAGATACAGATTCGAGCGTCTCCTTCAACGGCAGTAGTCAATACGCAGTTGCATCTGGTGCTCAAGTAATTCCAGCATCTAGCTCAGCAGGTTCATTCTTTACTGTCGAAGCTTGGGTGTATCCAAGAGCAGCAACTGCCTCTAGCACGAATGGAGTGATTCTCAGTCAAGGGGTCGGTTCAACTCGTTTCTATATGAAAAGAAATACTGGAAAATTAGTTTTTTACCGCGAAGGTCAGTCGAGCGAAGGCATATGCGGTGCGTTGGTAGAAAATACGTGGACTCATATTGCTGTAATTGTCGGCACATCAAATTCTTATTGCTATCTCAATGGTCAACTGAGCGGTTCATTTAGCTATGCAAGCACAACTGCGATCGGAACCACCCTTGTACTTTCCCAATACAGTTACGGCTTTCCGGGGAGTCAATCTGCAACCGAATATTTCAATGGCTTAATTGACGAAGTGAAGATTTGGAACATTGACCGAAGTGCCAACGTTCAAACAGATATGAATTCTTATAACCCAAGCGCAAGTGGTCTTACCGGCTATTACGACTTTAATGAAGGATCAGGAACTACTTTAAATAATCGAGTGCCCGGCGCAAGTGCCTCAACTAATTTAACTTTGACAGGATCGCCTAGTTACGCAAGTGTTGAAAGTTCAACCATTATTAATGGCGATCAAGTTGTTTTATTTCCACGAACTTATTTGAATTCTAATGGTGGCTGGCAGATCCCTAGCCACGTTTCAACAATGAAAGCGTTAGTTGTCGCTGGTGGTGGAGCTGGTGGATCTCGTTCAGGTGGTGGTGGCGGTGCTGGTGGTTACACTTATTCCGCAGCCCAAGGAGTTACGCCAAACTCATTTCAATCAATTGTTGTTGGTCAAGGTGGCATCGGCGGCAATGCTGCAAACTATGGTCAAGGATCTAATGGCGGCCCTTCCAATCTCGGTTCTTTGATAACTACATTCGGCGGCGGTGGTGGTGGTGGAACTGGATTTGGTTCTGGCAACGCGCCCGATTCATATCGCGCAGGATTAAATGGTGGTTCCGGAGGCGGTGCAACCGGCGCTCTGACTGGTGGGGGAACTGCGCAAATTGGTGGTGGGACCACTGGCCAAGGTACTAACGGTGGAACCGGCGTTGGATCTGGTAACTACCCAGCAGGTGGAGGCGGTGGCGCTAATCAGTCAGGTGGAAATTACAACGTAAACACCGGAGGTTCGGGTGGCGCAGGAATTTCAGATCCAATTGCAGCAACGTCAATTTGTTATGCAACTGGTGGTGGTGGTGGAACATACACCGGCTACACCGGTGGAGCTGGCGGAAATTGTGGAGGAAGTGCGAATCCAAATGGCAACAGCGGAGGTGCTGGCGCTGCATTAATGACAACTCCACCCACAACAAATACTGGTGCTGGAGGCGGCGGAAATGGTTGGACGAGCTCGACAGATTATGCAGGTCAATCCGGAGCTTCCGGCGTAATCATTCTTCGTTATCCACTCAATATGTCAGTAACGCTTTCTTATTCCGGTGGTGCAGAGGCAACGTATAGAACTCTCGGAACAATTACCGCAACAGGTTCGCTTGCCGGCAAAGTTACTTTTTATGAACGCGGGAAGGCAATTCCTGGATGTGTTCGCATATCAATGAATGGTTCGAATGTCGCGACCTGTTCATGGAAGCCATCGCTCCATGGATCCACAACTATTACCGCAACAGCAAAGCCATCCAATACTTACGTACCGAATGGCTCGACTGTCTTAAATCTTGCTGTTGTAAAACGTACCAACAAGCGTTAATTAATTATTCAGCGTTTGTATTGACCTTCTTAGCGCGTCCCACGTTACGTGCGCGCTCATTCTGGTCGAGGATTACTTTACGAACACGGACGTGCTTGGGGGTTACCTCAACACATTCATCTTCGCGGCAGAATTCAAGTGCTTGCTCAAGGTTGAGTAAACGTGGCGGAATGATGCGGTTGGCATCATCGGCGCCGGATGAACGCATATTGGTCAACTTCTTCTCGCGAACGATATTGACATCCATATCTTCAGTACGTGAGTTCTCGCCGACAATCATGCCTTCGTAAACTTCGGTGCCAACTTCAAGGAAGATAACTCCGCGCTCTTGCACGCCATCAACTGCATAGGCAGTCACAGTTCCGCGACGATCAGCAACGAGTGAACCAGATAGGCGGGTACGGATTTCGCCATGCCAGTTTTCATAGCCATCAAAGACGTGGTGGATAAGTCCGGTTCCGCGAGTTTCAGTAAGGAACTCGGTACGGAAGCCAATGAGTCCACGTGATGGAACCTTGTAATCCATGCGGATCCAGCCGGTGCCGTGGTTAACCATTTGCTCCATACGGCCCTTACGAAGTGCCATCAGTTGAGTGACAACACCAAGGAAGTCTTCTGGGATATCAACAGTTAAGCGCTCCATTGGCTCTTGCAGCTTTCCATCAACCATCTTTACAACCACTTGTGGCTTTCCGACGGTGAGTTCGAAGCTTTCGCGACGCATCATTTCGACGAGTACAGCTAATTGAAGTTCGCCGCGACCCTGAACTTCCCAAGTATCTGGACGATCAGTATTAACAACGCGAAGTGAAACGTTACCGATGAGCTCGGCATCCAACCGGTTCTTTACCTGACGAGCAGTCAGAAGCTTTCCTTCTTGTCCTGCAATAGGAGAGGTATTGATACCAATGGTCATCGAAATTGATGGTTCATCAACCACGATCAATGGAAGTGCATGTGGGCGTTCGAGATCTGCAAGAGTCTCGCCCAAAGTAATGGTTTCGATACCAGCGATGGCGACGATATCGCCAGGGCCAGCTTCAAGTGCAGGTACGCGCTCAAGTCCATCGGTGATCAAGAGTTCAGAAATCTTCACGCGCTCTGAAGTTCCATCTGTCTTCATCCACATGACGTTCTCGCCCTTTTTAATGATTCCTTCGCGGATGCGGCAGAGCGCAAGACGACCAAGGTAAGGAGAGGAGTCGAGGTTGGTGACGTGAGCTTGTAGTGGTGCACCTTCGTGGAAAACCGGAGCCGGAATCGTATTGAAGATAACTTCAAAGAGCGCATCCAAGTTTGGGCGATCAGGCATCTCGCCATTTGCAGGGCGATTCATTGATGCGCGACCAGCTTTAGCTGATGCATACACAACAGGGAATTCAATCTGCTCATCGTTTGCATCCAAATCAAGGAAGAGACCGTAAGCCTCATCCACTACTTCTGGAATACGTGAGTCAGGACGGTCAACTTTGTTGATGACCAAAATAACCGGCAAGTTCTTCTCGAGAGCTTTACGAAGTACGAAACGAGTTTGTGGAAGTGGACCTTCAGATGCATCAACGAGAAGGATTACGCCATCGACCATTTCAAGTCCGCGCTCTACTTCGCCGCCGAAATCCGCGTGGCCTGGGGTATCAATAATGTTTACGGTTTGAGCACCACGACGAATCGAAGTGTTCTTCGCAAGAATCGTAATTCCCTTTTCGCGTTCGAGGTCCATCGAGTCCATGACCCGGTCGCGGTTCTCGCCCTCTTTTTGGTGCTCAGAAAAGGCACCTGATTGGGTCAACATCGCATCGACCAAAGTGGTCTTGCCATGGTCAACGTGGGCAATAATCGCCACATTTCGGAGGTCATCGCGCTTCTTGAGTTCGCCAGTTATATATGGGCTCTTCTCGTACTTAATTTTTGTCATTAGTTATTGAACCTAAATTCCACTACATCGCCATCGGACATTACATATTCCTTGCCTTCCATTCGGACCTTACCTTGGGCTTTAGCTTCCGCTACTGACCCTGCAGCTTCTAGTTCGTTAAACGAAACGATCTCGGCCTTAATGACACCTTTTTGGAAATCGGTGTGAATGACACCGGCCGCAACTGGTGCGGTATCGCCTTTATGAATAGTCCAAGCACGAGTCTCTTTGGGACCGGCGGTGAGGTATGTCTGCAAACCTAAAGTATTAAAACCAACGCGAGCAAGTGTGGTGAGACCTGGTTCGTCTAAACCAATTGCTTGCAATAACTCGAGTGCATCGGCATCTTCAAGTTCAGAAAGTTCGGCTTCGGTCTTGGCATCTAAGAAAATTGCTTCGGCAGGTGCGACAAGTGCTTGCAACTTCTTGCGTAGCTCTTGATCGTTAATTTCAGAGGCGTCGACGTTAAAGACATATAGGAATGGTTTTGCGGTAAGTAAGTGCAATTCTGCTATTGCTTCTAAATCTACTTTGGAACCAAAAAGTAATTTGCCGGAGTTCAATAACTCTTGTGCTTCCTTGGCGGCTGCCAAAGTTGGCGCCTTTTCTTTAGCGATGCGCGCCTCTTTTTCTAGGCGGGTCAAAGCTTTTTCAATAGTCTGTAAATCAGCCAATGCGAGTTCGGTATTGATGACTTCAATATCTGATGCGGGGTCGACGAATTCCGCAGTGCGCTCACCTTCGCGCGTGACGTTCTCGTCATTGAAAACTCGGATAACTTGGCAGATGGCATCGGTCTCGCGGATGTTCTGCAAGAACTTGTTGCCCAAGCCCGCACCTTCAGATGCGCCCTTGACGATGCCGGCGATATCGACGAATGAGACGACCGCTGGCAGGATTTTTTCAGAGCCAAAGATGGCCGCTAGCTTGGCCAATCGGGCATCGGGTACGCCAACAACGCCCACGTTAGGTTCGATGGTGGCGAAGGGATAGTTCGCAGCCAGCACGTTGTTCTTGGTGAGGGCGTTAAAGAGGGTCGATTTGCCCACATTGGGCAGGCCGACGATTCCGATTGAAAGACTCATAAGTGGCATAGCCTACGGGGCTTTGTCGGTGCCGCCTGCCACGATACGAGTATGAACCTGATTTTGGGAGTAATTGCTGGCTTAATCCTCGGCCTGGGGCTTGGAATTTTCATTGGAACGCTCATGAATAAATCCAAAGGCGGGGATAGCGCCCAGATTTCAGCGCTCCTCGAGCAAGAGCGCCAGCGTGCTGCACTTCTCAATGATCAGCTCATTGCACTTCGCGCGCAGGATGCCGAGAAGATTCGCCTCGATGAATCTCTTAAAGCAGTCACTACTTCCATGAAGTCACTGGCCGATCAAGCACAAGAGGCCGAAGTAAAGCGCGCGCAAGCAGAAGCAACCATGAAAGCACAGATCGAAAATATGAAACTCGGCAACGAGACGCTACTTCGCGAAACCACCAAGCTAGCGGGTGCGCTTTCTAATTCGCAGACTCGTGGAAAATATGGCGAAACTCAACTCGAACTTCTTCTCGAAAATTCTGGACTTAAAGAAGGAATTCATTTCTTCAAACAGGATTACCGTTCTACCGAGGCTGGTATTTCTAAGCCAGATATTCGTATCGCAATTCCGGGCGGCTCTGAAATATTTATTGACTCCAAGTTTCCCTTTGATCGCTTTCTTGATGCCGTTGTCGAAAAAGATCCCACTGTTCGCTCCGAAATCATGGCGCAACATGCAAAAGATTTAATGGGCCACGTCAATGCCCTTGCCAAGCGCGGGTACCAAGAAGGCTCTCACTCCCCTGACTATGTCGTTTTATTTGCTCCCTTCGAATCAATCCTCTCCGAGGCGCTAGAAGTAGATCCACTTCTGCTGCACAAGTCATTTGAAAAGGGCGTCACTATCGCCACCCCAACCACAATGATGGCGCTACTTCGCACCGTTGCTTTTGTCTTTAGCCAAGGAGATATGGCACAGAACGCCGTTGACATTAAAGATTTAGCGGGCGAGCTCATCAAGCGCATCGGCAAAGTGCATGCCAAGATTGCAACTCTGGGCGATCGCATCAAATCCACCGAGAAAGCATTTAACGATCTCATCGCCTCCTCCGAAGAGAACATGCTTCGCCCCGCTCGCAAGATGGTGGGACTCGGCGTCCCCTCCTCCAACAAACTGAAATCCGGCGAGGAGATTGATGACCAAGTTCGGGCAATTAAGATTCGAGAGCAATTAGCAATCGGTGAAGATTTATCGATAGATGAAGATGACAGTGAAGAGAATCAAGAGGAGAATGAATAAGTGAGCACAATTGCAACCAAGTTACCGGCCAAGCCAATCAAGGGACCAGGTCTCACGACCCCTGGCGTAGTTATTCTGCAATTTCTCTTTATCTTTCTCATCCAAGCTTTTGAACTTCAATTTCTCTCCGATGCCAATGATCCTGTCACTGGAATCCTCACTGGATTAGCAATTGTTATCGCCTTTGGTGGGGGTCTCTATCTTGGTCGTACTGGTACCGCATATGCATCAGCGGTCAATCCACCTATTGCATTCTTAATTTCAACAGTCTTTTTATTGATTACCATCGGTGGAACCGGTCTACACCCAACATCTTTCGGACCTGCAATTGTGAAGAGTTTGGCCAAAGAAGCGCCATTCTTGATTGTTGGTGCGATTATCGGCTGGGGCGGATATTTCGCTCGCCGCAAAGCTGTTAAGGCTTAGTTCTTACCTGCAGCCTTTAAATCTTTACGAAGCTCCTGCGGAATCGCAAACATCAAGTGCTCTTCCATGGCAGTAATAGTTTCAACTTCACCAAAGCCACGTTCAGCAAGCCAGGCAAGAAGATCAGTCACTAATAGCTCTGGAACAGATGCTCCGCTGGATACGCCAATAGTTTCAACGCCTTCGAGCCATTCCTCTTTGCACTCAGTTGCGTAATCCACCAAGTAAGCGGCTTTTGCGCCATACTCCTTAGAGACTTCGACTAAGCGAACCGAGTTGGAAGAGTTAGTGGAACCAACCACAATTACTAAATCTGCTTGCGGTGCAATCTGCTTGATGGCGACCTGACGGTTTTGGGTTGCATAACAAATGTCATCGCTAGGTGGATCTTGCAAGGCAGGGAAACGCTTGCGAAGGGCTGCGACAGTTGTCAGAGTTTCATCGACGCTAAGCGTGGTCTGCGATAGCCAAATAACTTTATTTTCATCGCGAACTTTAATCTCGTTAATTCCATCGATCCCATCAACAAGAATGACATTGCTGGGAGCTTCTCCGGCAGTGCCTTCTACTTCTTCGTGGCCTTCGTGGCCAATCAGCAAAATATCGAAATCTTCGTTAGCAAAGCGCTTTACCTCGTGATGCACTTTTGTCACAAGTGGGCATGTGGCATCAATGGTTTTAAGACCGCGATCAGCGGCACTTGCGTGAACGGCTGGTGAAACTCCGTGAGCCGAAAAGACAACAGTAGAACCTTCAGGAACATCGTCATTCTCATCGACGAAGATGACTCCGCGCTTTTCGAGCGATGCGACTACGTGCTTGTTATGAACAATCTGCTTGCGTACATAAAGCGGTGCGCCGTAGAGCTCGAGAGACTTTTCGACGGTAACAACTGCGCGGTCGACGCCGGCGCAATATCCGCGTGGGGCTGCGAGCAATACACGTTTAGCCATGTGAGGAGTCTATTAGTATCGCTTCATGCTCGAAACTTCAGCCGAATCCCCCACACCGGTACG
>CANBVO010000044.1 GCA_947372915.1 Actinomycetota bacterium | reverse complement strand
GTCGTGTGGCACATCATTCTTGTTCGCAAGAAGGGTGTCGTTCCTCCCATCGACAACGATGCGACTATTGAAGGAGGATGGAAATGAGTCAGACTCTCAAAGTTGACCCCAGCAAAAAATGGTCTGGACCAACTCGACCCTATGATCTCGTTAAAGAGATTGTTGTTGCGATTGTTGTAATTGGCTTATTAGCCATGGGTCTGGCCGCACTCTTTAGTTCTCCTGATGAGAAGGCGGTAACTCTTAAGTCCTGGTCCACCACTGCACCTGCCGACTTCGCGCTCGTTGCGACGGGGGAGTTATCTGGTTCCACTGGTTCTGCTGGATACGGTGCGCCATACAACACTGCAGCAAAGGGTCAACACTTTGGAATAATTAAATTGCAGGATTGGGCCGGAGTACGTATTCCGATTGATCCGGCAAACTCCTTTGTCGTCGAGCCGCTGTTAGTTAGCGCAGATGCAACAGCTAAAGATGCGGTTGCGACCTGGAAAGCAGCTAGTGCTGACCAACAAAGTAAGTGGGCAGCTGCCTACGAGGAGGCGCTTGGCAAAGTTCCAGATGCAACCGAAGTTGCAGATACTGCGGGAACATTTGGACCAGTTCCGATCATGATTTCCGCGCTGCTCAAGATGGCGCAATCGGGTGGTCTTGATGGCGCTCTCACGACAAGTGATACCAACTTGCCCACTAACTTCACTAAGCCCATGCTCTTCTTGGCAGATAGCGATGGCTACTTTGGAGATCTAGCGACCAAGCAACATCTCGGTGGCGATCAATGGGGCGTGATGAATGAGACCGGATCATGGCCGGGTCAATCCTGGCTCTGGTTGTTCTCTTTCTGGTATCAAATCGATCCTTTCAAGTCATCTGATAATGCCGACACCATCATCATGCTCATTATGGGCTTGTTGACGATGTGTCTGATGTTTTTGCCACTTCTGCCCATCATTCGGAGAATCCCGTACAAGATTCCAGTCCACCGTTTGATTTGGAAGAGTTGGTATCGAAGTAACCAGTAGAAAAGCTCGCACTAGAGAAGCAGGGCTCTGAATTCAATTCCGGGGCCCTAACTCGTCTTTTTAGGGCTACACTCAAAATAGTTCAATAGTTCCTTTCTTCTCACAGTTGATTAGAGAGAAATTCGTTCCACGAATTCTCGATTCACTATGCGAAAGCCGGACCCTATGCAACACAACATTCCCGCTACCGATATTCCTAACAACGTCTTACTTGTTGAAGACCAACCCGACGATCGCCTCGATGTGCGCTTACATCTAGAACTCATGGGATTCGTGGTTTACGACACCGCATCTCCCATTGAAGGTCAAGAAATTTTCGAGCAACGTGACTTCAGTTTGGTCATAATTCACATTGCCTCGTTGCCACTTAGAGCACTCGAGCTTTGTCGCCGGATTCGCGCGGCAGCGAGAGTTCCAATTTTGATGCTGACCAAGCGCGATGAAGTTATCAATGAAGAAATGGTGATGGCTGCGGGTGCCGATGATTACGTCACCAAGCCCATTGAAAGCAAAATTCTGACCTCTCGGATTGATCAACAGATTCGCCGTGGCCAAAGTCAGCGAGCACCCCGAGCAAATATTTTGACTTGGGGAACGCTCAAGATGGACCTTAGCCAACGTGAGTTCACGGTCAATGAAGTCTCATTGCATCTCATCAACACGGAATTTCAATTCCTGCAGCTGCTCATGGAGAACCCACAACGAATCTTTTCGCACAATCAGATCCTGGAGGCTATTGGGGTGCTAAAGGGAATTGGCAGCAACCAATTGGTGGACACGCACGCCTCTCGCTTACGTAAGAAAATCCGCGAATCCGGCGGCCCAGAGGTCATCAGCGTTGTGCGCAGCGTTGGGTTCCGTCTTGCCGATGCGCCCATTGTCGGAGTTGAAGAAGAAGTCACTTCAGCCCAATAACTCCCGAGCACTCGGTAGAGTTTTCGAGTGAAATTTCCAAATCTAATCGCCCCAGCGCGGGTCGGCATTAACGGCCGCGAACTTGCGGATTTGGAATTCGATCGCATTACCGTAATTGCCTGGCCATTGCTGGCAACAATTTTCTGCATCGAGGCGCTGACCAGTCAGCCAACTGTTGATGCCTGGCAGATTTATTTCGTTGTAATCACGGTGGTGGCGCTGGTTGTCAGCATTGTGCTCAGCCGAAGACTTGGATCTCCTATCGGGTATTCAGTTATTTCGGTGGAATTACTGTTTGCACCAATCATTCTCAACCAACATCCCGTGAACCCATTTATGTCGTATGGGCTGATCTCACTTGCGGTTGTTGTTTATCTGAGCGGGTTAGATCGCCCTTGGATTGCACTGCCATTAATGATTGGCGTCGTTGTTTTACAGATCTGGGTAGTACACCAAGACTTCACGGCCATTAATGACAAGAACGACTTGCTTTTGCTCGGAACCTACTTTTCAACAACTTGGACACTCGGGCTAGGTATTTTCTCGACCTACTTACGTCGCCGCTATTTACAGTACTCAGATGCAATTGATGTAGTTCTTGAAGAATATAGTGAGAATGCAACGAGAAAAATTGCAGGCGTCAATCTTTTGAATCAATCTGACCACCGTAATCTCAAGCTCCATGGAACGCTGCTCAATACCTTAATCGCAGTAAAGATGAAGAGCAGCAAATCCCTCTCAGCCCCAGAAATCTCCGAGTATCTCAAGCGGGATGTTGAACTCTTGCGAAGTGATTTTGCCCTTCCTGAACAGAATCTAGTTCGCAATATCCAAGAGGTCTGTTCACACTACAGTGATTCACAATTGAAAGTCAGTTACGAGCAAGGTCAGAATCTGACAGTTTCCGAGCTAGAGGCGAATCAAATCCTTGAAATAACACGAGAGTTGATTCTCAACACCAAGAAACATACCCACGCGACATGGCTAACTGTTACTTTTGCGAAATCGGAACCATCTCGTTTCCGAATTATCGTAAGAACAAACTCACTACTCAGCCTCAGCGAAAGCGATGTAGCAGAGGAGATTGCAGGCGTGAGCACATCTCGTTCACTCAATCGACTGATGGATGCTGTGGATGCCCGGCTGTCAGCCGAGCAAGAAGAGTCAGGCGTTCTTCGCATCGGTGTTGAAATCGGAGGTGAAATCGGAGTTATTCCGCCGATCGAACAGCTGAGAACGATCCGAGTTGAGAGCGCGACCTGGCTATCACGAGGATTTCTCGCGGCGACTTATGCGTACGGTTTAATCTGCTTACTCGGTTTCTTCTTGATTCCGCGTCCGTCAATCGCCTTCGCAATTTATGCAATCGACGTATTGTTTATGACGCTTCTTTACTACCGGGCAGAGGCTTTTAAATACTTGTTGCTTCCTACGATTGCTCTTGCATTAGCGGTATTCCCGGCCACGGTGTTTGGGAGCCCTGATTGTTCGGAGCTCCGATTTACTCCCTGGGTCTACAACGTCCTTATCGGAACTTTCTTTTACTTTGCTCTTGTTCTCAAGAATCGAATCCTTCGCTGGATTCCACTTTTCATCTACTTTATTGAAAGTATTGTGATTGGTCATTTCTATCCAGCGCCTTGTTCAGCAATTCTTAACGGCTCTATCCCGGGCGTACCTATCATTGCATTATTTGTTCTGGCGGTATCAGCGCTACGCAAGAGCGCCATTGATCTCGACGAATCAAGGCTTCTCGGTATTTACACTAGCGAATCTGATTTCGAAGAAATATCAGAGCTCATTACTTCATCAGTTGACCGCTTACTCGAAGATGTTGAGAGCTTTGCACAGCGGCTTGATTCGGGATTGTTGGCTCAGGGTGCTATGGAGGATCGAATCAATAGCCTGATTGTGAAAATTCGACTTTATCTAGTGATGTCGGAGAGTTTCTCCTCCGAATTTATTCGGACCCTATATTCAAGAATTAACGCTGCAAATGTTCAACTCACCTTGCTGGGAAATAACTTCACCCATGTTGCGAATACCGACCCCATCCTCAACGTCGTCACTCAGGCCATTGAGATATCTGGCGATACACAAGTTATTGTCGAGCTAGAAAGTAAGAGAGTCTTGAGCGCGCGCATTGGCGGAGCGAAATTAGATAACGCAACCCAATTAAAACTGCAAGGCCTGGAAAAGGGCAGTGCCTTTACTATCTCCTACCTGTAACTAGCTGAATAGGTAGCTCCATAATCCGGGCACGAGTCGAATTATCGGTCAATCTAAAAATAAGAGTTCCGCTTTTGAAGTCCGGATGGGAACGAACCCCCAATTTAAATTTCATGGATTGGCCGGCACGCAATTTATCTACAGTCAGCCCTCTGTGACCACCACCAAAAACTTCTCCGGGATTCACAATCGCAACGCCTGCAGGGGTATCGAGTTCGAGATGCAACGAGGAGATGGGACTGCGCCCGTCGTTCTTGATAAAGACTTGCAGAGATGCCTCGGAGTCAGAGGGGAGTGGTTCGTTGAGATTGACCATGATGCTCATGATGCTGCTCTGTAGGTGAGCAATATTGATTCCCTTGGCTGCTAAGAGAACTTTCTTACCCAAGCTTGGGCGACGGATTGATATCGCCATTACGACACAGTTCCACGAATTTCATCAGGCATTGCTTCGAGCACAAATTTGAAGAGCTCCATGTTGTCCAGAATCTTTCCGCAGCCAAAGACAACGGCCTGCATGGGATCTGAGACATGGTGGCATTTCAAATTTGTCTGCTCTTCAAGTAGCTCTGGCAGCCCCTTAAGCAAGGACCCGCCACCGGTGAGATGAATGCCTTCGCGGAGAATATCTGCCGCTAAATCCGGCGGAACGCTATCAAGCAGCAAGCGAAGTTCTGCAACGATTAGGGAAATAGGTTCTTTGATGGAATTAAAGATCTCATCAGCATGAACAGGAATCTCTGCAGGGAGACCAGTTTTCATATCCACGCCGTTGATATAGCCCGTGGACTTATCCAGCATCTTTGCTTGGCCGTATTCGTGCAGGAATTGTTCAGCGGTTCGATCGCCGACATTCATGCGGCGCACATTTCTCATGTAATTAGCGAACGCCGCAACTAGCGCCTCGGCGCCAATGCGAAGTGAACGCGAATCCACCACACGTCCGAGCGACATCATCGCGATATCGGTTGTGCCTGCGCCGACATCAATAACGAGACATCCAAGCGGCCGGGCAAAATCTAAATCCGAACCGATTGCCGCTGCCACAGGTTCTTGCACCGCATAGACCTTGGCGATTTTGCTGGAATCTAAAGCATCTTGAAATGTCTTGAGTTCAGCGCCAGAGATACGGGAAGGAACGCCAATCACAATGCGATGGGGGGAGAAGCGCTTGTATCGGGCGACCTGACGGATCGCTAGTTGCAAGTAGTTGCGAGCAGCTGCGAAATCTGAAACCACACCAGTACTAAGTGGTCGCACTACTCGAATACTTGGCGGAGTTCGCCCAATCATTTCAGCAGCAACATTGCCAAATGCAATAACAGCATTTGTTAATTCATCGTAGGCAATAGCTGTGGCCTCGTTAAAAACAATTCCTTTACCTTTGACGTGAATCAAAGTGTTTGCAGTACCTAGATCAATTGCAATGTCAGACATCTTCACCCCATTCGCTTCCACGAAGGGTGGCAAACCTTTAATTGCTATGTCCCCCACATTCTGACGGCAGATAAGGGGGCATGACAGGCGATTGGGGGTCTTATTCGTAGGAGCTTGCGCCTACGGGGTTTGAAGATTTGAAGCAGTTACTTCCGGACTGGAATGAAAGTGCGCCTCACTTGAAAAAGCGAGAGTTGTTTCAAGGTAACAATTTTCGTGCCGGCTGCGGCAGCGTCAGAGCATGAGTAAGAACTGCCTAGGTAATTTCCGCTCAAGACCGAGCGAATCAATATTCGGGTTCCGTTGCTGATCCGTCGCCCCGCGGAATTGTGAATGGTTAACACCGCAAGTGATCGATTGATATCGCTAAGCGCTCCAACTAATTCAAGATGATTTGTACCATTATTTGATATCTGAATCGTTGGATTTGTAGCTACCGAGAAATTGAGAGTTGATGAAATCTTTTGGTTTCCTTGAGCAGTTGCCTCATCGATACAGGCAAGGACGCTATCTCCCGCTTGAGTCACTCGTGAAATATTGGTTTTTAGCTGGTTACTGCGCGGGTCAAATGGATGCGATGCCGAAGCTTTGACGCTTGCGTCAGCCAAAATATCAATTGTCATTGTGCTCGTGGACTGGTCTCCATAATTATTTGTGATTGCGAATGAAATTGAATCGGTACCAGATGTAATTGGCGCTGTATATAAGAAACCCCTGTTTGCTTTGCCATTAATCGTGGCGAGGGATGCAGTTCCACTCTGCGGCGAAGCAGTGATGACTATGGCAGATTCTTGGCCAAAAGAATCATTCGAACTTCTATTATCCGATCCGTCGGAGGAAATCGTATTAAACGGATTGATGGTAAAGGTGCGGCCAGCTACCAAAGTGATATGAGCAGGGCAAGCTAACAATGGCGTAAATTTAACCTCGTCAATCAGATTACCTTGAGAGTAACTTCCATTTGCTGAACTAATCGAAAAAAAGCCAAATCGAGTGACATATTGTCCAGCAGGGACTACATATTCACCTTCGTAATATCCCCATCCTCCTGCGTGACCGCCAGAGGTGAATTGATCTGCTGCCCCCAGCCCGCCAAGCACGCTTGAGTCGCCGCGCCCATCTTCCATTGAAGGGCCAGTAGGGTCGCCACTGTCGTCTGGCCGAAGTGTTGGAATTTGATCAAAATCTGTACGTTCTCCATCTGTGAAAATTGCGAGAGTGTCATTTCCATCAATTGAAGTTGGCCCAATCTTTACCTTCATGGAGTCAAAGCCACCTCCCGACTCATCGATAGTTCGCCCGCGATGAAAAAGTGACCAACGAAGAATTTCTCCAGGCACAGTTCCTACATCTTGGAAGAGAGTGCCGGGGTAATTCGCATTAATCTCAGCAAAGTAATTTCCCGAGGCGGGCGCAACATTGCCTAAATCTGGGTCACTCCCATTAGTAATGTCGTAATCCGGTAAATGTCGCTCGATCTCAATTAGGCGGTCCTCTTCTGAAGTTAACCACCCATTCAATTTCGGCTGCTCTCCGGCTGAAGCATCGCTCACAAATAAGTATTGTGCGGGTCCGCCCCCATACGCCTGCCACGATTCATCAATTCCACTTGGAAGATCTTCAAATCCACCGTTTTGAAGTTTTGCTAACCCATCACACGAGGTATTTGACGCTTGGGGATAAACCAAGTGCGGAGTCTTTATAAATACACCTGTGAATGGAGTTGCATCGTCCCCATATTCGATTATGTATCCGTAGTAGGGAACGGTTGGTTCATTTCCATTTAAGTCATTCCACCGACCGTTGGCAACCGTCCAGTTAAAAACTATGTTGTCTTCGATACTTGCTCCAGCGAGTGGATTTCCTGAGCTGCCACAGCTACTTTCGCCGGCCGTATCCCAGTGCGATATGGGGTTACTAGAAGTGTTATTGGGTTCATTAGGGGTGGCCCAACTTGAATATCTGGATTGAGCTGTAGCACCAGAGTTTGAATAGGAGCGACAGTCTTTAACCGAGTCAATCTGTGATCCAGCTGGAACCGTCCATACATCTGAGTAGTTGGTTTCTGTTGAAGTCAGAAAATTTCCATTTGAATCGGCAAATACGGGCGTAGGGGTCCCATATGGATCGATTACCCCCGGAGTTTTCCCACTTGAATCAATTAGCGCTGGGTTAACCACAGAACTATTTATCGAATATATGCCCGTAGAGTGATAGATAGTTTGCAAGCCATCTGGATTCACGAGGTAACCCGGATAGTTCCAATAGTCAAAGAAAGTAGCAGGAGTTATTGAAGCGAGAGGCACTCCAGAGCCAGAATAAATTGTGTCATCAGAACATGATGTATCTTCAAAACAAGTTGGGTATGAACTTCGCGAGCCATCCGCAGAGTAAATGAGTGTCCCATTCACATCATAAAGGGAGGTGAAATTCATATTTGCGGTCAAAATTTGGGAGATAGGATTATTGAAATATTTGACACTATAAACAGATCCATCAGCAGCGCCTGCGAGAGTATCCAGTGAGTAATTAAATGAGGAAAAATTTGCAGGTGAGGAGTAAATAGATGTCGCTACTGGTATTAAGTTGCTATTCATATCGTAATAAAAAAGTGGATCATATTCGTATACGGGTTCGTACGTACCAAAATCTGAGGCCACATAAACTGGACTGTTATTGTTGAAATAGGTGAGATCTACACGGTAAGTGTCCGTTTGTATTTGTGAAGAACTAATTGTAGAAACATTGTAATAAGGAACTGTACTTCGCCAAAAAACTTGATTTTTTTCTGGACCGTCGTACCAATGCCATAGCCCTTCTGTTCCGCCGTTACTTGGGTTTGGGTTTGCGCAAAGAGAATTCAAATCAGAGGTTTGTTGCAAATCTACATTTTGGAGTAATGAAGTAGTTGAGTATCCATCGCAAGTTCCATCCGTTCCACCCATCCAAACGTTTAACGCGCCATTTAGTTTATCTTTCAAAAATGCATTTTCGGCTTCGGAAGTAATGTTCGCCAAATACCCGCGTTGACCTTTAACTGTGGTGGCTTGCGCGAGTCGATTAGCTTCACTCCAAGTGCAATTATCGCTATCGGTATTTATGGATGTAAGAGTTTGAGTCGAGGCATATGCGTCTTTGTAGGAGTTGGCCAATTCGACCTTGGATTGACAAAAAATTCCATCGTCACTTCCATTTCCATTTAATGAGTTCCCAGTCGTATTCATAAAGTGCCCAACTTTGTAAAAATGGCCATTTCTCGGAAAGTAGGCAAGGCCAGGTTGGTTTTCTGTTACGGTAATAGAGACTTGAGGTGACCCTGATTCATTTCCCGAATGGAAATAGAGTGAACCGATGGTTGAGTTCAAATCAGCTGGCAATCCCGTAAACGATATCTCTTGAAAGTTTGAAAAGTCGGCTGTGGTGTATCCATATGAGGGTGTGAGCCCTGCATAATTGTTTAAATAAAGATAAGAGCCAGCGGTTCCATCCTTTAGTCCAAGAGCCACTAAATACGTGCTTGAATTATTTAGGCCCGAAAATGAAATACCGGTAACAGGATTTTCACTATTTGTTTGGGCCGAGACTGACACTGGGGAAATAACAGTCTCAGCTATAGCTGGTGATAGTGGGGCGAGTGCGGAAAGAGATGAAAGTGCGAGAGATAAAGATGCAATTATTCGAAAGATTTTTTTGTAGATCAATATTGGGCCTTAGAAATCAGACGTACATGTGCTTGCATGGAGTGGCCGGCATGACATGTCCGAATCCTAATTTCCGTCACTTTCCCAGTGAGCGATAGTCATACCCCCAAATGGTGGACAAGCCCTACTTTTCAGGGGTCACTCGATTGCGTACCTTTCCCTTATGACTTCAGGCGAGGAGAAGGAGAGCAAGGCGGTCGCGCAGGTTGAGCCAGCGCTTCCGGTAGCGCCGAATCCATATGCAGCCTCGGTCGAACTTCCGGAAGGCCATCAATTAATTATTGGCGATCTTCCACCGGGCACAATTCTGGAAGTAGCAACGTGGGAGGGCGTGGGACGCCCTGATGAAACAACTAAACGATTTCTTCTGAGTAGTGATGGCCCAGGAATTAAGGCGCCAATCGGAAAGCCAACAGTTGCAGAACTTTCACCCATTGAGCGAGCAAGTGATGCAACAGTGGCGGCACCTTTTCTCGGAGTGACACTTCCGAAAGTAGATACCGACAGCGCTGCGTTAGATTCTCGCCGCCCCAAGAACACCCAACCTCGCGGCTTATGGCGCAAAGCGGGTAAAAGTTTATTTCTCGTTGTTGCAATCATCTCGATTGT
>CANBVO010000043.1 GCA_947372915.1 Actinomycetota bacterium | reverse complement strand
TGGCGCATACCCAAGTTGAGATTGATAAGTTAGTCGAAGATTTCCGCGAACTCGCGGTTGCACTGCGCGCTTAATTATTTAATCGCTACGCCCGAGAGTTGTTCGAGGGCGTAGAAGACTGCCTTAGGTGACCAGTTTGGCTCTTCTGGCGTTGCCAAATTCTTTAAACCATCCTCGCTCAAAAATGCCTTGAGCTTTGGTGGGATAACGCCGCTGCTCTTCGGGCTTCCGAGGTCCAACCAACGCCATTCTGATTGCGGTGACACGATGACGACCAAATCTGGATGCATCACATCGTACGTGCTTGGTTTTCCGGTTAACCAATCAACGGGCATGGTTGCCGCATCTTTAGCGCTGATAGCCATCTTCTGGCCAGGAGCACCAAAGTACTTCCAGATTGCAGCCAAATTCTTTTCCGTTCCGGACGCTAAGGTGAACGAATTGTCATTGAAGAGATCTTGGTAGGCCTTAAGGCGGGCAGCCGTATCGCGTTGCGCATCAACAGATATCTCGATCACTGCGACTTTATCTTTGAGTTCAGTCGTATTCACTGCGTTAGCGATATCGCGCATATTGGCAGTGGTCATAGGGCATATCTCTTGGCATGAAGTCAGAAAATTAGTAATAACGAGGTACTTGCCGGCGAGCGAGCCAAGAGTGAAGGACTTTCCGTTCGCATCAAAGAGTGGAAGGGCTAATACATCCGCAGGAATAGCAGAGTTAAGAAATGTGCCACCTTGTGGTGAAGCTCCAGTTGTGTTGCCATGCGAATGGGCTGCTGGCTGGGACTTCGCGCCACATCCAGTCAGAAGGAGGGCCGCCGCGAGCGAGAGCAGAAGGAGCTTAGATTTCATAGCCAGATGGTATTAGATATTTATTCGAGAGCGATGAGGTCGAGGTACTGCTCGCCCCATAAATCTTCATCGCCATCTGGCAGAAGAAGTACACGCTCTGGCTTAAGCGCCCGAACAGCGCCTTCATCGTGGCTCACTAGGACTACCGCTCCTTGATACTCGCCCAATGCGGCGAGGATTTCATCACGCGAAGCAGGATCGAGGTTGTTTGTTGGCTCATCTAAGAGAAGGACATTTGCTGATCCAACGACCAGGGTTGCAAGCGCTAAACGAGTTCGCTCGCCACCGCTGAGAACGTTAACTGGCTTATGCACATCATCGCCAACAAAGAGGAAAGATCCAAGCACTTGTCTGGCTTGAGGCTCACCGATTTGTTCACCGGAAGACATCATGTTTTCAAGGACGGTGCGTTCGAAGTCCAAGGATTCGTGTTCCTGTGTGTAGTAACCAATTTTGAGACCATGTCCAGGTTGAATTTCACCGGTATCGGATTCATTAGTGCCACCAAGAATGCTGAGCAGCGTCGTCTTTCCAGCACCGTTGAGACCAAGAACAACAACGCGTGAAGAACGATCGATGGCGAGGTCTACGTCGGTAAAAATTTCAAGAGAGCCATAAGATTTCGACAGTCCTTGAGCCATCAGTGGAGTCTTGCCACATGGCGCAGGAGTAGGGAAGCGAAGCTTGGCGACCTTGTCGCTGCGTCTGACATCTTCGAGCCCGGAGAGAAGTGCATCTGCGCGACGAAGCATTCCTTGAGCGGCTTTAGCTTTAGAAGCCTTAGCACGCATCTTCTCGCCCTGTTTAGCCAGAATTTCAGCTTTCTTTTCAGCGTTCGCGCGTTCCTTCTTTCGGCGATGTTCATCTTGTTCGCGCTGCAATAAGTATTTCTTCCAGCCGAGGTTATAAACATCGATAACGTTGCGGTTAGCGTCGATGTAGAAAACCTTATTAACGACCATTTCAATCAAGGCAACATCGTGAGAGATAACCACAAGTCCACCCGGATATTTCGCTAAATAGTCACGGAGCCAGTTGATGGAGTCGGCATCTAAGTGGTTGGTGGGCTCATCGAGCAACAGGGTTTCGGCGCCGCTAAAGAGCAGGCGAGCTAGTTCTACGCGGCGACGCTGACCACCAGAGAGAACACCAATCGGCTCTTCAAAGATTCGATCAGGAAGTCCAAGATTGGTAGCGATTGCTTCTGCTTCTGATGATGCGCCATAACCGCCAGCAGTATTAAATTCAGCATCAACGCGGGAGTAACGCTCGAGCGCAGCCTCAAGTTCATCAGGTCCGGCAGTTGCCATCTCTTCTTCAACTTTGCGCATTCGGCTAACAATCTGATCCAAGCCACGTGCAGAGAGAATGCGGTTGATGACTGTCTCATCTTGATCACCAGTACGTGGGTCTTGGGGGAGATAACCAATAGTTCCGGTACGTGTTACTTGACCACCAGCAGGTAGGTTTTCACCAGCAAGTACTTTGGCCAGAGTTGATTTACCAGCGCCATTGCGCCCCACGAATCCGATTCGATCACCGCGGTTGATGCGAACTGTCACATCTTTAACGAGAAGCCTTGCTCCTGCTCGGAGTTCAACGCTTTGAGTGGCAATCACTGGCTAATTCTCCCACGGTATCGAAGGAGTTATTACCAATCAGAAGGCTCGAATAGGCCTTACCGAGATGACCGCATTAGTTGTTCCGTTGTATTGGTTTCCATTTGCGAAATTTTGATCGCGGGCCCAACCGCCTGAGGAGACATATGCAAATGAGGAAGACCAGTAATAAGCATATGAGGAAAAGACGCCGACCAATGTGAATCCGTCATTGTAGGTCTGGCTATAACTGTACATAGCAGCTAGTTCCGCTTGAGAAGGCATGAACCAATCACTCTTGCCGCCGCCAGAATATGCAGCAGCAGCGCCAGCGGCGTAATTGTTAGTCGACGCGTTATAGGCGCCTTGCATGTGAACAATCGCTGCTGTATTCGCAAATCCAGTTCCAATATTTACACCGGTTGCATCTGAACCGTTGTAACTGGTTATGCCACCACTCTGATATGCGGGCACAGCCCAAATGATTGTTGGATCGATCGCGCCACCCGACCAAGTTCTTGGTGCCTGCTCTAAGTAGTGACAATTCGGAGAACATGCAGCTCCGGTTTCGGCAAAGCTTGCGGCCGAGTAATAGAAGACAACTCCGCCACCTGGGCCAATATTGCCAACAGCGCAGGCAAGAGTTGTGGCACATGGAATGGCCGAACTCTGAAGTGACAATTTTGCAACGTTCTTGCTTGGAGCCACTGGGCTAGTGAAGGTAAGAGTAAATGAGCTGGAAGAGTTGGTCACCACGCCCATTCCACTGATTGCCGGCCCGAGTCCATAAACCCCATTGTTATCATCAACGATTGCATCTGTGGACGTAGAGTTAAAGAGCGCAAGTGCTGAAGTACCGGTATCTGAATAGGCGTTAAATGTAAACGCACTGCCATTGCAACCGGCCGGAATATTAGAAACTGTAATAGCAGAGAAAAAGTAAGTACCGCCACCGGAGGCGTTAGCAAAGGAGACCGATGGCGAGACAGTTAATGGGGTTGCGCCAGAGCACGAAGTGAATCGTTGAGTACCTTGACCAAACTCAAGCTGACCAGAAGTGTTGATAGAGATATTGCCCGCAAAAGTATTTTGGAAGAGTGCAAAGGTCAGTACCAAGCTTGCAGGAGCCAAGGCGGCGATAAAACCGCGCCTTGGTTTACGGTCTTCGAGAACTTCTAAGTCGGGATCATCCCAATAGGCCGCTTCCTCTGGCTCGCCAGGCGAGGATCGAAAGTTGGCTTTCATCCTTAGAGTCTATTAGCCGGCGAGGGTGCCACCAAAGATCTGCCAAGCGAGAGCAGTTTTCGCAACGAGGCTGAGAACGATGTAGGCGCGTTCACCCTTGAGGTAATTGCTCCAGTTTCCTTGCGCCTTGTATTGCTTGTATTGAACCCAAGCGAAGCAATTGAAGAAAATGAAAAGTGAAATCACGATTCCGTAGACGAATCCTGGAGCACTGGATTCTGCAGGGGCTTTAGGTCCAATGAGTAGCAGAATAATGATCAGCCAAGGAATCGCGCCTGCGATGCAACCAAAGATAAATGGCAACCATTGGCCATCTCCAGGGCGGGTGAAGCGCTCTTGCAACCAACCAAAGAGAATCATTGAGGCGTTGACACCGAAGATTGCGATGATGGCGGCTACATCAGTGACGCCGCACAGTTGAACGATGAGAACAATCATGATGGAAGAGCTGATGGAGTATTCCACCCAACGGAAAATATTGATGTTACGCAGCAATGAGTTTGTGTATCGATTGAAGTAACGAGGCGATGCCACCAAGAAGTGGAAGAACGCCGACAGGGCAAGGAAGAGTGCCACGGTACGAGCGACCGGAGTATTGAGAATAACGATAGGGGAGGCAAATGTGGTGCCTGGTGCGCCCGTCATATAGGTCGCAGTAATTGGCAACGAGAATGAGTTTGCCATCGAAAGCACGGCCACCATAGAAAGCAGGTGAAGCAGGCCTGCGATTACATTGAATCGACGTAGTGGCTTAATGTCATGATGAGTAATAGATGTCATGAGATTAGGTTAGCGAATTGAGGGCGTATTCCTGGATTGCTAGATGGATAAATGCGGCAAGTCCTGGTGCAAATTCTTCGTAATGAGATGCAAAGCGTGGGTCTTCCACGTACATCTCACCCAATCCTATGTAAGCCTCGGGAGTGGGAGTCCAGAAGTTGCAGATCCATTGGTAGTGGCGACCAATCAAACCTTGAACTTTCGCCGAATCCGCTGAGTACTTCTCGAGCAGGGCTTCGCCCAACCCCTTGCTGATATTTGTACCTTCTTCGAATACCGCTTCTAATTCTTCGGCGGTAAGTTTCGAGAGACGATTTTGACTCTCCGCAAAGGTCTCAGGCCAGCGTTGTTCGGCCTCTTCTTCAAATGGATTGGGAAAATCTCTCACTCAAAAATCCTATTCGTGCTTTCGGGCTTCGCGCACAGCAACTCGGTCTAAATCTGGGTGCGTCGCTAAGAATTCATTTACAGACGACCGATCGAAATGGGCTAGGTCACGGAGCGCCCAACCAATCGCTTTAGCAATGAAGAACTCATGACTGTCAGAGTGGTCATCGCAAAATCTGAGAAGTAATGGGATATCGGTATTGCCCTTGCGGCCGCGTTGATGCTGGATGGCGGCACGATTGAGCCAGAGATCCGAACTCTTATTCCACTTGTTCATCAAGGAAACAGATGGGTATTTCATAGTCAGCGGCGAGACCGCTGCGGACCCCAACGAATCAACCGTGTCCCACCAAGACTTCTTTGTGAGTAGGAACTGAACATGATCAGCAAGGAAATTCTTATCAGCAACGTCAATGAAGTAAGCAATCATGTCGCAGACAAGGTACTGGTATTCCCGATAGGGAAGAGCCCACAAAGCGCGTGCAGTCTTTCCCAATTGATCAGATGATGGCGATTCAAGAGTCTTGAAAATAGTCCTACCGAGGGATCGGCGAGCAGGAGTGCGAACACCGAGGAAGGGGGAGATGTCTTTCATATATGCCTGCATACCAAAGGCATCCCGCTTATTACCGAGGTTGGGGAGCTCTCGTTGGACGCTCTCGATAACTTGTTGCTGGAAACTCTTCTTCATTGACCGAAATTCTATTATCTAAAAGGACTATCCGAGCTGTAGGAATATGTGCCCGGGGAAGTGAAAGTCTGGGCCCCAGTTTCATCCGTAAAGAGTCCAGCCTCAGTCTTCATGAGTAGTAGCGAACGAACTGTGCCGGAGGCGGGGGTGAGGGTTAATGGGGATGTGGGAACCGTGATTGATGTGCCCGAATATATTGCTGATCCACTCACTAATCTGACATTCGATATGTAGCCGGTGAAATTCCCTCGCTCTATTTGTCCAATGACAAAGCTATTTGCGCCATTCAAGCCCAATTTAATCGCACCATTGACATAAATAACTCTTGAACCATTCAGGTAGACAGAGTTGTTATTTGATCCATCTCGCTCGAGTACAACGTGGTTCCATTGATTAATAGTTGGGTATTGGCCGGAAGCGCTCTGACCATTACATGATTGACCCCAGACACCGATAAACATTTTGTCCGATGCGCTGCAGTTAACGTCGAGAAAACCTAACTGACCACCCCATTGACCGCCCGTATACAAACCTTGTGAGATATTACTTGTTGTGGGTTTAGACCACATTTCCAAGGTGAATGCACCGGAGGTGCCGACATCCATGTTCGCAGAGTATGGAGTGGAGAAGTAGGTGTTGTTCAAATAAATGCTACCGAGAGCCGGAGGAGCACTCAGGCTTGATTGGATCGTGATTTTGTACACTGCAGTTGAATTAACGTTTGGCGATGAAAAAGTGAGGGTCACGTTGCTCGTGCTGCTCTGAGCTCCTGCATTACTAATTGAGCCCTCGCTACTGGTGAAGGTGCCGTCTGATGCAATCGCGATAGAAAAACTGTTCAGTGCATTTCCAGTTTGCCCATACGCCGACATGCTCAATGTTTCTCCGGCACAACCCTGAACTCGAGTATCAAGATTCGAAAGCGTAACTCCTGTGAATGTGAAAGAACCTGCTCCGGAGGCATTAGTGAATGAACCGAAAGGAGTAAGGGTGACTAGGTTGTCGCACGTCGTGGTCTGAGACGTGCCCTGACCAAATTCAAGGGACTTATTGGAATTGATGGAGATGTTCGAGGCCAAGGTAGATTGCAGAAAAAGTGAACCGGAAAGCAACACGAGGATGACAGCTAAAAGTGTAGGGAAAATTCGTTTCTTATTTTGGCTCTCCGGGATATTTGGATCGTCGCAGTAGTAATCGAGTTCTTGGGCTTCAGACATTCAAGCCCCCTCGCATTCGCGCTTTCCTTAACTCCAATACTGGAGGAATTCTACGACATTCGTAATGCGGTTGAAAGGAGCGGACTAGCCAAAGTTGACGATGACCGGGTTGACCGGCGTCCCAGGACCATTAATTGAGGTGACGACTGTCAAAGTTTGGTTGCCGGATGAATCGGTAAAGGTAGAACCGGAAACGGGAGTCCTTAACAACATCACTGTATTTGCATCCGATGCGAGCTGAGCTATTGGTTTGCCTCCGGTGATATAGCTTGGACTGAAAGAGGTTGCTGTCGAGGCGACGCGAGCAATGTTGCTTAATCTCAATTCTCCGATGACGCCATTATTTGAGCTGTAAGTAGCAGTACGCCAGGCGTACCACTCACCAATTGCACCTTGATCACTGGTAGCCGTAAGCGGAAGTGATGCGGCACCACCGTTACTCGTGGAGACACCGGTTAGCTTTGCACCGTTCACGAACATCGACTGCCCATTCGAATCCTTTACATAAGCCCAGTAGATCCATTGGTTATTTGCCATACTTGAACCACCTGGCATTGTGTAAGTGATGAAATTGGGCGCACAGTCAAGTGAAGCATTCCAACTTGTCGAACTCGTGGACCATATAACAACTGCATAGCAGGCATTTCCTACATACGGCACCAATGCATATATTGGAGACCAATCGGAGCTTCGAACCCAACCTTCGATTGTGAAGTCATTCGCTTCATTCAAGCCAGTACTGAGACTGATACCGCTCAATGAAGGGAACTGTATTCCTCGAGTCGGTGCGTATTCAAAGCTCGTTGCCCAACTTTGAATCGTTAACTTCACGAAGTTAGACGAAGTTGCAACTGGGTTGGCAAAGGACACAGTGAAGGAAGAACTTGAATTGGTGGTGACATCTAAACCTGATTGATTTCCTTGCGAAACAAAAGAGCCAGAATTGTTTCCGACCGTCACATCTGTTGAAGTGGTGTTGTAGAGGGCCAGGGGAGTGCTTTGGGTGGGGTCGTACGCATTGATTTTGAATGCAGTCCCATAACAGGATGTCGGAATATTGGAAACTGTTATTGACCCCAAGTAGAAGGCTCCGGCGTTACTAGCATTGACGAAGGAGGCTCGAGGCGTGACTATGAGATTTTGTCCTGCAGCACACGCCGCAGTCATTATTCGTCCCTGGCCGAATTCGAATGTGCCGCTCGAATTGATGGAAATATTTCCGGCAAGGGTTGATTGAATGAAGAGACCGCCCAAGACGAACATGAGCACGGAGGCCATTACGCCCAACTTGCTACGGCGACTCGTCGGCTCAATTGAGATCTCGCGATCTGGGTCATCGTGATAGTAATTATCCGTGTATGTCATGGCATTCGCTTTGATTTAGTCATGGGACTAAAACGCTCGAATAGCACGGACGTAGAAAGCATGGAACTTGCTGTTGTAATCAGGGGTTGGGCCATTGAAATAGAAACCCCAGCCGTTGGTGCTCTCGCGCTCTGATGAAGACCAATAAAAGTTTGAC
Organism: Actinomycetota bacterium; assembly: GCA_947372915.1. Taxonomy (GTDB): domain Bacteria; phylum Actinomycetota; class Actinomycetes; order Nanopelagicales; family Nanopelagicaceae; genus AAA044-D11. The sequence continues at coordinate 1,735 of CANBVO010000043.1, read as the reverse complement.
TCGAACCCAGAAGCACCGAGACCAGCACCAGTTCCTAAGTTGAGGGTGCCGCCTGAACAGATAGTTGCATCAGAAGTCCAGGCAACTCCTCGAGCCCACTTACACATTTGGTTGAGCTCTGAAAAACTTGGCAGATACCAATCGCTCTTCGAGCCGCCTCGGTAGGCGCGCGCAATTCCTGGTGCGCTGGTGATGTCATTACCTTGGCTAATAAGAGCGAGTGAATTCTTATAGCCAAGACCAATAGCCGAACTCGAATTGTCGGCATTTGTATCATTAGTAATTCCGGAGACATCTGAGCCAGCGAGCCCTGTGATTGCGTAAGGGAATGTGCCATTGGTCGAACCGCTTGGAGCGGCCTCTAAGTAATGGCAGAGTCCGCCAGTAGGACTACCAGTACTAGTGAAACTAGCACCGCAGCTAAATCCCGATGCGGAATAGTAGAAAATATTTCCTCCGCCTGGTCCGACATCACCAATCGAGCATGTAATTCCTTGGACGCAAAGAGACTCCACAGCACTGTGAACTCCCGTTTGTAGTGCCAATTTAGCCATAGTCCCTGATGTTGCTACGGGGCTTGTAAATGTAAGCGTGAACGTTCCAGAACCACTGGCGATACTCGCGCCAGCCGTTGTACCTGCACCAAGTTCGAAAGATCCTGCATTGTCATAAACAACCGGAGAAGTTGAGCTCGCGTTGAAAATAGAAAGGGGAGTATTACTCGATGCACCATACGCGTTGATAGTGAAATCGTATCCGTAGCAATTTGATGGAATTCCAGAGACTTTGACTGAGCTGAAGTAGTGAGCGCCAGCACCGCTTGCGTTAATGAAACTTGAGTACGGTGTCACTGTGAGAACCTGACTGCCAGAGCAGGCAGTTGTCAGAGACATTCCTTGGCCAAATTGAATAGCTGATCCAGAATTGATATTGATATTGCCGGCGAGAGTTGATTGAATGAACATACTTCCGGTGAATAGCGCGCAAATGAGCGCGGCTATTCCGGCGACACGTATTTTGCGTGGCGCTACCTCTTCGACTGGGTCGTCGTAGTAGTACTCGTTATCCATCCAACCTCACTGAAAAATGAATCTGGCCCATGTAAAGGTGTTGGTGCCCTCGAATGAGCCAGATTTGCGTCATAAGTTACAGAACCAATCCATGCCCGTGTAAGGCTGCACAAATGTGCCTCGGGTGGTAACAATTGTGACAAATTCACTATTGAGGCGGAGCTATGTGTGGGAAAATCCGTGGTGCGAAAAACCAAAATTGTTTATGTAGAAAATGATCCAACTCTCCGCGGATTTATGGAGAAATTACTTAATCAATCGAACCAACTTGAGGTGGTTGGGAGCTTTCAAAGTGCGAAGGAAGCGCTGAACGATAAGAGCGTGAGATCTGCCGATGCTGCCCTACTTGATTATTCGCTGGAGCAAGATGGCCTCAATGGCGTTGAGCTTGGTATCGCGTTACGAAATATGAACGAGCACCTAGCAATAGTTATCTACTCTCAGTTCTCCGTGAGACCCATGGTAGCTCGCGTTCCCAAGGAACTTCGGTCTGGCTGGTCATTCTTTGATAAGTCAGCCACCATGCAGCTAGAAGAGTATGTCTCCATCATCAAGCAAACTCTTGCCGGCAAAGGCAACTGGGAAGAAGTGATGGGCTCTGATTCTACTAATCAGGAATCTGAAGCAAGCGTCTTCTTCTCGCTGACTCCACGTCAACGTTCCAT
>CANBVO010000042.1 GCA_947372915.1 Actinomycetota bacterium | reverse complement strand
TCGAATGTTGTCGCTCATTCCGCCATCCACGGCGACATAACGACGAGATGTTCCATTTTCTAGAGTCACATTCTTGGTAGTGCCAACTTCGTACAAAGTAGTTGTTGTTGGACCAATAATCGCGCGGCCGGGTTCGATAGAAATCGTTGGAAGCGCCAACTTGTGCGCTTTGCATTGATCTTTTACAACTTTTGCAATCGCCGCCAAAATTTGATCAGGATCCATGGTGGTGTCGCCGGGAACATAAGCGATGCCATATCCCCCACCCAAGTCGAGCTCGGGAAGTTCGCGACCGAAGTGATCGCGGAATTGCGCAAGCAGTGCAATCAATCTGGTTGCGGCAATCTCAAAACCATCAGCAGTAAAAATCTGAGAACCAATGTGGGAATGGAATCCCTCGAGGCGGATATGTGCTGAGGCTTCCACTTCTTCGATTGCCTTCCAGGCTGCACCGCTGGCAATGGAGAAACCAAATTTCACATCTTCATGCGCGGTAGCAATAAATTCGTGAGTGTGCGCTTCGATTCCTGGGGTCAGTCGCAAGTAAACCTTGGCGATAACGCCGGCTTGGCTAGCTATTCGCTCTACTCGTTCAATCTCGTGGAATGAATCTATAACGATGGTGCCCAATCCAAGATCGATGGCATCGCCAATCTCATCCTCTGATTTGTTGTTGCCGTGAAGTTCCATGCGCTCCAACGGAAATCCTGCTGCAATTGCGACGGCAAGTTCGCCACCGGTGCAGACATCTAAGCCAAGGCCTTCTTCATTAATCCACTTAGCAACTTCGACACAGAGAAATGCTTTACCGGCGTAATAGACCGTGCCAGCTTGTGCGCCAAAGTGACGAGCAAGTGATGCCTTCCAGGCAGCTGCACGTGTGCGGAAATCATTTTCATCAATCACAAAAAGTGGCGTACCGAATTCATCGGCAAGAGTTGCCGCAGTAATTCCAGCGATAGAAAGTTCGCCATCAACCATGGCGGAATTAGTCGAGAAGATTTCTGGTGAGAATGTCATCACTTACATCTTTTCTGGCGCGCTAACGCCCAAGAGTCCGAGGCCATTGGCAATAACCTGCGCTGTTGCTTTGCACAAAGTAGCACGGGCGGAATGAAGCTCGGAGGGAGTTTCATCGCCCATCGGAAGTACCCGGCAATCGGCATAGAAGCGGTGGTAGACGCCGGCTAACTCTTCAACATAACGGGCGACGCGGTGTGGTTCGCGAAGTTCGGCGGCAGATGCAACGACACGTGGATATTCGCCTAGTGCGCCAATTAATTCGCGTTCGCGTTCGTGCACTAAGAGTTCGGGATGCACTGAATCTAGGCCTGACTTCACACCGAGATCTGCAGCATTACGGAGAACGGCGCAGATACGAGCATGCGCATATTGCACGTAATAAACCGGGTTCTCATTGGTGCGACTGCGAAGCAGATCAACATCCATCACCATCGGAGTATCGACGGGATAACGAATCAAGGTATAGCGAGCAGCATCGACGCCAACTTTTTCTACGAGCTCTTCTAAAGTGATGATGGTGCCGGCGCGCTTAGAAAGTTTGACCTCTTCGCCATTCTCCATAATTTTAACGAGCTGACCAATCAGAATTTCTACGTTGTAGTTGGGGTCATCGCCAGCACAAGCAGCCAGCGCCTTTAAGCGACCCATATATCCATGGTGGTCCGCGCCGAGCATGTAGATACAGATATCAAAGCCGCGTTCGCGCTTAGAGATGTAATACGCAGAATCAGATGCAAAGTAAGCAAAGGAGCCATCGCTTTTGAGCATGACGCGATCTTTATCGTCCCCAAAGTCGGTGGTACGTAGCCAGGTTGCGCCCTCATGAATAAAGACGTGACCTTTAGCAACTAGCTTCTCTTGCGTGTGCTTAAAGAAATCATTTTCATATAAAGATTTCTCGGAGAACCAAATATCAAAGTGGGTGCCAAATGCATCAAGCACATCTTGTTGTTGTTTAAGTTGAAGCGCGTAACCCACATCGCGGAAAGCGGCGTTACCTTCTTCTTCAGGTAGTGAAGTTAAATCAGGATGGGAAGCAACAATTTGCTGTGCTAAATCTTGAATGTATTCGCCGTGATAACCATCTTCCGGTGTTGGCAAGCCAAGAGCAGCGGCGCGAATCGATGCACCGAACTTGTCCATCTGTACGCCGCGATCATTGATATAAAACTCTCGGGTGACGCGAGCGCCCGCCGCAGTTAGTACCCGACCCAGTGCATCGCCCACTGCCGCCCAACGGGTGTGACCTAAATGCAAAGGGCCGGTGGGATTTGCCGAAATAAATTCGAGGTTAATGGCAACGCCATCCATCACTGTGCCAACACCATACTTATCGCCTTGTGTCAGCGCCTGAACAATGACAGCGCCCTGCGCAGCCTTAGCAACGGTGATGTTAATGAAACCTGGACCTGCAATATCTACTTTCTCAATATCTTTATGTGCAGATAATCCGGCAGCAATAATTTCGGCAATCTCGCGCGGACTCTTGCCTGATGGCTTGGCTAAGGCCAGTGCAATAGAAGAGGCATAGTCGCCATGATCGCGATTCTTGGGGCGATCCAGGACGAGGGTCTCTGGGATGGGACAACCGAGGTTGGCCTTCGCTAGAACATCGAGGATGGCTCTTGCCACTTTCTCCTGGATACTGGCTTGGCTCATGCGAGAAAGGTACTAGTTCGAGCGTTATCAAACCGTTAACTTAAATGTCCGATTTGTCGCTATTCGAAGATGGTCATTTCTAAACCCCGCGACTACCTTAAGCACACGCTCATTCGATCGCGGCCAAAGATGGTTTGGCCTCGGGTGAGCATTTCCGAAAGGTAATTCACTATATGAAGAATCGTCGCATCGCGGCCGCAGTCGCTGCAGCAACACTAGTTGTTACTGGTTTTGTTTCAGTTTCTGCAAACGCTGCAGCAGCACCACAGGTTGGCGTAGTCCTTCCTGACTCAGCTTCATCTGCTCGTTGGGAATCATTCGATCGCCCACTTCTTGCAGCAGCATTCGCTAAGGCTGGCGTTACAGCTGATATCCAGAACGCACTTGGCGACAAGGCTAAGTGGCAGACAATTGCACAGGGCATGATCACAAAGAAGGTTAAGGTTCTAATTCTTGTTAACCTTGATTCTCCTTCATCTGCTGCTGTTCAAGCTTCTGCAAAGAAGGCTGGAATTGCAACAATCGACTATGACCGCCTAACACTCGGTGGTTCTGCTTCTTACTACGTTTCATTCGATAACGTCGGTGTCGGCAAGCTCCAAGGTCAAGGCATTGTTAACTGCCTCAAGGCAAAGAACGTTGCTAAGCCACGTATCGTTTACCTCAACGGTTCTCCAACAGATAACAACGCAACTTTGTTCAAGCAAGGATATGACTCAGTCATCCGTCCTTTGATCAAGGCTGGCACATACACACTCGTTGATGACAAGTCTGTCCCAGACTGGGATAACGTCAAGGGTGGAGTTATCTTCGAACAACAACTCACCAAGGCAGGCAAGAAGCTTGATGCAGTTGTTTCAGCTAACGAAGGTCTCGGACTTGCAGCAGCAGCTGTTCTCAAGAAGAACGGTCTAAATGGCAAGGTCTGCGTTTCAGGACAAGATGCATCACCAGAAGGTCTTGCAGCTATCTTGACACACGATCTTTCAAACACTGTTTACAAGAAGGTTGCTCTAGAAGCTAAGGGCGCATCTGATCTTGCAATTGCATTGATCAAGGGCACCAAGGCAGCAACTAACGGAATGACAGCTGATTCATCAGTTAAGGGCCGTTCAGTTCCTTCAATCCTCTTGACACCAATCTCAGTAACTGACGCTGCAGGCGTTAAGGCTGTAATTGCTGACAAGTTCGTCACTCGCGCAGATGTTTGCAAGGCTGCAACAGAGGCTGTTTGTACAGCTGCTGGTATCTAATACCGCAGATTAATTAGTTCTGGCCCGGGAGGTTCGCCTTTCGGGCCAGTTCTATTTCTGCCCATAGTCTTTACTTAATAATTTATATAGAATCCCCGTTAAGAAATCCTTCCGACAGGAGTCCATGTGAGCGAACCAATCCTCTCTTTACGAGGAATCAATAAATCTTTCGGTCCAGTTGATGTTCTCAAAGGCGTCAATCTCGATGCCTACGCTGGCCAAGTCACTGCCCTTGTTGGCGATAACGGAGCAGGTAAGTCCACGCTCATTAAATGTATCGCCGGTATCTACACACCTGAATCAGGCGATGTTTTCTTTGAAGGCAAGAAGGTCGACATCACCGGACCTCGAGATGCCACCGCACTGGGAATTGAAGTTGTGTACCAAGATCTCGCACTCTGCGACAACCTCGATATTGTTCAAAATATGTTCTTAGGTCGCGAAGTAAAGAGCGGAATCACTCTTAACGAAACCAATATGGAATCACTCGCACGCAAGACCCTTGATGGTCTGAGCGTTCGTACCGTGAAGTCGATTCGCCAGCTTGTCGCATCATTGTCCGGCGGACAACGTCAGACAGTTGCTATTGCTCGCGCCGTACTCTGGAACAGCAAGGTCGTCATCTTGGATGAGCCAACCGCTGCGTTGGGTGTTGCGCAGACCGAGCAAGTTCTCAATCTTGTTCGTCGCCTCGCCGATAATGGTTTGGCAGTTATCTTGATTAGCCACAACTTGGTCGATGTCTTTGAGGTCGCCGACAATATTGCTGCACTTTATTTGGGCACCATGGCCGCACAGGTCAAGAAGAAGGAAGTCACAACCAATCAGGTCATCGAATTAATTACAACTGGCAAGGCCACTGAGTTCACAGGAGTCCGCGAATGAGTACTACTGAAGTCACCCACCACACTCCGAGCATCAAGGAGATCATTCACGACTACCGCAACTCACTCAAGGCCGGCAATATCGGCGCACTTCCTGCAACGCTTGGCCTAATTGCACTTGCAATCATCTTCAAGTTCTCTTCCCAGTACTTCTTTACTCGCGGAAACTTTGCCAACCTTTTAACGCAAGCAGCTCCCGTCATGGTTATTGCAATGGGATTGATCTTCGTGCTTCTTCTCGGCGAGATCGATCTCTCCGCTGGATACGCTTCTGGTGTCTGCGGCGCAGTTCTTGTCGTACTTGTCTCTAAGCATGGCGTGCCTTGGTATGTCGCACTTCTTGTCAGCATCGTCGTTGGCGTTCTGCTCGGAACAGTTATCGGAACAGTGGTGGCCCGACTTGGTATTCCATCTTTCGTCGTTACTCTCGCTTGTTTCTTGGCCTTCCAAGGAATCTTGCTTCTCATTGCGGGTGAAGGCGGAACTATTGGTATCTCTGATCCAGCAGTTCTTGCCGTTGAAAATAGCAATCTTTCAGTCACCGCTAGCTGGGGTTTCTGGGCGCTCTGCGTGGGCATCTATACCCTCATGGGATTCCGTCGCATCTTGGCGCGTCGCAAGTTAGGTCTTAAGGGCGAACTCACTGTCCTTTGGATTATCAAAGTTCTTGCGATTGCTTTCATCAGCTTTCTTGCAACATATTTACTCAACGGCGAACGTGGTAATCCACCTGATAACAGCCAGAAGGGTATTCCGATTGTTGTACCCGTCATTCTCGGTATTTTGATTATCGGAACATTTGTTCTCACACGCACCACCTTTGGTCGCTACCTCTACGCAGTTGGCGGCAACTCTGAAGCAGCACGTCGCTCTGGTATCAATGTAAAGCGCATTAGAACATCAGCATTCATCATCTGCTCCGGCCTCTCCGCCATTGCAGGAATGCTCTTTGTCTCTCGCTCTAACTCCGTCTCCCCTACAACCGGTGGTAACTCCACTCTCTTGTATGCCGTCGGAGCTGCCGTTATTGGCGGAACTTCATTGTTCGGCGGTAAGGGCAAGATGCGCGATGCCATTCTTGGCGGTCTCGTTGTCGCTGTTATCGATAACGGAATGGGCTTGCTCGGATATGGCGCAGGAATTCAATTCCTCGTCACCGGTGGCGTTCTTCTCGTATCAGCGGGAGTAGATGCGGTATCTCGCAAGAGCACATCTGCTTCGTAAACAAAACTCAATAAAAAAGCCCCGACCAATTGGCCGGGGCTTTTTACATTCTTGATTTAAGCTTTAACGCCCATCAAGTGTTCGATCGCAAGCTGATCGATGAGTTCATATCCCATGCCACGCTCGCCCGCTGCTTCCACATCAAATGATGGATCGGCAATGTCCTTCCAGGTTTCGCCTGGAGCAAGAGTTGGAATTGCGAGTTCATCGATGCGAGATTCTTTCATTGCAGCCTGTACGCGAGGATCTGCGCGGAAGGCAATAGCGCGCTCCTGAAGCAACTTATAGGTGCGCATATTTGCACTTGCAGATACCCAGACGCCCTTGTCATCTTCGGTACGTACCGGCTTATAGTCGAAGTGCTTAGGACCGTCATACTTATAGGTCTCAAGTAGGTCGACTAAGAAGAAGGCGCTCTTCAGATCTCCATGACCAAATACTAAATCTTGATCGTACTTAGGGCCGTGCTGACCGTTGAGATCGATATGGAAGAGCTTCTTGTGGAAGAGCGCTTGTGCGATGCCGTGTACAAAGTTGAGCCCTGCCATCTGCTCGTGACCGACCTCTGGGTTAACGCCAACCATCTCTGGATGATCCAGTGAGTTAATGAAGGCAATGGCGTGACCGATTGTTGGCAAGAAGATATCGCCACGTGGTTCGTTTGGCTTTGGTTCGATTGCAAACTTAATCTTGTAGCTTTTATCAATCACGAATTGGCTAAGAACGTTAAAGGCATCGCGCATACGCTCGAGTGCTACGTAAGCATCCTTAGCGCCATCTGATTCTGCGCCTTCCCGGCCGCCCCAGCAAACATATGTCTCTGCGCCGAGTTCGACGGCGAGTTCGATATTGCGCATTACCTTGGAGATTGCATAGCGACGAATATCGCGATCATTTGATGTAAATGCGCCATCTTTAAAGACGGGATGTGTAAAGAGGTTGGTGGTTGCCATCGGCACTTTCATGCCGGTTTCGGCGAGCGCCTTCTTGAAGCGATTGATATGTCCTTGGCGATCTGCATCGTTAGAACCAAATGGAATCAGATCATCATCGTGAAAGGTCACGCCGTATGCGCCGCGTGATGCGAGTTCGTTAACAGTGCGAACTGGATCAAGGGCTTCACGGGTGGCATCACCGAAGGGATCGCGCGCTTGCCAGCCCACGGTCCAGAGTCCGAAGGTAAATTTGTCTGCTGGCTTTGGTTCAAGTGACATCAACTGCTCCTTTTGAATTTGTGGATATCTGCGTCTTACTTTAGCCTTCTCTTATCTCCAGCGGGAGTGGTGAAATGGCAGACACGCAGGTCTTAGGAACCTGTGCTTTACGGCGTGTGGGTTCAAGTCCCACCTTCCGCACTCAGATAAGAGTTTCTAAACGGCTAATCTTTTGAAGCGAAAGCTGCGTCAAATGCTGCCGCAGGTGGCTCAATCGCAACCATCTTACGAATGAACTCGAGGGATTCTGGTCCGCCAATGAGGCGATCCATTCCGGCATCTTCCCACTCCACTGAAATTGGTCCGTCGTATCCAATCGCATTGAGCATGCGGAAACATGCCTCCCATGGAACATCACCATGGCCCACTGAGACAAAGTCCCAACCACGACGTGGATCGGCCCAAGGAAGATGAGAACCTAGGCGACCATTGCGACCATTGAGTTGCTTGACCGACTCTTTGCAATCGACGTGATAAATCCGATCGCGGAAATCTGAAAGAAATCCGACCGGATCAAGATCTTGCCATACAAAGTGGCTGGGATCGAAGTTCAATCCAAATGCTGGACGATGCTTAATTGCTTCTAGCGTGCGCACTGTGGTCCAGTAGTCATATGCAATTTCTGATGGATGTACTTCGTGCGCGAATTTAACGCCGACTTCATCAAAGACATCCAAGATGGGATTCCAGCGATCAGCAAAATCTTGATAACCAGCCTCAATCATTGATGGTGGAACCGGTGGGAACATGGCAAGGGTGTGCCAAATGGAAGAGCCGGTAAATCCGATAACAACATCGACACCCAACTTGCGAGCGGCGCGAGCAGTATCTTTCATCTCTTCGGCAGCGCGACGACGAACGCCTTCTGGCTCGCCATCGCCCCAGATTCGAGCAGGAAGAATTCCCTTATGGCGTTCATCAATCGGATGATCGCAGACGGCTTGTCCGACCAAGTGATTAGAAATTGCATAAACCTTGAGGTTGTACTTCTTCAAGATGGCATGGCGGCCAGCAACATAATCTGGGTCATTGATTGCCTTATCAACTTCAAAGTGATCTCCCCAGCAGGCAATCTCTAAACCGTCATAGCCCCAACTAGAAGCAAGACGGCACATCTCTTCAAAGGGAAGATCGGCCCATTGACCGGTAAATAGTGTGACTGGACGTGGCATTTTCTAACTCCTGTCTCTGTGAATTTACTTCACGTTGGTATTAATGGAATTGTTATTGGCACTTGCTTCAACTGCATCGAGCACTTTTTGAACATATAGACCATCAGCAAAAGATGGAGTGGGTTGAACTTTCTTCGCCACGCCCATCAAGAAGTCGTAGAACTCGTGGGTGAAGGTGTGTTCGTAACCAATGATGTGTCCCGGTGGCCACCAGGCATTGACGTAGGGATGTCCGCCATCAGTCGTCAAAATCTTTCTAAAGCCGGCACTCTCCGAGGAAATAGTATGGTCGTGATACAGGAGCTCATTCATATCTTCGAAGTTAAAGTAGAGCGAACCCTTCGATCCATTTACTTCGATTGACATGGCATTTTTACGGCCAGCGGCAAAACGAGTGGCTTCAAAAGTGCCTAACGCGCCGTTCTCGAACTCACCGGTGAAGATGGCGGCATCATCAACAGTTACTTTGCCCTTACCTGAAGTCGTGGCAGCCGTGAGCCCGGTATATGCGCCAGGAAGCGGGCGTTCAGTGATGAATGTCTTTATGCGACCGGAGACCGAAGTCAGATGCGAACCGGTTAAGAATTGAGCGGCATCAATAATGTGGGCGCCGATATCTCCTAATGAACCAGAGCCAGCTTTATCTTTTTCCAAACGCCAGACAAGTGGGAACTCGGGATCGATAATCCAATCCTGTAAGTAATTAGCGCGCACATGGTAAATAGTTCCAAGCTTTCCAGCTGCAATCATGTCACGGGCAAAGGCAAGTGCTGGAACTCGGCGATAGTTAAATGCAACCATGGCGAAGATTCCCTTAGCAGCGGCTTCATGTGCCGCAGCGGTCATTGCCTCTGCCTCTTGGACATTATTGGCTAGTGGCTTTTCGCAAATAACGTGCTTGCCCGCCTTGAGTGCTGCGATAGCAATTTCTGCGTGAGTATCGCCAGCGGTGCAGATATCAATAATGTCGATATCAGGGCGAGCAATGACTTTCTTCCAGTCGGTCTCCGTCTCTAGCCAACCAAATGTTTTAGCGGCCGAATTGAGGGCCTCGGTGCTGCGACCACAGATGACAGTCATCTCTACTGCTGGGGCATCGGGAAAGAAGCGATTAACTGACCGCAGGGCGTGTGAGTGAACCTTGCCCATAAAGCCATAGCCAATCATTCCCACGCGCAAGGTCTTGCTCATCTCTTCCTTCTCTCTATTTTCTTAAGCGACACCTAGATGTTTATTTTGAAGTTCGTGACTTGTACTTAAATCATTTGCGGATAGCTTTGCCGAAATTTCACCATTAGAAAGGATGTAGACCTGATCGCAGAGCGCGGTAGCAAAACGTAAGTGCTGCTCAATCAGCAGGACTCGTTGCCCCTCTTTGACTAGTTGTCCCAGAGATGTCGCCAGCATTTCTACGATTGCTGGCGCAAGACCTTCGGAGGGTTCGTCCATCAAGAGCAGAGTTGGATTAGTGAGAAGTGCGCGACCAATTGCAAGCATTTGTTGCTCGCCACCAGAGAGCATCGCTCCACCATTTTTCTTGCGTTCGGCCAACCGAGGAAAGAGTTCGTAGACCCGCTTAACGCTCCACTCCCCTTTACGCTTCTCGACCATTTTGAGGTGCTCATCTACGGTCAGCGAAGGAAAGACGCGACGTCCTTGTGGGACATAAGCAATGCCATGGCGAGCAATTTCATATGGTGCTAAACCATTGAGCTTCTTATTGTCATACTCAATCGTTCCGCCGGTAATGGGAAGCAAGCCCATGATGGCCTGAGCCAGGGTGCTCTTTCCCATTCCA
>CANBVO010000041.1 GCA_947372915.1 Actinomycetota bacterium | reverse complement strand
AAGATCCATGAATACACGGGGCGAAGTGCATTGCTGTTACGTTGTTGGAGATAGGTTTGGATAGCGGTCGCAAATGACCCAACTGCAATTCCAGAGAGCAAAAGAGTGTTTGGTTCTGCATAAAACTTTCCAGAGATAAAGAAGCTTGTCAGTACCGCCAGGACTCCACCGACAAACGAGAAAATCGGAAGTAATCCATAAACGTCACCGTGTACGACGGTAAATGCGAGCGTTGCACCGAGCCCTGCGCCGGCGGCAGTTCCGAGCAGATAAGGATCAGCTAACGGATTGCGAAAGACGCTTTGGTAAACCGCGCCGCTTGTAGCAAGGGCCGCGCCCACTAACCCGGCAAGAATTACTCGTGGAAGACGGAGATCAAGAAGAAGCGTTCGCTCTTGCCCCGAGAATCCACCGGGTAAGCCCAGAAGAGTATGAACAATTTTCGGGAAAGATAATTCAACAGGACCAAAACTAATCGCTAGAAGTGCGACCACGAGAAGAATCACCGCTGAAGTAGCGGTGATCTTCCATGACCACATTCGACCAATAGCAGTTGAGTTCTGTTGAATCATTGAGTTAACCGATGGCGTTGAGTGAGGTGCCGACAAATTCATAGAAATCGGCAAGACGAGGACCCCAACGGGAAGGAATATCGGTTGGTAGCGCAATCACTTGTTTTTTCCGTACTGCTACTAAATTCTTCCAACCTGGTCGGGCGTCGACCGTCTTTCCGCTTTCACCATATTCTGCGTCAGCCAAGTAGATAATCCGGGGGTTGGACTTAATGATGTATTCGCTAGTCAGTTGGGGATAGCCATATGAATCTGCAGAAGCAGCTGCATCGGCGATATTTGTCAGACCAAAACTCTTATACACCGAGCCGATGAAGGTTTCTGATGTGGCGGAATAAAGCGTGTTATCTAACTCGTGAAAAAACTTCACGGACTTACCCTTTTTATGATTTTTGATAGATGCGGTGATTCGCTTTTTCATGCTGGCAACAACATCGGTGGCGGCTGCAGATCGACCCGTCACTTTTCCTAGATCAGTGATCTCGGCATAAGCCTCAGTTAGGGACGTTGGGGACACTTCCCAATAGACCGGGATATTCAATTTGGTCAGTTGCTTACGGATATCTTCAGCCTTAGTTGCGGTGGAGTTGAGAATAATCAAATCTGGTTTGTAGGTCACCAGTGCTTCGACATTAGGCGTGAAAGCTGACAGGGATGTCATTGGTGCTGAAGCGGGATAATTTGATAAATCATCAACCGCGATTACTTGGCTACCAGCGCCAATTGCAAAAAGATCTTCAGTCGCACTTGGCGAAAGTGAAATGATTCGACGTGGAGTCGCAGCATGGGCATCTGGCAAGGCAACCGTAATGATCGTGAGGGCGAGAATTACCGCCCCAATAGTTTTCTTCATAAAAAAACTCCCTCGAGTTTCGAGGGAGGAAGCGGACTCTAAATAATTTATTAGGAGCCCAACCTTCCTCCGAGGTTGGATACTTCAACAACCCATTAGGCGACCTGACTTAGATCTTTCGATCATCACAGTTGCGGGACAGTGCCGGGTTCTCACCGGACTTCGCTAAACGTGGTGCTCCTGGAAGAAGTGAACCTCAACCAGTGCGGGAAAAGTAGCACAGTGCTGCTGTAGAGCGATACGCCATGCGGGCGAAGTCAGCTCCTATTTCAGAAAATTATTCGCGGTTACGACGACGGCGACCGGCTGTGTACGCCAGCGCAATTGCAACGCTAAGTGCGACGCCAACAGCTACCCATTCGAGAGGATGGCTCGCTTCAAATTCACGATCGATTCGCTCGCCCTTTTCGCCACTCTCGTGACCTTCGCCTTGAGGAGCAGGTGTTACAGAAGTGACTGACGTAGAAAGTGGCATCTCATCCTCTGCCAGAGAGAGTGGCGCATTTATCAAGAGCGCGGCAGAAAGAGTGGAGAGTGCGACAACTCGTCGAATCGCTTTGGCAGTCATAAGTAGAAGAGTACGCTCTCCCGCATGGAATATCGTCGCTTAGGCAGCAGTGGAATGTATGTATCCGAGATTTCTTACGGAAACTGGATTACCCATGGATCACAAGTAGAGCAAGAAGCAGCCATTAAATGTGTTCGCGCGGCTCTTGATGCTGGAATTACTACCTTTGATACCGCGGATGTCTATGCCGGCACTCGTGCTGAGAGTGTTCTGGGAAAGGCGCTTAAGGGAGTTCGGCGCGAAAGTTATGAACTCTTCACCAAGGTTTACTGGCCCACCGGTCCCGGAAAGAATGACCGCGGCTTATCTCGCAAACATATTATGGAATCGGTCCATGCATCCTTGAAGCGGTTAGGTACCGACCACATCGATCTGTACCAGATGCATCGCTTTGATTATGAAACTCCTTTGGAGGAATCTCTTTCTGCTTTTGAAGACTTGGTGCGCCAAGGCAAAGTTCACTACATCGGCTTCTCGGAATGGCGCGCGGAGGAAATCTCAGCTGCTCTAGAAATTCAGAAGCAAAATAACTGGACCAAATTTATTTCAAGTCAGCCGCAGTACTCGGCGCTATGGCGAGTCATCGAGAGCAAGGTTATTCCGCTCAGTCGGAAGGAGGGGATTGGGCAAATAGTTTGGTCACCGATGGCGCAGGGTGTTCTCTCCGGTAAATATTTACCAGGCAAGAAGCCGCCGGCCGGATCTCGTGCTACCGATAAGAAGAGTGGCGCTGGAATGATTTCGCGCTGGATGCGCGATGAGGTGCTTGAGGCAGTTCAAAATTTGGTGCCGATTGCCGCCGAGCTTGAAATCACCATGTCTCAATTAGCTCTCGCTTGGGCGCTCTCCAATCCCAATGTTTCGTCAGTAATCATGGGTGCGACTAAGCCATCACAAGTGAAGGAAAACGTAAAGGCCTCTGGAATTAAGTTATCTCCAGAGACCTTAAAGAAGATTGATAAAGCTCTTGGATCACTTCCCGAAATGGATCCAAATAAGACAGAGAGTCCGGCTAGCCGGCCTTAATTACTTCTTTGCTTTTTTAAGAAGTTCCGCGGTTGGAGCAGGTGCGCGCATCTTGCGCATCTGAGTTGAACGCAACCAGCCATACATTCCGAGACCCTTTGTTGGTTCGCCCGGGAAATTTTCGTTGACTGCCTTACGAATTTTACGTGAGAAGTAGAAGCCAGAGCCGATGGAATAAACCATTGCTGAATACATAAAGATAATCGCCAAGAACTGAATGAAGCGGTTAGGGATAACTGTGAGAACTAAAACCACCATGATGACGGGAAGGAAAAATTCGCCCATAGTGCGACGAGAGTCCACATAGTCACGAACAAACTTTCTGACTGGTCCCTTGTCGCGAAGTGGAAGTGCAGATTCTTCGCCACGCATGTAAGCGGCACGAGTCGCAAGGCGACGTTCGCGAGCGGCAGCCTTATCAAGGCTCTTCGCTGCTTTGGATGTGGTCGGAGCTAATTTGTTATTAACGACCTTGGCTTCAGCCTCTTTGCGCTTTGGAGTTGGCTTGCCTTTTTTGCCTGAAGTGTTCTCTGCAGATGTCATGTGGCTAAGGTAGAGCCAGCATTCTCTCCAGCGCAACTCTTGCGTGTTTAGCGACCTCTGCTTCAACGCTAATTTGGTTAACTAACCGCCCATCAACGAGCGCCTCCATGGCCCACACAAGGTGAGGGAGATCGATGCGGTTCATGGTCGAGCAATAACAGACCGTTTTATCGAGGAAGAGGATTTCCTTATCAGGGTGGGCTTTAGCAAGCCGGGAGACAAGGTTGAGTTCAGTTCCGATTGCCCACTTACTGCCGATCGGCGCTGCCTCAACGGTCTTAATAATAAATTCAGTACTTCCTACAAAGTCGGAGGCAGTGACTACCTCGTGCTTGCATTCTGGGTGGACGAGAATATTGACGCCAGCAACTCGGCTGCGAATATCTGAAATATTCTCAGTAGAGA
This sequence comes from Actinomycetota bacterium, assembly GCA_947372915.1. GTDB lineage: Bacteria > Actinomycetota > Actinomycetes > Nanopelagicales > Nanopelagicaceae > AAA044-D11. Next base: position 6,334 of record CANBVO010000041.1, on the reverse strand, counting down.
ACCGGCCATGCACCGAGCAATGTCCCCGCCACAAAATCATTTTTGCATTGAGAATCTGTGAATCAGTTAGTCCACCATTGGGTTTCCAAGGATTCCAGAGCACACATTCATCGAGCGAAATTCCCAATTCAATAACTGCGGTATTTCGACCCAGATGTTGATCAGGGAGAAAGAGAACTTTCTCGCCCTTTTCGAAGGCCCATTTCAAAGCTCGAGGGGCGTTGGAGCTAGTGCAGACAGCGCCACCATTCTTGCCGGTGAATGCCTTAATGGCTGCACTTGAATTCATGTATGTAATAGGAATAGTCCGTGCGGCAACGCCCAGTTTCTCGAGCGCTTTCCAGCAATCGTTTACTTGAGTAGCGGTTGCCATATCAGCCATGGAACAACCAGCGGCCAGGTCAGGAAGCGAAACTTTTTGTGTGGCAGTGGTCAAGATGTCAGCGCTCTCGGCCATGAAATGCACGCCGCAGAAAAAGATAAATTCTGCGTCCGGGTTCTCGGCTGCGGCCTGCGCCAACTTAAATGAATCACCGGTGATGTCCGCGAAGGCAATGACCTCATCACGTTGATAGTGATGGCCTAAAACCATTGCGCGGCTACCCAACTTTTTACGTGCGACAGTGGCGCGTTCAACTAAATCTGGGTCACTGGGGGCGGGGAGGTCGCCCGTGCAAGAGACTCCTCGCTCACTAGCGAGGTCTTGGTCCGTTCCGACCCGACCCATTAGAAGTAAGTCTTGCAGCGACATACCCGCATCTTATGGAGTAATCTTGGGATATGAGTACTGAGACCACACAAGACATTTCGATTCAAACATCTGCTGCGACCGGTATCACTTTGACCGATGTAGCTTCTACCAAGGTTGCCGCTCTTTTGGCGCAAGAAGGTCGCGATGACCTCAGCCTTCGTGTTGCAGTCCAACCTGGTGGCTGCTCAGGTCTTCGCTACCAGCTCTACTTCGATGATCGCGCACTTGATGGCGACACCGTCACAACTTTTGGTTCAGTAAAAGTGGTTACTGACAAGATGAGCACTCCTTACCTCATGGGTGCATCCATTGATTTCGTGGACACTATCGAGAAGCAGGGCTTCACTATCGATAATCCAAATGCGCAAGGCTCTTGTGCCTGCGGCGATTCATTTAATTAATTAAACCTAAATCTCAAGTTATAGCGTTTAATACCCTCCATGAGAGTTGCTGTTGCAGGTTCGGTTGGTCGCGACCATTTGATGACTTTCCCAGGAAAGTTTACCGACTCTCTCGTCGAAGGCTCACTCGATAAAGTTTCACTCTCGTTCCTTGTTGATGGCTTAGATATTCATCGCGGGGGAGTTGGCGCAAATATTGCATTTGGAATGGGCGCCCTTGGACTCAATCCAATTTTGATTGCCGCAGTTGGTAAAGACTGGGCGGATTATGACGCTTGGCTCTCTCGCCACGGGGTAGATACCGGCCATGTAAAGATCTCAACAGATCTCTATACCGCAACATTCATGGTGACGACCGACCATGATCTCAATCAAATTGCCTCATTCTTTCCTGGTGCAATGAGTGAAGCGCGGGAAATCGAGCTTGCTCCGATTATCGCGAAGACCGGAAAGTTCGATTTACTTGTTATTTCACCTGATGACCCAGAAGCGATGATCCGCCACTCCGAGACTGCCCGAACTTTAGGTATTCCATTTGCAGCAGATCCATCTCAGCAAATGGCGCGTATGTCTGGTGATGAGATTCGACTACTCATTCAATCCGCAGATTATCTTTTTCTCAACGAATACGAACTCTCGCTCGCGATGCAGAAGACCGGGTGGAGCGATGCTGAAATCTTTGATCAAGTAAAAGTTCGGATTGTGACGCTCGGTTCTCGTGGGGCCAAGGTTGAAGAACATGGCAAAGAGACAATCGTGGTTCCAGTTCCGCAAGAGAAGGCAAAGATTGATCCCACTGGAGTGGGCGATGCATTTCGCTCTGGATTCTTAGCGGGTCTCTCGTGGGGATTTGGCCACGAGCGCTGCGCACAAATCGGTTCCATGCTTGCGACCTTCTGTATCGAAACTAAAGGCACGCAGGAGTATCGATTTGATCGCTCTGATTTCTTGGAGCGATTTACTGATGCTTATGGCGCCGATGGTGCCGCACAAGTGGGAGAAGTTCTCAACCCACGTCTCATCGGCTAATTGATTAGTCGAATTTCTTCAACGCATTTTTGAAGCGCAAGAAGAAGTAAATCAACTTCATCCTCGGTAATTTCATGATGAATGGTCAAACGAATATTGCCTTTGACGTGACCACCCATAGCGGCAAGGACATGGCTGGGATGCATATTGTCGGCATTACAGGCAGAGCCAGAATCCACATGTATCGCTAGCTCAGCTAATTTAGCCATCAAAATTTGTTCATCCACTCCATCAAAGGAGATCGAGAGTAGATGTGGTGCATTTCCATTGAGCTCGGTAGCGAAGTGAGCGCCGCTTATTTTCTCTCCGATAAAGCCGCGGATTCGATGGTTGATATCTAAAATCTTTTGCTGCAAGAGTTTTTCGTCAGCCACCCAACTATCTATGGCGAGCGCACTGGCAACGATGAGTGCCAGCGAAGCACTTCCGGGGACGACGCTCTGTGCGTTATGAGGAAGTGGGTTATGCCAGTTGGTGCCATTCTTCAATGCAAATATGCCCAATCCAGCAGGTCCAGCCCAAGCTCTAGATTCCCAGAGTGCGGTGGACCAATTGGTCGGAAGCGGCCGGCGGGCTCCAGAAGAAGTTGCATCCACAAAAATCTTTGAGGGGGAGTCAGAAATATCTCGCTGGACAACTCCAGTTTCGCCGTTAATGAGTTGCCACGCAATGACATCACTTGGGGTGCTTGTGAATTTCTCGACTATTCCATTTGAATCAACGCTTAGCTTGTGGGCCACAATGTGATTATTCGCTGTCAGGAAGTCGGCTACCGCAAAGGCTGGCGCCCGATCGACCGCTGAGTAATAGAAGCTACTTCCATCTTCAATCAGTCCGGTGATACCTAAATGAAATCCGAGTCGTGGCTCTCCAAGAAAGTAGAGCTCATCGGTGCGAATTCCGAGATGTCCGGCAATGGTCTCTTTTGCCTCGCCCTGCAAAATTGCGGCGCTAGCCGAATCCGTTCCGACCTTTGCCGGGTTGGGCCAGGTCTGTTCAAAGACCGAGGGGAGGGCCAGCTTTGCCCCAGAATGAAGGGGTCTTTCCTGGCAGAACCAGCCTGTGATGAGAGCCACGCGGAGAACGGTACTCCCGGCGGAAGGTGCAGGCGAACCAGGCAGATATTCTTAACCCATGCATTTAAAGGCCTTTAAGAGAGCGGGAATAACTGCCCTCATCGCAACGTCGGCGGTTCTTCTTCTCAGCTCATGTTCATCGAAAGATGTCTCTGGCCTTGGTTATGAGAAAGGCCTATCCAGTGTCAACGACACATCGTTGCCGTTGTGGCAAGGCGCTTGGATCACTGCACTCATTGTTGGCGCGCTGACAGCGGTACTCATTCTTTGGCCGGTCTTCTTCAACCGTCGCAAAAAGGGAGACACATCTTTCCCTAAGCAGACTCGATACAACATTCCAGCAGAAGTTATATATACGGTCGTGCCTTTCATAATCGTCGCCGTTCTCTTCTACTTCACCGCAAAAGATGAATCAGCAATTACCAAGCTTTCACCGACCGCAACAGTTGCGCATACGATTGATGTCAAAGGCATTCAATGGTCATGGCAGTTCACTTATAAGGATTCTCCGCTTGCGAATGCAACTGTGACCGGAACTCCCGAGAACCCACCGACCCTTTATCTGCCAGCTGGCGAATCGGTTCGGTTTAATCTGACATCCAATGATGTTGTGCATTCATTCCAACTGCACGCATTCATGATTCAGATGCAGACCTTGCCAGGCGTGGAAAATCATCTGGAATTTATTCCGAAGAAAATTGGTACGTATCCCGGCTTCTGCAACATTCTCTGCGGCCGCGGCCACACCTATATGCGATTTACCGTAAAGGTAGTCAGCCCTGCTGATTATCAGACCTACATCTCTTCACTGAAGGCGGCATAACCCATGACTACTTACGCCACACGCCCAGCAACAGCTGCCCCAGCTTTTGCTGCACCACAGAGCAAGGGTCGCCTCTTCGTTAAGTGGATTACCTCAACCGATCACAAGACCATCGGTTACATGTACCTCATCACTTCGTTCGCTTGGTTTTTGATTGCGGGTGTTCTTGCACTTCTTCTTCGTGCCGAACTTGCTCGACCAGGCCTGCAATTCTTAAGCACTGAGCAGTACAACCAAATCTTCACGATGCACGGAACCATCATGCTCTTGATGTTTGCGACACCACTCTTTGTTGGTTTTGCTAACGTCATCATGCCGCTGCAAATTGGCGCAGCAGATGTCGCGTTCCCACGTTTGAACATGCTCTCTTACTGGCTATTCCTCTTCGGTGGAACAATGGCCTTCGCTGGGTTTCTTTCACCTGGGGGAGCAGCTTCATTTGGTTGGACGGCATACGCGCCACTAGCCAACTCAACATATTCACCTGGTATCGGTGGAGATTTGTGGGTTATCGGTTTAGCGCTCGGCGGTATCGGAACAATTCTTGGTGGCGTCAACTTCATCACAACTATTTTCACGATGCGCGCACCGGGTATGACGATGTTCCGCATGTCGATCTTTTCATGGAACGTATTGTTGACTTCCATCTTGGTCTTGCTCGCATTCCCTCCGCTAGCGGCAGCATTCCTTGGTTTGGAATCTGACCGACTCTTCGGATCGCATATCTTTGACCCTGCCAATGGCGGCGCAATGCTCTGGCAGCACTTGTTCTGGTTCTTCGGTCACCCTGAGGTTTATATCTTGGCGTTGCCATTCTTCGGTGTCGTTACCGAAATTCTTCCAGTCTTCTCACGCAAACCAGTCTTTGGTTACAAGGGTCTGGTTGCAGCAACTATCGCAATTGCAGCGCTCTCGGTTTCAGTATGGGCACACCATATGTTCGCCAGCGGACAAGTCCTTCTTCCATTCTTTAGCTTCATGACCTTCTTGATCGGTGTTCCCACCGGCGTGAAGTTCTTTAACTGGATCGGCACCATGTGGAACGGTTCGCTTACCTTTGAGACTCCGATGCTCTTCTCACTCGGATTTCTCATCACCTTCTTGTTCGGTGGACTTACCGGAATTATCTTGGCTTCACCGCCGCTTGATTTCGCAGTCTCAGCGACATACTTCGTCGTCGCGCACTTCCATTATGTTCTCTTTGGCACCGTGGTCTTTGCGATGTTCGGTGGCTTCTACTTCTGGTGGCCAAAGATGACTGGAAAGATGCTCAACGAGCGTCTCGGAAAGATTCACTTCTGGACACTCTTCTTTGGTTTCCACCTCACCTTTTTGATTCAACACTGGCTCGGAATTAAGGGAATGCCTCGTCGCTACGCGGACTACCTTTCAACCGATAACTTCACCAACATGAATATGATTTCTACAGTTGGTTCAGTACTCCTGGCCTTCTCCATGATTCCGTTCTTGGTCAACGTCTGGATTACTCGTAAGAGCCCGAAAGTAACTGTTGACGATCCATGGGGATATGGCGCTTCACTTGAATGGGCAACATCCTGCCCACCACCACGCCACAACTTCTTGACTATGCCTCGCATTCGTTCTGAGCGACCAGCATTTGATTTACATCATCCGCATATGGCGCATACCGACCTTGAGGGAGGCCACTAACCATGAAGGCTGGCTGGAAACTCTTTATTGGTCTTGCATTGTTCTATGCAATCGTCACGGTTGTTTATTGGCAGGTAGGCGGCGAAGCAGTGGGTATCACTGCAATCGCACTCAGCTCAGGCTTAGCACTGATGATTGGTTACTATCTTTGGTTCATCGACAAGCGCTTGAGCGCGACTTTGCCGGAAGATAACAAGCTGGGTGAAATCGCTGACTCCGCTGGCGAACTTGGCTTCTATTCACCACATTCATGGTGGCCACTTCCAGTTGCAGCATCCATGTGCGCCGCGGGTCTTGGACTTCTCATCGGTTGGTGGCTCACACTCATCGCTGTAGGCGTTCTCTTGATTAGCGTTCTTGGCTTCGTCCTCGAGTACGAGAAGCCTTCGACTTCCGTTCACTAATAGTGCGGTCGTTGCATGACAATCCTTCGCACAGTCATAGTCCTCGATGCTGCCGATCTTGATTCGGTCAGTGATTTCTGGGCTGGGATATTCGACGGCAAGGCTCTCAAAGAAGATACTTGGCACTCGGTCATTGATTCCGCAGGTGAGTGGCGGATGGGAATTCAACTTAACCCCAC
>CANBVO010000040.1 GCA_947372915.1 Actinomycetota bacterium | reverse complement strand
CGAACGTAACTCGGACCAATTTTCTCGAAAGGAGAGACCACATCCGGAGCAATTCTGATATTTTCCTCTGCAGTAATAACAAGCGCGTAAGCAAAAGATGATGCGTACTTTGGGTTACCGACTACATGATGAGCTTTATCTACGGTTTGGCGAATGCCCTCGTTGGACGACCAATAGGGGGCTCCAACTAACCCGACAGATCCCGCGCCAAAGATGGGATTATTCATCGATCCCCCTCTGATAATCGTCGATTCAGATTTCCACGGAAGTCCTCTGGACCACTTGCCTAAGTTATTTAGCTCGCCAAGTGTTGGCAGGTACCAGTCGTTCAATGAACCACCTTTGTAAGCACGAGCTGCTCCTGCCGCAGTAGTGGAGTTATTTCCTTGACTCACAATCGCAATGGAATTCTTATAGCCAATACCGATTCCAGATTTTGCAATATAGACGGGCTCCCAAATTTGAGGTTTAGGCGGCCATTCAAAGTTATCGAGACCAGATACATTTTTGTAGTACTGAGCTTTTGAGGACCATGAAATAAATGGATCTTCGCTGCCAGGTTTACCATTACTCCACCCACTTGGCGCAACTTCAAGGTAATGGCAGAGTCCGCCGGTTGGGCTACCGGTCTTTGTGAAATTGGGACCGCAATTAAATCCTTTTGCGTTTACATAGAAAATAAATCCGCCGCCAGGGCCGACATCACCTACGGCATACACGCCATTTGAGTTCTTGACTACAGGAGCAGAGGTTGTGGTTTCATCAGCGCTCACCACGCCTGAGGAAAGCGTTACTAACGAGGCGGAAACTAGAACACTCGCACATAAGACTGAGATTGATTTACGCATTTATCGCTCCACTTTCCAAAGGGATTCAATCCCTTAATCGGCAAGTGGAAATCGTACTGGTGGCGGGTGAAGGATTTGAACCTTCGAAGGTATGGGGATTTACAGAAATGCCTCGGCATTAATTGCGTGGTGGCGGGTGAAGGATTTGAACCTTCGAAGGTATGGGGATTTACAGAAATGCCTCGGCATTAATGCGTGGTGGCGGGTGAAGGATTTGAACCTTCGAAGGCATGGGGATTTACAGAAATGCCTCGGCATTAATGCGTGGTGGCGGGTGAAGGATTTGAACCTTCGAAGGCAGAGCCGGGGGATTTACAGTCCCCTCCCATTGGCCGCTCGGGCAACCCGCCAGGTTGTTATTACGGCTGACGAAGATTACCGCAATTCCACTTTTACTTAAAATTCGCTAGATATCTCTCGCTATCCGCAGATTGAGCGAAGGGATAAAGGCTCCGCCTAGTAAACTCTCGCCGTGAATGCGAAGAGATCCGTAAAGATTACGACCGGAATCTCACTCGCAATCGTCGCAATATCGGCCATCACTTGGATTGGCCTCGGGCAGCTCTTCGGTTCTATCCATACCTTTGATGCCTTTGCCGGCTTAGGCAATCGACCTACCAAAGCATCGAGCGCACTCAACTTTTTAATTGTTGGTTCAGACTCACGTGAAGGACTATCTGCAGCAGATAGCAAGCGCTTGATGGTTGGCTCGCTCAAAACTGCTGCCGGTGCACGATCTGACACCATGTTTATTGTTCACATCAGTAAGGACCGCACAAAGGCAGTTCTGATTTCTATTCCACGCGATTCACTCGTGACAGTTCCTGCGCATACTTCAACAGATGGCAAGACCCAGGTACCTGAAACTCATGCAAAGATAAATGCAGCTTTTGCTTGGGGCGGTGCGCCACTATTAATTCAAACCCTCGAGGCTAAATCTAAACTCCATATCGACCACTACATTGAAATTAACTTTGTGGGCTTCACAAATATCGTTAATGCACTTGGTGGCATCGAGGTCTGCTCCAAGGTTGCAATCAATGATCCAAAGAGCCACTTAGTAATGTCAGCCGGCGTACACCAGCTTGATGGAATCGAAGCGCTGAAATATGTTCGCACCCGCGACTTCGACGGACTTGGCGATATTGGCCGCATGCAACGTCAACAACAATTTATGGCATCAGTTCTTCGCAAAGCGACAAGTGCAGGAGTGCTGCTCAACCCAGTTAAACTCCTTACTTTCTTTAAGGCCGCAATTTCTACCGTTAAAACTGATTCAGGATTAAGTCAGAACGATTTGCTTACCTTGGGACAACAGATGGGCAAGCTTTCTGCAAACAAGGTACGCACATTAACCGTTCCACTTTCAACATCTAATGGAAGCTATCCAGGCCTTGGCTCTGTCGTAATCTGGGATGCAGTGAAGGCTCCGGCGCTCTTCGACCGACTCATTAACGATGTTCCCATTTACGATCTCGCTACCCCATCGCCTTCGGCTAAATCCACTTCTAAGGCAACTCCAAAGCCAACGATTATCGAAAAATTCAAGGTTCATACAGCTGCCGAGAACCCTTGCGGTCAAGTCAACTACTAATCTAAGTCATTATGACAATGGACTTTGAAGCAGAACTCGTTGCAGTAGCAGCAGAACGTTCTGCCCGTAGAGCCACAATCAAGAAGTATCCGACTCTCTCAGTTGTTATCGCCACTGCGCGCCCAACTGACCTCTCCAATATTCTCATTCAGCTTGAAGCCCAAACAATGAAGAAGTTTGAACTTTTATTGAGTATTCACAAATTTAAGATTGGCCCTTCTCACCGCACAGCTATTGCTCGACTAAAGAAGCGTGGCATATCGGTCGTGACACAAGATTTCAGTGCTGCTCATACCTTGGGTTCTGTACTCACCGCTATGGCGAAGCAATCTTCCAGTGAATACCTCGCCAAGATGGATGATGATGATATTTACGGCCCGGAGCATCTACGCGATCTCATGGATACTGCGATTACAACGGGTGCTGAAGTAGTGGGCAAAGCTATGAACTACATCTATTTAGAGGCAATCGATCTCACCGTTCGCCGGATGGGTCCAACCGGAATCGCATCAGTTAATCAATGGGATGACTGGGTCTGCGGCGGAACAATCTTGGTCAAGCGTGGCGCTGCCGAAGCAGCGGGCTGGTTTGGTGAAGGCAAGAGCGCCGTTGATCATTTCCTACTCTCTGGCGTAAAGAAAAATGGCGGAAAGATTTACCGTACCTACGGACTTGGTTACATCTATAAGCGCAGCATTGCGACCCAGACTTACTTCACTAATTACTCGAAATATATGCGCGGAACCAGCGGCCAAAGAGTTGGCATCTGGTCGCATCCAGAGTTTGGAACCAACTCATGAGAACCGCATTCCGATATAACCGTCCACCTGCTTTGGATTTAGTTAAGAAGCCAACCCTCAAAGTCGCTGTCGTTATTGCCTGCCGCGATGGTCAAGATAAATTGGATTTAGTTCTCGCCGCACTTAAAGAGCAGACCTATCCAGCGGCACTCTTCACTGTTTACATCATTGACGATGGTTCTGAGAAAGCATTAGTTCTGCCAAAGATTCGCCCAGCGAAAACTAAAATTATTAAGTTTAAAAATAAGGATCAGGCCTGGGGTAAGACACTTGCCACTAACTACGCCGTAGCTACCTTGAAGGAAGATGTGCTCTGGTTCTTAGATGCGGACATGATTGTTGAGCCCCATCATCTGGCTCACCATATGAAATGGCATCACAACGCAGATGATTTCGTCGTGCTGGGCTGGAAGCGCTTTGTTGCGGATTGGCAATACTCCCCCGAACTTCTTAGCCAAGAATTAAGAGCCGGAGCTTTTGCTGATCTCCATAAAGTTAGCGAGACCAAGGAAGCTTGGGAACTACTTATCAAGGGCACTGATGAACTTCGCAAGCCAGGCCTCGAAAGCTTCCGCGCTCTTGTTGGCGCAACATTCTCTATCTCTCGCAATAACTGGAAGAGTCTTGGCGGATATAACCCAATCTTCACAACCGGCGAAGATAATGAACTCGGATGGCGTGCTTTACTTGCCGGTCTTCGCTTCGTTCCAGAGCGCCAAGCACTCTCATGGCACTTAGGTATTAGTACTGTTGAAGTTCACACAGATACCGTCATTGCACACAACCGTCCGCTCTTTGCTAATCATGTGCCCGCGCTTTCCTACCTGCGCGCTAATGATCAACTCACATGGGCAATTTCCGAAAATTACGTGGTCGCTGATTGTCGCGGTATGCCCGCTGAAGCATTTAAAAATATGGTCAATGAATTTTTTGCAGACGAAAAAGGTCAGGCACGCTTCCTGCTGATTGGCCCTTGGAAAGATCTGGCTGCGCGCTACAAAGTTACGAACGACTCATTGCGTGAACTTCGCGAGATCAAGCGCTGGGTAGCTGGCGATTCACGCTTTACCTTTGAGGAAATTACCGGCGATAAGAAGTTACTTATTCCTGAAATTCTCGAGCACTTTGATGAGCCATCAACTCCCTTCTTCTACTTCACTGAAGGCGCTATCGAACCCATCGTTCGCTTCGGAGCGCTGCGCCATCGCATCAGCAAATCTGGCAACGGACTTGAGGGTGTTGTGGATTCCAAAGATCAGCGAACATTCATTCTTTACGCGCCAGCGCTCGGACGGGCTAATCGCGCTGGCGGATATGCCTATTCCAATATTCAAGAGCTCTGGGGAATGCGCTGGCACGAAATCAGCCAATTCGATTTCTCCAAGACCCTCTCCTCCAATAACCTCCTACCGCTGGTGGGCATCGCCATTCGCGCTGCAAAGCGCATCCGCAAGCCTTCAGATTTCACTAAACTTGTAAAGAAAGTCGTTCACGTCTTAAAAAAGACAATATCTAAGTAGAGCAGGGGCACGTCATGGCTGATTCCAGTTTCGATATCGTTTCCGAAGTTGATCACATGGAGGTCGACAACGCCTTCAATCAGACTGATCGCGAAATCAATACCCGCTTCGACTTTAAGAACACTGGCACCAAGATTGAAAAGTCTGGCGATAAGTTTCTGATTGAAGCCGATACCGAAGAGCGCGCAAAAGCTGCCCTCGAAGTATTCCGCGACAAGCTAGTAAAGCGCACCGTTTCACTCAAGCATTTAGATGACTCCAAGCCAGAACTCAGTGGCAAGGTCTACAAAATAAGCTGCGCATTTAAGGAAGGTATTTCGACCGAGAACGCTAAGAAGATTGCAAAACTTTTGCGCGATGAAGGTCCCAAGACACTCAAGACTCAAATTCAAGGTGAATCTCTTCGCGTTACCAGTAAGAGTCGAGACGATCTCCAAGATGCCATCGCCATGGTTAAAGGTGCTAGCTGGGACTTTGCGGTTCAATTCACGAACTACCGTTAAGAATGAGCCGCTATAAAGTCGGTCTCGCCTTTGGGTTAACTACCTATTTAATCTGGGGTCTCTTCCCGCTCTATTGGCCATTACTCCAGCCAGCTAATCCCCTTGAAATTGTCTCTAACCGTGCGGTTTGGACACTGGGCTTCTGCGCAATTTCGCTTGCGCTGACCAAACAACTTGGTTCAACAATTGCGCTCTTTAAGAATAAGAAATTGATTCTTGGGTTAGCTCTTGCCGCAGTACTCATCTCTATCAATTGGCTTACCTATATCTGGGCAGTTAATAATCACCATGTTGTCGATGCCTCACTTGGCTATTACATCAATCCATTAGTGAGTATCGCTTTCGGCGTCGTCATCTTGCACGAACATATGAGCAACTGGCAATGGATTTCAGTAGCAATCGCCAGCTTTGGGGTTGCCGTCTTAACCATTGATGCGCATACCTTTCCATGGGTTGCCATTACGCTCGCGTTATCTTTTGGCAGTTATGGCTTTGTAAAGAAGCAGCTTGGTCTTGGATCTTTAGAAAGCCTCGCCATTGAAACCACAATTACGCTTATTCCGTACGGCGCATATTTGATTTTCTTGGCTCATCAAGGAACTGGTCAGCTTAGTCATGGTGCAGGCCTGACCACACTGCTTGTTCTTAGCGGTGCGGTAACTGCAATTCCGTTGCTTCTCTTTAACGGCGCTGCAACCAGACTTCCGCTTTCACTTATGGGCCTAATTCAATACCTGACGCCATCGGTTCAATTTTGTATTGGCGTGTTTCTGCGCCACGAGAAGATGTCACCGGCCCGCTGGACTGGTTTCTTTTTAATTTGGGTGGCGCTGATTGTGTTAGCGACTGATTTAATGAAATCAGGAAGTACGGGTAATAACCGCGTTGCTGAGCTCGACTAACGCACTCTTAGCTGGACCATCAGGAAGTGGAGCAAGTAGCGCCACAGCATCTGCGGCATAGCTTTCTACCAATTCACGAGCCTGCTGCAAAGCTTTGTGCCCACGAAGAGTTGTAAGCGTGGATTCCACAACGGCCTCATCAGTAATGGGAGCTGACAATAATTTCTTGAGTTCGGCATCAGCCGGATCCTGTGAATCCAAGATAAAGAGCGTCACCAAGGTAGGAACACCTTCGCGAAGGTCCGTGCCAGGAGTCTTTCCTGATTCAAAGGTTGTGCTTGCGATATCGATGATGTCATCGGCTAGCTGGAAGACAACTCCGATTTTTTCTCCATAAGCAGAGAGAATTTCAATGGTCTGCTGATCCGCACCTGACATTTGAGCGCCATAGTGTGCACTAGCTGCAATAAGCGAACCTGTCTTATCTGCGACAACTTTCAAATAATGCTCGAGCAAAGTTAATCCCGGAGTGCGCCCTTGCGTCTCGCAAATCTGTCCAATGACAAGTCGTTCAAAGGTAATTGCATGTAACCGAACCGCATCAGGTCCAAGTCCAGCCAATAGCCGAGAGGTCTTAGCAAAGAGGTAATCGCCGGTAAGAATGGCGATGCTGTTATCCCAACGCTTATTGGCGCTCTCTACTCCGCGACGCTTCGGAGCTTCATCCATGACATCGTCATGGTAAAGAGTTGCAAGGTGAGTGAGTTCGCAGACAACTGCAGCTTCAATAACTTCTCTGCGAGTGGCGTCACCAAAGTGTGAAGCCAAGAGTGTGAGCATCGGACGAAGTCGTTTTCCACCGGCCTCTACTAAGTGGCGAGAAGTTTCGACTACAAATGGGTACTCACCAAGAATGTGAGAACGGAGCAAGGATTCAACCTGGTCCATGCCTGCGAGCAAGTCTTTCTCAAGAACTGGATCTAAACCGGTAATTCCGAGGCGCGACATTTAGTGGCGCTTAGTGAAGGAAGGTAGCAAAGTGGTTCGCGGAGTTGAGAACCAAAGATGGAGCGATACCAAGGACGATGGTCGCAATTGCAGTGACAATAATTGCGAAACGGGTAAGTACCGATGGAATAACAACGGTCACCGAATCATTTGTTGGCTCGCTGAACCAGAGCATCAAGACGATGCGGAGGTAGAAGAAGAGTGCAATCGCGCTGGCTAACGCTGCGACTACGACAATCAACATATTCCCACCCTGGTATGCGGCAGCAAAGATAGAGAACTTTCCGATAAATCCAGCAGTCAGTGGAACTCCACCAAAGCTCAGTAGATAAAGGGTGAAGAGCGCAGCGACCAATGGCGACTTCTTAGAAAGTCCGGCCCATCGATTGAGGTCAGTGACTTCGCCAGAGGAGTCGCGAACCATAGTGATAATCGCGAAAGCGCCGAGTGTGGCTAGACCGTAAGCGATGAAGTAGAACAGTGATGCAGCAAGGCCTTCTTTGCTGAGCGCGACAACACCAATAAGCAAGAAACCAGCATGTGCGATTGATGAGTAAGCAAGCGCACGCTTTACATCGCGTTGAGTCATTGCTGCAATAGAACCGATCAGCATGGTGATCATCGCAATTGCGGTGATGATTGGCTTCCACGTTTGTGATGCGCCATCAAGTGCTACATAAAAGAGTCGGAGGGTCGCACCAAATGCAGCAACCTTGGTGCAAGCTGCCATGAAGCCAGTAATAGGTGTTGGTGCACCTTGATAAACATCTGGAGTCCATGAGTGGAATGGAACCGCGCCGACCTTAAAGAGCAGACCGACTGAGACAAAGATGATTCCGATATAGAGGAAGACGCTATTTGAACCATTGCCACCTACCGCTGCTGCAATCTCATTGAAGGAGAGTGCGCCGGTGTAGCCGTAGAGAAAGGCGGTTCCGAAGAGGAATATGGCAGAGGAGAACGCTCCGAGAATGAAGTACTTGAGCGCTGCTTCTTGCGAAAGTAGACGGCGACGGCGAGAGAGGCCAGCCATCAAATACAACGGCAACGAAAGAACCTCGAGTGCAACGAAGAGCGTGATTAAATCAGTGGCAACTGGGAAGAGAAGTGCGCCAGCGATTGCAAAGAGGGTAAGCGGGAAGACTTCAGTCTGCTGCTTTCCAGATGCAATTGCAGCAGCTTCTTCGTCAGAGCCAGGCAAAGCTGAAGCTTGGGCAGTGAAATTATCTTGATCAGCAATCAGCAAAATTCCGATAAAGGCGAGTATGAGAATAATTCCCTGAATGTAAATACCGGCAGGGTCAATCGATACTGAGCCAATGGCGGCCTTAGTAGATGGATTGTTATGTGATACCCAGAGAGCGGCAAATGAAAGTATGACTGATGCAAGTGCGATTGGCAGCTGCAAGGTTGAACGAAGAGCCTTGCCAATAAAGGCTTCGACTAAAACTCCAACAAGTGCTCCACCAAGAATGATCAAGATGGGAGCTAAGAGAGCGTAATTGAGTACTGGAGCGGTCATTTATTTACCTGCTTTCAGAACTGGATCTACTACCCCAGCATGTTGCATGACAACGCCAGATGTTGGGTTGATGACATCGAGCACAGGCTTGGGATAAAAGCCGAGAAGGACAATGAGTGCAATGACCGGAGCCAATGCAATCTTCTCGCGAAGTACTAAATCTGTCAGTGATTCATTTCCGGGCTTAGTCTCGCCATGAAGAGATTTCTGAACCGCGATGAGAACATAAAGTGCGGCAAGAATAATTCCGAGTGTGGCAAAGATGGCCGCGATTGGATATCGGGTAAACGTTCCAGCAAGCACTAAGAACTCTGAGATAAAGCTAGAGAGGCCTGGAAGTGCGAGTGCAGAGAGTCCAGCGATAAAAAATGACCAAGCCAAAATTGGCGTGACTCGTTGCAATCCACCGAAGTCATCAATCGCGGAAGATTTGCGACGAGCGACCATCCAACCAGCAGTCATAAAGAGTGCGGCGGTAGAGAAGCCATGGTTGACCATATAGAACGTCGCACCAGAGAGACCTTGAGTGGTCATTGCGAAGATTCCCAAGGTAATAACGCCGAAGTGGGAGATCGAGGTGAAGGCAATCAGGCCGTTGATATCTTTCTGACCAATGGCAAGGAATGCACCGTACAGAATTGAAATAACTGAAAGCACGATGATGACCGGGGTAAAGGTCTTTGTCGCATCAGGGAACAAGGTCATGCAGAAACGGATCATTCCGTAGGTACCGACTTTATCCATAACACCAAGAAGCAAGATTGATGTACCCGGAGTCGCAGATTTAGCAGCCGATGGTAACCAAGTATGGAATGGCCAGAGCGGAGCTTTGATCGCAAAGGCGATAAAGAATCCGAGGAACAACCAGTTCTGAGTTGCTGAATCAATATGCATCTGTGAGAGCTTGGTTAAATCAAATGTGCCACCGATTTGGTTGGTAGAGATGATGTACGTACCGATGAGAGCGGCCAACATCAACAATCCACCAAAGAGGCTGTAGAGCAAGAACTTAAGCGCTGCTGCTGCGCGATCTCCGCGACCATATCCACCGATAAGGAAGTAGACCGGAATCAACATCGCTTCGAAGATCACATAGAAGAGGAAGACATCTGTCGCAGCAAAGACGCCAATCATCATTGCCTCAGAGACAAGAATCAAAATATAGAAAGTCTTGCTGCTCCAGCGACCACCTTCGGATTCGTGCCAACCAGCGAGAATCACTACAGGAACAAGGATGACGGTCATCAAAATAAGAACAAGCGCGATGCCATCAATACCCACTGCGTAATTAATCCCAAAGCTAGAAATCCATGAGCGGGATTCGGCGAACTGGAAGCCAGGAGTCGAGCTATGGAAGCGAGCTGCCATCACAGCAGATACTGCTGCAACCAGAAGCGAGAAGCCCAAAGCAATCTGCTTAGCTGCCTTGGCATTTGCCTTGGGAGTAAAAGCGAGAGCGAGCACGCCGACGAGCGGCAGAAGTTCGAGAGTGGTCAAGATGCTCACAAGGTCACCATCCAAACTGTTGCGATAAGCGCCAGTAATCCGATGAGCATTACGAGGGCATAAGTACGAATGTATCCATTTTGAACTTTGCGAATCCAGCCAGAGATGGTGCCGAGGCTAAAGCCAACAGCTTTCACTGCGCCATCGACGATTGAGTTATCAGTAAATACAAGTCCCGCGGTGAGCTTCTGGCCCGGACGCATGAGAACTGCCTCGTTAAAGCTATCTTGGAAGAGATCCTTGCGAGCTGCCTTGGTAAATACCGAAACATTTACTGGAGCTTCGACCGGAACGGTGCGGTACTTCAGAATCGCAATCAATACTCC
>CANBVO010000039.1 GCA_947372915.1 Actinomycetota bacterium | reverse complement strand
CAAGCAAGGTCTACACCCTTTAAGCACAATAGGAGAGATGTGTTTATGAGAACCGTTATCCCGCAACAACCTCGGCCGATTGCCGACGATTGGGATTGGCAAGAGAGAGCAGCATGCCGCGGTCTTGATACCGAAATGTTTTTCCATCCAGATGGTGAACGCGGTCCGCGTCGCAAGAATCGCGAAAATGCAGCAAAGGCAATCTGCGCTTCCTGTCCAGTAATCCAAGCGTGCCGCAAGCAGGCACTCGCCCTCCACGAGCCATATGGCATCTGGGGCGGTCTATCTGAAGATGATCGCTTAGCAATCATCAATCAACGCGAGCAACGAGAACTTACTGTCGCTAGCGCTTCTTAAAGTTAAAGTAAAAAGCCCCGCACTCATAGTGAGGCGGGGCTTTTTTCACTTCTGAATCCAGTCGATGAGCGGTGGTAACCCAGCACTTAAAGCCCAAATGGTTAAACCAGCAAAAAGGAAATATTTTGAGCCAATAAATTTCAAAATACTCTCTATTGGTTTATTAAACATTTAAAGACTCCCCTCTTCTTTCAATATCCGGCTCACTTTAGAATCCAAAGAATAAGGCTAGAGATGAGATCACGCCAACCGATTGAATTGCCCTAGCCGTAAGAGAAAGTACCACCATAGTTTGTCCTGCGCCCGCTTGATTTACCGCAACTGCTGCCTGGCGAACAACTTGCAGCACTTCCTTCGAACTTGGGATTGAAGGCAGGCTTACCTGGTTTGGCCGGACGACTGGCGGATCGATAATTATTGATCCTTTAGGCGCTGTAATTTTTGCAGCGCTACTGGCTTCCGCCGATTGCATGGAAATCGGCACAATAAAAACTGAGCACAGTCCAATTGTGCTGAGCGTAATTCTTCTATTCATTTTAACTCCTTGTCCAATGCGGAAAGTTCCGCTTTAGTAAGAGTTAGTGTTTAAAGAATCATTGGTGCTCAAATCCGAAAAGTGTTGATTAATGTGTATTGATTGTTGTTAGCGCGTGATTTATTTGTATGAATCGAGTATTTATCGGGAGAAAAGCCGAACTAACATGTTAATTACACTCCGTTTACAAAATAAGAAAGCCCCGCACTCGATAAGAGGCGGGGCTTTTTTATTACTGATTAGTGGGAATGTCCACCAGGTCCGTGGCTGTGGCCATGGCCTGCTGCTTCTTCCTTTTTGTCTTCAGGTGTTTCGAAGACAAGTGCTTCAGTTGTAATGAACATAGCGGCGATAGATGCAGCATTGGCAAGCGCTGAGCGAGTTACCTTAACTGGATCAATTACGCCGACCTTGACGAGATCTTCATAGACCTCGGAGTACGCATTGAAACCTTCGTTTGGCTTCATAGTGCGAACCTTGGCAACGACGACATAACCTTCGTGGCCTGCATTTTCTGCAATCCAACGTAGTGGCTCATCGCACGCCTTGCGTACTAAGCGGACGCCAACTGCAGCATCGCCTTCGTATCCAAGATCGTTATCTAGAGCTGAAGCTGCGTGCACAAGTGCTGCACCTCCGCCAACAACGATGCCTTCTTCAACTGCTGCGCGAGTTGCAGAGATTGCATCTTCGAGACGGTGCTTCTTCTCCTTGAGTTCTACTTCGGTATGTGCGCCAACCTTGATGACGCAGACGCCACCAGCAAGCTTTGCCACACGCTCTTGGAGCTTCTCGCGATCCCAATCGGAATCAGTGTTTGCGAGTTCGTTACGAATCTCGTTGACGCGAGCTGCTACCTCGGCCTTATCGCCAGCGCCATCCACGATAGTGGTGGTGTCCTTGGTGATAACGACGCGGCGTGCGCGACCCAAGAGATCAACAGTTACTTGATCTAGCTTGAGGCCTACTTCTGCTGTGATGACCTGGCCACCGGTGAGGATTGCCATATCTTGAAGCATTGACTTGCGACGATCTCCAAAGCCAGGAGCCTTAACAGCTGCTGAGGTGAAGGTTCCACGCATGCGGTTAACGACGAGAGTAGAAAGCGCTTCGCCCTCAACATCTTCGGCGATAATCAAAAGTGGCTTACCTGCTTGCGATACCTTCTCGAGGACGGGAAGGATTTCGTTGAGTGCTGAAATCTTTCCGCCTGAGATGAGAATGTAGCAATCTTCGAGAACAGTCTCCATGCGATCTGAATCAGTCACGAAATATGGAGAGATGTAACCCTTATCGAATTGCATACCTTCAGTGAAATCGAGCTCGAGTCCAGTGGTTGATGACTCTTCTACAGTGATAACGCCATCCTTGCCGACCTTGTCCATCGCTTCTGCGATGAGATCGCCAATTGCCTTATCTTGCGCGGAGATTGTCGCAACATCTGCAATCTGAGATTTGCCGCTGACAGCTGTGGAGTTCTTGCGGAGTTCTTCGGTGACTGCCTTAACAGCAGCTTCAATTCCCGCCTTGATATCCATTGGCTGTGCGCCGGCTGCTAAGTTGCGAAGGCCTTCTTTGACCATTGCTTGCGCCAAAACTGTTGCGGTGGTTGTTCCATCTCCAGCAACATCGTTGGTCTTTTCAGCAACTTGCTTAACAAGCTGAGCACCCATATTTTCAGATGGATCAGCAAGTTCAATTTCCTTGGCGATGGTGACACCATCGTTGGTGATGAGTGGGGCGCCGTATGATTTTGCGATAACGACGTTGCGACCCTTAGGCCCAAGAGTTACCTTGACGGTGTCAGCAAGAATGTTGACTCCGCGCTCCATCGAACGACGAGCGGACTCATCGAATTGAAGACTCTTACCCATGCGGATTAGTTCTTCTCAATAATGGCAAGAACATCGCGAGCTGAAAGTACGAGGTACTCCTCGTTGTTGTACTTCACTTCAGTTCCGCCGTACTTGCTATAAAGAACAACATCGCCAACCTTGACATCCATAGGTGTGCGAACACCGTCATCAAAGCGACCTGGGCCAACTGCAATTACTGTGCCTTCTTGTGGCTTCTCTTTTGCAGTATCTGGGATAACAAGACCTGAAGCAGTTGTCTGCTCAGCCTCGTTGGCCTTTACGACAATGCGATCTTCTAGTGGCTTAATGGCTACGGCCATGTGTGCGCTCCTTCATAACTAGTCGGTTTTCTACCTCTGGGCGGCCCCTGCAATTAGCAGACGGACCCCGAGAGTGCTAACCCAACTTTAAAGGGGCTCAGGCCAGGCTGCAACTTGAGGCGGGATCGAAGCGGGATGGGCAGATTGGGAGGGCCTAATAGGACTAGAAGGAGCGGATCGGACGCACGCTATAGGTGTTGCCCTTGCTGTTATTGATTGTGTAATAAGTCTGTGAGTACGTGTCCATCATATTTAAATACCAAGCATTGCTTGAATCCTTCTCCGATGATGACCAGTAGCTAGCTGCGCTCACGCCTAAAACGGAAGTGAAGTTTGGAATACCGAGACATTTTGTCGAGTCAGGAGTGCCCTGTTGCCCGCTGATGTATTTACAGATTTGAGTGAGCTCGGCCAAGTCTGGCAAGAACCAATCTGTCTTACCCCCACCGGTGTAACTGCGAGCCGCTCCCGCAGCGGAAGTGGCGTCGTTGCCCTGCGCAACAATATTGAGTGAGTTGATATAGCCAAGTCCGATACCTGTAATCGACCCATTTGCAGTCGCGTCAGCAGTAATTCCATTGGCAGGGTTTACAGAAGTACTTGTCTTACCAGCTACTGCCCATGATGAGAGTCGATCACCTGCAGACCATGAGGCTGGCGCCATTTCTAAATACCGACAGGTGGCTGCAGCTGTTGGGCCGCAGTTAAATCCACCCGCGTTAACATAAATAATAATTCCTCCGCCGGGTCCAGTATTTCCATAAGTACATGTGCCGCCGGATGAGCAATCAAGTGCTGCATGCGGACCACTTTGTAGCGTCACTTTGGCAACAGTAGAAGCAAGGGCAACTGGCGCAGCAAAGATAACGGTAAAGGTTCCAGAACCACTTGTAACGGTCGTGCCCGACCCTCCGAGGCCTACTTGGAAAGTTCCAGCATTGCTCCAAATTGAAGCAGCCGTTGATGAGGAATTAAAAATAGGCAAAGCGTTGCCCGTATTGTTGAACGCAGAGATACTGAAATCTGAACCATTACATCCTGAAGGAATTCCAGAAACTGTGACACTGCTGAAGTAGAACGCGCCAGCACCAGATGCATTGGTGAAGGTGGACTGAGGTGTCATGGTTAATACAGAGGCACCAGAGCAGGCGGCGGTCACACTCAAGCCTTGCCCAAACTCGACTAGGGCTCCGGAATTAATAGAAATGTTTCCAGCAAAAGTTGTGTTAAGGAAGAGTCCACCTGCAAGCAGAATCAAGATTGACGCAAGAATTCCTGGTGCTTTGCGTCGAGGTGCGGGGGCGTCCTCAATGGGATCGTCATAGTAAAAGTCAGCCATGCGTCCCTCCCCTCGACTCTCTTGCTTGACGGCAATTGTGGAGAGTTCGGCGTTCCCACAGGCGTTGGTTTACTGCGGAAGCGCCGAAATCCCAATGAGGATGATAGCGGAAGATTGGAATGTCATTCCATACTTGATAAATCCACCCAATCTTTAAAGGGGGTGCCAGTTCCAGCTAACGCTTTCTCATCTGAACTTTCGGCCTAAACTTGGCCTATGCCCACCAAGAAGAAGGCGGTAGCACCTACCCGTCAGGCGGCCTACACCGCCCGAAATCGCGCGAATCTGGTCTTGGCTGCGCACAGAGTTCTAGCGGAGATTGGCCCTGAAGCCACCATCGAACAGGTGGCTGAAATAGCCCAGGTATCTCCCACCACGATCTACAAATACTTTCCTAATAAAGAAATTCTCTTCACCGAAGCCCTTTCTCAAATCTGGGCGGAGTGGGTGGCTTGGGCATATGCAGGTCGGCCTCCAGCAGAGAGTCTGGAATCAGTCTTGAGCGTTGCTCGAATGTTGTTCTGGGTAAAACAGACTCACCCACTTTTTGCCAAAATTCTTCATAACACTTTAAGCAATCCAGACTTCATAATCAAGGCTGTTTCAGAACCCGGACGTTTAGCATTTAAGAAGCTAGCTGATCAAGGTGAGCTTGCCAACGACAATTTCGAAATGCGCGTCATGCTTTACGCATATTCCTTGGCGGGAATTTTGACCTCAGTTCACGTCACTGAAACTATGTCTCCAACTCAAGCTGAACAAGCACTTGTCATAGCTTTACGAATATTTGATGTCAGTGAAGCTAAAGCAAAGAAGGCTATTTCACGGAAGTTAGATTTTCCGCCTACCAAATAATTTGATTTAGTCCTGCAGACGAACTTGCCGCAAATCCCACTTGAGATGGCGCTCTTCCAGAACTGACTGCGATGGACCCAAGTGCAGCAACCATTGCGCCATTATCAGTGCAGAGATCCATTGTAGGAATCCGCAGGTCGATACCGGCTTTTGCGGTGCGTTCTGTGGCCATCTCTCGAAGTCGTGAATTAGCTGCAACTCCCCCAGCAATAACCAGTGAATCAATTCCTGTTTCCTTACAGGCAGCGATGGCCTTTGTAACCAGCACATCGACCACGGCCTCTTGGAAAGATGCTGCGACATCTGCGCGGGCGGATAAAGGTGTTTGTTGGAGATAGCGCGATACGGCTGTTTTAAGTCCACTAAAAGAGAAGTTATATGCGTGCTCGCCCTGATCAGATGGATGCGTCAAGCCGCGTGGAAAATCAATTGCGGATTTATTGCCTTGCTTAGCTTCTCTGTCGATGGCGGGACCACCAGGAAAACCAAGTTCAAGTAAACGTGCAATCTTGTCGAACGCTTCACCGGCTGCATCATCCATAGTGCTGCCAAGGACTTTCACATCGCTAGCAATATCGTTGACCTGCAAGATGCTGCTGTGGCCGCCGCTGACAAGCAACGCGATAGTGGGCTTGAGTGGGTGATCAGAGTTCAGCGCATCAACCGCGATGTGCGCGGACAAGTGGTTCACTCCGTAGATTGGTTTATCCATTGCTATAGAAAGTGCCGATGCACTACTGACGCCGACGAGAAGTGCGCCGATTAATCCTGGGCCTGCGGTTACCGCAAAGGCGTCAATATCTTTTATGCTGACTCTCGCTTCACGAAGTGCTTGTTCGAGAACACTAGGCATTGCTTCTAAGTGAGCGCGGCTAGCAATCTCTGGGACAACTCCACCAAAGCGGGCATGTTCTTCTACGCTCGATGAAATGACATTGGCAAGCAGAGTGCGACCACGCACAATTCCGACTGCAGTCTCATCGCACGATGTCTCGATGCCAAGAATTAATGGTTGACTCATGTGGTCAACTCCTTACGCATCACAATTGCGGTGACACCAGGGCCGTAATAGTTAGGGCGCTTAGATATCGCGACAAAGCCAAAAGATGTATAAAGCGGAGTCGCCTCGTCATTGCCGGCACGGACTTCCAGCATCATGGCTGGAACCTTCTTATTACGAGACCAATCAATTAATCGGCGCAACATTTCGCGACCAATTCCTTGGCGGCGCAGCGTGGAATCCACGGTGAGAGTAAGAACATCACAGGTATCCCCGCGATGCATCACTCCAGCAAAGCCAATTACTTTCTTATCTTTTTCAGCAACTAAATACATTCGATCTTTCCCGGCCAACTCTTCTTTGAACTGCGCAAGCGACCAAGGATCATCGGCATACGATGCTTTTTCGAGGGCATGGACGGTTACTAAATCCATCGCAGTCATTGGGCGGAAGGTAATTCCCTTGGGGGCAGGGTGTGCATCAGGGCGGCGGATATAAATAGCTTCCGTTACATTCGCATCGCCCTGGCAAAGTCTTGCCAAGATGACTGGGTCTGGCGAAAGATTGTTGTGGATAGGAATATCAGCAGGAAGTGAGAGCGGTGAGATAACTTCGATATCTCCTTGGCGAACACCATCTACATACTTCGCCCAGAAGACTTCTTTACGACGAGCATCGATGGTGGCAATAAATTCTGCATCAGTGATACCGGCGGCAATGACATCTAATGATGCGACGCCTCGCCATTCAATTCCACGAGCAAGGGCAAAACTTTGCGCAAAGGCGATGCCCACGCGAAGTCCAGTGAAAGGGCCAGGGCCCATACCAATAGCAACACAATCAATCTTCGACTCAATCTTGAGCGCTTTTGCTACTAGCTTGGGAAGAACTTCACCGTGCGCCAATGGATCATCGTGGAATTCGGAGAAGAGAATTTTCTCGCCGTCAACGATTGCAACAGAGGTACGATTCGTCGATGTATCGATTGCCAAAATAGTCGTCATAACGAGAACCCGTTCCAGCGTTCGCCATGACCTTGCCAGGTGAGCTCGCGCGCATCTTCACCAGCGGTATGTGCAAGTTGAATTTCTAAATATTGATCTGCAATTCGATCAACCAGGCCCTCGCCCCATTCCACAACGGTGATGCTGCGTTCGATATGGTCAATAAGATCTAAATCATCAAAGAGAGCCGAGCCATCGCTTCCTTGCAACCGATAAGCATCAATGTGCACAAGTGG
Source organism: Actinomycetota bacterium (assembly GCA_947372915.1). Taxonomy (GTDB): domain Bacteria; phylum Actinomycetota; class Actinomycetes; order Nanopelagicales; family Nanopelagicaceae; genus AAA044-D11. The sequence continues at coordinate 3,061 of CANBVO010000039.1, read as the reverse complement.
GATTGCTTTACTGCCAGCTTCGTGAATGCGAGTGATGACAAAGGTTGGAGATGTAACGCCAGCGATACCCAAGAAAGTGGCGATGCCCTGCGTGAAGGCCGTCTTGCCCGCACCAAGCGGACCAGAAAGAAGAATGACATCTCCAATTTTGAGCTGGGCAGCAAGGAGTTCGCCTTGTGCCTTCATCTCAGCAACGCCAGAAATAATCACTTGTGGAGTTTAAGGCATGAAGAAGGGGCCCCACCTATTGGTGAGGCCCCTTCTTCTAACTAGGTATTACAGGTACTAGTTTGCGTACTTCAGATCATTTGGACGATAGTCACGATCCAGGTTGAGATATGGATCCTGCTTCAACGTTTGAGTAATGAAGTTCTCGTTAGGGAGCTTTCCGTACTTCGCTGATTGAGCCAACATCTTTACCCACGCCATAGTCTGCGCAGCGGAGAATGTCTGGTGACCGGTACCTGACTTAGCAACAGTCTTTGCAGTGAGTACTGGAGCACCAGTATCAGTGAAAGTTGTGTAAGTAGTAGGTGTCATCGCGTACATAGCAAATGTGTTCCACACTGGCTTGACCTTTGACTTACCGGATTCATAATCAGCAAGACGCTGCTCGTAAACAGCCTTTGCCTTATCAACATACAAAGCGCTGTTTCCAGCGAAGACCAAACGGTCAGCTTCGTTAGAGAGAAGAACAGTTGGCTTAGTTGATGTGAACTTTACTGCGTCAAGTGAATCAAGCTTTGCAATTGCTGCTGCATCGCCCTTTACACGTGGATACGCCTGCAAAGTTCCAAGCATTGCTGCAATTGCGTCATCGCCGGAGAGACCAAGGTTGTAGCGAGCTGAATCTTCATCAGAGAGCAATGAAGCCCAGTCAGTCTTGGTGTTGTCGTAGAAACCAGGACCCGTGATTTCTGAGATTGCTTGACCAGCAAATGTGCCGGTAGCAATCGCATCGCCAAGGTTCTCCAAAACAGCAACAGTTGCGTTGATGCTTTGTTCTGGTACTAGAGCAGAAGTTGAGATTCCATCCATGTGCGCGCTCTTAGTTGGGATTCCCATAAGGAGTCCGGTCAAGAGAAGTGCAGAACGTTGTGGAATGCCGTATGGCTTTAATCCGGCTGGGTAGGCGATAGTGCCATTGCCGTAATCAAGCTGCCATCCCTTAAGCAAGGTAACAACCTTGCCAAGCTCTTGAAGAGCAAGGAGGTGTCCGTTAGGTCCCTTAACACCAAATGCTGCGCAACCCTTGATTGTTGGATCAAAGAAAACACTCATGATGTAGAAGGCATCGCACAATGACTTAACTTCGTTACCAGCTGGAGGAGTAAGGCCCGCCATAATGCCGACTGAATCAGCATATGTTGGGTACTTCTCAACGAACATATCGATTACTGGAGCAGCACCGGAAGAGCCGTAAACGACATTCTTCTTGATGGTGGTGAACTTCGCCTTAACAGTATCGATTACTTCTTTGAGCATCTCAACGCTATCGGCAGTATTCCAACCATGTAGTCCAGTTGAAACGCGATCGTATGCAGCGACGCCATAACCAGCGGCCAACATCTGCTTTGTTACATCTGTGAGAGTAACTGAGTTAGCAGGTGTGAGCTCTTCTACACCCTTAGGAGGTGTGTAGCTTGGGTATGGATATGAGGGACGGAACCCGTGGTTCCAGTAGAACATAGTTCCACCGAAGTTTGCCGGAACCTTCACTACATATGCAGCGTTATTAGCAAGCTTGCCAACGCAGGTCACTACGCCAGCTTTATCAGCAGGCAAGCAAGTTGGTGCAGCTGCATGCGCAGCTGGAGAGATTGCAACTAGGCCAGTAACTACGAGAGCTGCTGCACCAAGAGTTGCGGAGAATTTACGGAGATTAGTCATCTTCATGATTACTTCGCCTTTGGTAGTGCATCTGCCGCAATGGCTGGACGCTTGAATGTGGATACGGTGACTGCACCCTTGCCTGAATCTGTTGTGTAAACAACGCGAGACGCACCAACAGGCTTAAGCACTGCAGTTGCGTCATATGCGCCGATCCAGAATCCGGTGTATGACTCGTGTGAAGTCTTTGAGTAACCAACTGGAGCAAGCGCAGCACTTGTGAGTGTTGAGCCCTTTGTTTCCATCCAGTTAATCAATGCCTTACGGGTGAGATCCTTACCAACACCCTGTAGGGCTTCTACAGTCTGGTAAGCAATATTCATACCCTGAAGAACGTTGTTATCCCAACGAGTGTCAGCGCCTTTGTTGAAGTCAGTATTGATCTTCTTGAAAGCAGCGACGTACTCATCTGTGGCATCGCCAGGTGATGGCGCATGAGATGCAGAGATGACGCCAGCGAGCATTGCTGCAGATGTTGCTGCAGGTACGCCCTTGGAGCCGAGGATTGTCTGGAAGGTAGTTGCATCAGAACCGACAGAAATTACGACCCACTTATCTGGTGCATAACCAAGAGCCTTAGCTGTTGTAACTGAAATCGCTGTCGCAGATGCAACAGCCGCGATGATTACAACCTGAACTCCATTTGCTTGGAGTTGCTTGATCTGGCTTGTTAGTCCTAGTGAACCCTGTGTTCCAGCAATAAAGCTGGCAGCATTTTGACGTGGAGTGAATACAAGTCCCGCAGTGGTGAAACCAGCGAGTGCGTTCTTGCCGAAGTCATCAGACTGATAAAGAATTCCAACTTTCTTATCTGCAAAGTTTTCCTTGATGTACTTTCCAAGAATCTTTGCTTCAACCGCGTAAGTGCCAAGGCCAGCAAAAGTTGTTGGGTACTTCTTTGGATCAGTATAGAAACCAGAGTTTCCACTGTTCACAAAGAGATCGGGAATTCCGCGACGATTAAGGTCTTTAATAACTGCTGCGTGAGTCTGTGTTCCGACATCGCCGACCATTGCAAAGACTTTGCTGTCATTGATAAGAGATGACGCAGTTGAGACGGTAACGCCTGCGCTGTACTTGTCATCCTTCACTTCAAGGCGAATGTTGCGACCGTAGACGCCGCCCTTTGAATTTACATAATCAAAGTAGGCGCGCATCGCGTCATCTACCT
>CANBVO010000038.1 GCA_947372915.1 Actinomycetota bacterium | reverse complement strand
ACGCTATTTACCGACCGCCGCGTCTGGGTTCGCCAGGTGGCGGTCGCTGCGTTTGCAGCTGGTGTTGCGTGGCAAGTGGGGGATTTGGTTATTAAGAATGGTGGCGTTGTAGCTGCCATCGTCTGTAGTTTAAGTATTCGAATTTCTTTATATAAATCCGTCCGTGAAGGATTTGGGCAGATTGTCGGAACGGCTATCGGCGCCGGCGTCGCACTCCTCAGCGTCTGGGCATTTGGCGTTGGCCTAATTTCTGTCAGCATCACTGTTGTGCTGTGTTCAGTTGTCGCCCGCGGATTGCATTTAGGTGAAGTTGCCTCAGTAAACGTCCCAGTTACAGCACTTATCGTTATTGGACCAGGTTTAAGTGAATCCACCGCAGAAAATCGATTACTTTCTACGTTAATTGGTGCAGGGATAGCAATTGTTTTCTCGTACTTCTCCCACGCTAAAACTCCAGCTGGTCGCACCATTGATCAGATATCAACCCTTGCACAGAAGTCAGCCAAGCTACTTGCGGAAATGTCTGAGGGAGTAGCCGCTGGATTCACTCAAGATGATGCGGGCAAGTGGCTTGCTAAAGGTCGATTGCTGATTGAAGAAATTCCTAAAGTTCGCGCGCAAGCACTCGAGGCGAAAGCACATGCACGTTGGTTTCCGACGGCTGATGATCAACTTGCCGAAGAGTTATATACCAGGGGAGTGGCGATTGAACACACCGTTGTACAGGTGCGCACGATTGCACGTACGCTCTTTGATGCTGCAGTAGATGGTGGAGTTCCAGCCGGAATTCAACGACAAATTGCACAAGGTTTATCGGCTGCAAGTTATGCAATCTCTAGCAAAGCCGAGAATGAAGAAGCTGGTGAAATGTTGGTAGATGAAGCAGATGAGCTACGCCTTGCTGGCCAAACTCTTGCAGAACAATTAATTGAAGAGTCAGATAACGTCGATCATGAACAATTGGCACGATCAATTTCACTCGTGACTAATCTGGAGCGAATTGCAGATTCGCTGGATGAGACCTCGCCCGCCTTGCGCGATGTCCAAACCCCCGATGAACCTGCCGCCAATAAGGTCATGAAGGTCTCACCGATTGACCAGACCACCAAGCTTTCTAAGCGGATTTCTCGCCCATTTATTAAGGTTTTCAAGAAGTATTTCTAGGGCATCGGCCCAATTTCTCAGGAACCTTGGGCAGGTTGTAGGCTCACCCTCTACACAAAAAGGTAGGCCCCCCTAGCTCAGTCGGTAGAGCGTTTCCATGGTAAGGAAGAGGTCAACGGTTCGATTCCGTTGGGGGGCTCGAAAGTTCGATTTCGGTCGGATTTTTATGGCGGGATAGCTCAGCTTGGTAGAGCAAACGGCTCATAATCGTTGTGTCCCGGGTTCAAATCCCGGTTCCGCTACGCATTAAATAGGTATGGATTTACTAGTTAGGTAGGTGTTGAAGTAACCTTCAACCCTCAGATTCTTAAAGGAGCACCACAATGGCAAGCAAGTCCGCGGATGTACGACCAAAGATCACTATGGCCTGCGTAGAGTGCAAAGAGCGTAACTACATCACTAAGAAGAATCGTCGTAACGATCCAGATCGTCTTGAGCTCAAGAAGTTCTGCCCACGTTGCAAGTCATCAACAGTTCATCGCGAGACTCGCTAGTCGATGCTTAGCCCCGACATCGTCGGGCGCACCTTTCCTGGTGCCGATACAACTTTAGTAACAGCCGAATCCATCGCAGCTTTTGCTGCTGTCGTCGGCGAAACCAATCTTGATGTTGCGCCTCCTACTTATGCAATTTCAATAACGCTCGACCAATCCCAAACCCTTTTACAAGATAGTGGCTTGGATTGGACTCGAGTTGTTCACGGCGACCAACGATTCCAAATCTTCCGCCCTATTGTTGCCGGTGACAAACTGGTCTGTTCTTCGACCATTGAAAGCGCACGCGTCATGGCCGGAAATGAAATTGTCTCGGTCCGCTCTGATCTCCATTCTGGTCCCGAACTCGTTGTGAGTACTTGGTCCACATTGGTGGTTCGCGCATGAGCACATTAGAGGTCGGGCAAGAGCTAGCATCAAAGAGCTATCCCATTAATCGTGAACTTTTAGTGGCATATGCCAACGCCAGTGGCGATCAGAATCCAATTCACCAAAATGAAGAATTCGCCAAATCTGTTGGCCTGCCTGATGTGATTGCCCATGGAATGTTGACGATGGCGCTCGCCGGCAAATATGTCAGCGATATTTCTGGTTCCGCGGCAGTCAAAGAATTTAGCGCTCGCTTCACTAAGCCAGTTGTGGTGCCTGCAGGAGTCGATGTATCGCTGGTGATTTCAGCGAAAGTTACTGCGGCAGAAAATGGCCTAGCAAAGTTAGATATCAGTGCCAGCGTTGATGACGTTAAAGTATTAGGAATGGCTAAAGCGACGATTTCACTCGCATGAGTAACGCACCCTTTAAGAAATACGCTCGCATTGGCGATCTACGCAAAATCACCGGTATCGAATATAAGGCCACTATCGCCATGATTATTGATGGCTTTTGCGAGGATGCGGCGCTCTCTATCAAAAGTATCAAAGCTAATACGCCCGCAGATATCGCCATCGCAGCCATTATTGATGGCGAGCATGATATTTCGGCGCTGGAGGCTGAAATTGATGAGCGCACTTATTTCATTCAAATAACTGGGGGAGTCGGTTGGGGCGAGGCTGCAAATGTTCTTCTTAAATCCGCTCCTTCGCCATACGTAGTAATAATGGATCCATCCACTCATTTCACTGGTGATGCAATGACGCCGGTATTGGCAAAATTAAATGAGGGCGAATTTGTTGCAGTGGGATGGCGCGGGGGATTAGTTAATTTAGAAGATGACTGGCGCAGCGTTGACGATAAAGGCGCGGGCGAAGTCGACGTTCTCTTTAGTTATTTCATGGCGCTCAATCGTGATGCCGCGATTGAAGCTAATGCCTTTAATATTCGCGCGATCTACTATCGCAACGCAGATATCGAGTTTTCACTCAAACTTCGCCAAGCTCAGGGTCGCTTGTGGCAGATGGAATTACCGCTAAAGCAAGAACGCCACCACGGCTATTACGACACTGATGAGGCCTACCGTGATGAGCAGAGCAAGAAGAATTACGACCGGATTTTGGATCGCTTCCGCGGAAAGAATGAGATTCTGGCGCCTCGCCGTTAGCCTTAACCCATGAGCCCCAAGTCGTTATCGAACTTCACCACACTTCATGTAGGTGGGCCTGCACAAAAACTCATTCGCGCAACAACCGAATCAGAATTAATTTCAGCAATTGATGAGGCTGACTCGACTAACCAACCGCTACTTATCCTGGGCGGCGGGTCCAATGTGTTAGTCGGCGATGATGGCTTTCAGGGCACTGTTATTTTGGTGGAAACTAAAGGCAATAGCTATGAAATTGATGCCTGCAGCGGCGGGCTGCTCACCGTTGCCGCCGGTGAAGATTGGGATCTCTTTGTTGAATTCACGATTGAGAAAGGCTTAGCCAATCTCGAATCCCTTAGTGGAATTCCTGGAACCATCGGCGGAGCCCCTATTCAAAACATTGGTGCATACGGCCACGAAGTCGGGGAAGTCATTGCTCGCCTTCGCACCTATGACCGCACCGACAAAAAGGTTGTTACTTTCACGGCTGAGCAATGCGATTTTTCTTACCGAAACTCGAAGTTCAAGAAAGAGTCACCGCGGTATGTAGTTCTTGATGTCACCTTCCATTTACGCAACGGTGAAATGTCCTTACCGGTGGGATATGCAGAATTAGCAAAAGAGTTAGGCGTTGAAATCGGAGCGCGTGCTCCAATTGCGAATGTGCGCGAAGCAGTTCTTCGGTTGCGCCAACGTAAGGGAATGTTAGTTAACCAAAATATTTGGTCAGCAGGCTCTTTCTTTACTAATCCCATTTTGAGTGAAGCTGAGGCTTCGAAACTTCCTGTAGATGCACCACGTTGGCCACAACCTAATGGCGATGTAAAAACATCGGCTGCTTGGTTGATGGAGAATGCAGGAGTTTCTAGAGGCGATCAATTACATGGCGCACAGATTTCGCCATTACACGTTCTTGCCCTTACTAACTCTGGCAGCGCAACAGCGGCGGACTTGATTGAACTAGCACGATCCGCACGCGCGAAAGTTAAAGATAAGTTTGGAATTACGCTAGAACCAGAAGTACGACTCGTTGGAGTCGAGCTTTAATTACTTAGCTTCGCCCAACAACTTCGCTACGCGGGTAATACCTTCAACAATATCTTCATCGCTGGTGGCGTACGAAAATCGCAAATATCCGGATGGACCAAATGCTTCGCCCGGAACTGCCGCAACTTCAACTTCTTCGAGAATGAGGGTTGCGAGTTCGGCCGAAGTCTGCGGACGCTTTCCGCGAATTTCTTTACCTAAGATGCCTTTTACAGATGGATAGACATAGAAGGCACCGGTTGGGGTGGGGCAAGAAACACCAGGAATCTCATTGAGCATCTTGACCATCAACTTACGTCGACGATCAAAGGCAACGCCCATTTCGTGCACTGCAGATAGGTCACCCGTAAGAGCTGCGATTGCCGCGCGTTGAGATACGTTGGATACATTTGAAGATAGATGTGATTGAAGATTAGTTGCGGCCTTGATGACATCCTTAGGCCCGATCATCCAACCCACACGCCACCCGGTCATTGCGTAAGTCTTAGCGACTCCGTTGACGATAATGGTTTTATCAGCCATTCCGGGAACGACAACAGGAAGACTTGGTGCCTCCGCGCCGTCATAAAGTAGATGCTCGTAAATTTCGTCGGCGATAACCCAGATGCCGTGCTTAAGTGCCCATTCACCAATTTCCTTAACCTGCTCTGGCGAATAGACAGATCCGGTGGGGTTTGAAGGGGAGCAGAACAAGAGCGCCTTTGTCTTTGGTGTACGGGCGGCTTCGAGTTGTTCGACAGTTACCAAATAGTTTTGGGTTTCATCCGCGAAGACTTCAACAGATTTTCCACCTGCGAGCGCAATGCATTCTGGATAAGTAGTCCAGTAAGGAGATGGAAGTAGGACTTCGTCGCCTGGATCAATGATGGTTGCGAAAGATTGATAGACCGCTTGCTTGCCACCATTGGTAATAAGAATTTGATCTGCTGTAATTTCGTAATTGGAGTCGCGCTTGGTCTTAGCGATGATCGCTTCTTTAAGATCAGGCAGCCCGCCAGCTGGTGTGTAGCGATGGTTCGCTACTTTCGAAGCGGCATCAATTGCTGCTTGGACGATGTAGGGAGGAGTAGGAAAATCTGGTTCACCTGCGCCGAATCCGATAACAGGTCGACCGGCGGCCTTGAGCGCCTTGGCCTTGGCATCAACAGCGAGCGTGGCTGACTCGGCAATCGCTGCGATTCGACGGGAAATGCGGGGCTTTTGGTCTGAACTCATGGGCTCAGTATGCCAAACCCCGCATGGGCTGGCTCCCGTACTTTCCTCAGTTTTACTCATAGCCATGCGGGGCTCTACACTTCCCGTTCTGGCGCTTGCAAAGGGTCATGCTTAGTCATGCCTTCGTAACGCCTGAAGGGCAGTAGCTCAACTGGCCAGAGTTCCGGTCTCCAACACCGGCGGTTGGGGGTTCAAGTCCCTCCTGCCCTGCACGGTATTTAAGTAGTAATAGAAATGTATGAAGAAGTATCGATTAGAAAAGAAGAGGTAGTTCGCGTGGCTGATGAGATCAAGAACGACGAGAAGCGCTTAGGCCTTTTCGCGCGCATTGGCCTGTTCTACCGCCAAGTTGTCTCCGAACTCCGCAAGGTTGTTTGGCCAACACGTAAGCAGCTCTCTACCTATACATCTGTTGTGTTGGTATTCGTAGCTTTCATCATCGCCGTTGTCTCACTTCTTGATGTTGTGCTGACAAAGGTTGTCTTCTGGGTATTTGGTTAAGGGGCAGTTAAGTGACTGAGAATCTAGAGAACCACGTGGACGAGTTCGAGGCTGCGCTCGCAGCTGCCGATACTTCGGCACCAGTTGCAGTCGATACCATCGTCGCTGACGAAGAGGTTGGAGCTCCCGAGGCGCTCGCCGCAATCGATTCAGCCGTAGAGGAAATTGCAGCTGAAGAAGCTGCCGAAGAAATTATTGAAGAGAACGACGAGAACGCCGAGTTCCGTGCTGCACTTCGCAACGCACCTGGCGATTGGTACGTCGTCCACTCATACGCAGGATTTGAGAAGAAGGTTAAGGCCAACCTCGAGAACCGCAAGACAGTATTGAACATGGAAGATTTCATCTTCCAGATCGAAGTTCCTGAAGAAGAGATCACCGAAATCAAGAATGGACAACGCAAGCAAGTAAAGCGCAATGTCTTCCCTGGTTACGTTCTCGTTCGCATGGATCTCACTGACGAATCATGGTCATGTGTACGTAACACTCCTGGTGTTACCGGTTTCGTGGGCAACGCTCACCACCCATCACCATTGACTCTTCCTGAGGTTGAAAATATTTTGGCTCCGCGCCCACAGAAGAAGTCCGACAAGATCGATATCAAGATGGTCGATTTCGAAATCGGCGAATCAGTCACTGTTATGGATGGTCCATTCGCGACTCTTCCAGCAACAATCTCCGAGATCATGCCAGAGCAAGCAAAGCTCAAGGTTTTGGTTTCTATCTTTGGCCGCGAGACACCAGTCGAGTTGGCATTTAACCAAGTTCAGAAGCTTTAAGAAGACCCGAGAAAAAGGAATATAAAAATGGCACCAAAGAAGAAGATCACTGCGCTCATTAAGTTGCAGATTCAGGCAGGCGCAGCAACACCAGCTCCACCAGTGGGTCCAGCCCTTGGTCAGCATGGTGTCAACATCATGGACTTCGTTAAGGCGTACAACGCTGCGACCGAAAGCCAAAAGGGTCAAATCATCCCAGTTGAGATCAGCGTCTTTGAAGATCGCTCATTCACATTTATCACCAAGACTCCACCAGCATCACGCCTTATCTTGAAGGCTGCTGGCGTCGAAAAGGGTTCACCAGTTCCACACAAGACCAAGGTTGCAAACATCACCAAGGCACAAGTTGAAGAGATCGCCACACTCAAGATGGCAGACCTCAACGCTAATGACCTTGCTGCAGCAAGCCTGATCATCGCGGGCACCGCTCGCTCAATGGGAATCACAGTTTCCTAATTAAAAAGAATTCTTAACTGGAAGCGTTCCAGATAAGAGTGGGAGGACCTCGCTGGTCCGCTAACCACAACTCGACTCTCGAGTTCGCTCGAGGATGTAGGAGAAGAAATGAAGCGCAGTAAGAAATACAAGGCAGCGGCCGAGAAGGTAGATTTCAAGAATCTCTACACTCCATCACAAGCTGTTAAGTTGGCTAAAGAGACAACCACAACTAAGTACGACGCAACTGTTGAAGTTGCACTTCTATTGGGCGTAGACCCAAAGAAGGCTGATCAAGCAATCCGTTCAACCGTTAACTTGCCACACGGAACCGGTAAGACTGCCCGCGTTCTCGTATTCGCAGGCGGAGAGCGCGCTGAAGAAGCTCGCGCTGCTGGTGCTGACATTGTCGGCGCTGACGAATTGATCGACGAAGTTGCAAAGGGTCGTTTGGATTACGACGCAGTCGTATCTACTCCAGAATTAATGGGTAAGGTCGGTCGTCTTGGAAAGGTTCTCGGACCACGCGGTTTGATGCCTAACCCAAAGACCGGAACCGTAACCACCGATGTTGCAAAGGCTGTTACAGATATCAAGGGCGGAAAGATTGAATTCCGTGTTGATAAGAACTCCAACCTTCACTTCATCATCGGCAAGTCATCATTCTCTGAGCAACAATTGGCTGAGAACTACATCGCAGCTCTTGAAGAAGTTATGCGTTCAAAGCCAAACTCTTCTAAGGGTCGCTTTATCCGCAAGGCTGTTATCTCAACAACGATGGGACCTGGAATTCCAGTAGATCCAAACATCATTCGCGAGAATGTAGACGCTAACTAGTACCACCCGTAATACCTGATTTTGACTCGGGTAAGCCTCACCGCTTACCCTTGTCACTTCACCAAAGACTGCAGGTCTTTTGGACCAGGCCACAAGCCCGGACCAGAAGTTAATTGCGAGATATCGCAGCCCGCATAGGTGCACATGAGATAACCCTCGTGCGCATTTATGCGCCGGGGATTTTTTAATTTTCGGCGGGTTACACGTGAACTGTAAGACCAGACCGCACAAGAAGTATCTAATGAAAGGTAGCCACAATGGCTCGTTCTGATAAAGCAGCAGCAGTAGCTGAGCTAACGGAAGATTTCCGTTCAGCAACCGCAACTGTTCTGACTGAGTATCGCGGACTTTCCGTGACCTCAATGAAAGAACTTCGCCGTTCACTTGGTGGAACAACCAAGTATTCGGTCGTAAAAAATACCTTGACCAAGATTGCTGCAAAGAATGCTGGCGTTGAGATCTCTGATGATCTTCTCACCGGTCCTTCTGCAGTTGCCTTTATCAAGGGTGATCCGATTGATGCAGCAAAGAGCCTGAAGAACTTCCAGAAGGAGAACCCATTCCTTGTTATCAAGGGTGGAATCTTCGAAGGAAAGTCAGTCACTGTTGCAGAGATTATGAAGCTTGCAGATCTCGAGTCCCGTGAGGTTCTCCTATCCAAGCTCGCTGGTGCAATGAAGGGCACAATGGCCAAGGCCGCACGTACCTTCGATGCACTTCGCATCAAGTTGGAAGCCGGTGCTCCAGCAGCGCCTGCTGCTCCAGCTGCAGAAGCTCCAGCTGCAGAAGCAGCACCAGCTGCCGAAGAAGCTGTAGCAGAAGTAGTTGCAGAAGCAGCTCCAGTTGTTGAAGGCGCTGTCGCAACTGACACTTCCGAGGCACCAGCCGCTGAAGCAACTGAAACCCCAGCAGATGTCCCAACCGCTGAATAAGCGTTGAGGCACTGGTTCCAACTCAAGATCGAACTAATAAGTATTAGTCAGAAACCAATAAGGAGAAATAAAAATGGCAAAGCTCTCACAAGATGATCTCATGGCTCAATTCAAGGAAATGTCCCTTGTTGAACTTTCAGATTTCGTAAAGGCATTCGAAGCAGAATTCGATGTAACTGCAGCAGCTCCAGTAGCAGCAGCAGGCGGAGCAGCAGCAGGCGGCGCTCCAGCAGCAGATGCACAAGATGAGTTCACACTTATTCTTGATGATGCTGGTTCACAGAAGATTGCTGTTATCAAGGAAGTACGTGGCATCAACTCAGCTCTTGGCCTCAAGGAAGCCAAGGACTTGGTAGATGCAACTCCTGCAACTTTGATCGAAAAGGGTTCAAAGGAAGCAGTAGAGAAGGCAAAGGCAGCTCTCGAAGCGGCTGGCGCAAAGGTAACAATCAAGTAATTACCTTTCTTATTAAAGGCCCCGGGGTTAATACCTTGGGGCCTTTTTTATTCACTTTTACAGACTTCTGTAAGTAATTAAGTAGTTACGCAAAATAGTTTTAATGTGAATCCAGATTGATGTATGACTGAGGTTTCAAAGAGTTAGCCCACCTACTTTCACGCAGTCGAAAGAAATTCTTTTGGCCGTAATCGTTAGGTATTACTTTGAATGGAAACCGTAAATATTTAATTCGCACAGTTCTTATTTCATCAGCCATTGTTGGTGGATCAATTCTCAATATAAATAGCGCATCCGCAGCACCAGCACCAAAGCCGATAGTCAAAGCTTCTCCACCCCCTGCACCAGCACCAAAGCCTGCGCCAGCTCCCAAACCTGCGCCGATTCCTGTTTTGATTGCAAAACCAACTCCACCACCAACCTCACCGCCACCTCCTGCGAAAGTCGCAGAACTCCCAAGTTTTATGCCGTGGACAGTTGCACCAACTCCAGTAAAAACTTCACCGCCCGTAGAAGAAAAGAAAGATAGCGATGCTTCAAAAATTACATTAAGTAATGTCGCAAACGCAAGTCAGACTCTTTTAGGTCTTACTTACGTTGTCGCCGGAAAGCTAAAAATAATTCCAATTGTTACACCGACATCATTAGTAATTGGTGGTTTAATTACAGCAACTCAAGCAATTCCGGGATCAATCGGAGATATCGCCGCAATTGTTGGCGCTGGAATTGGTTTTTTCTCAATATATGCTCAGGCTACTAGCTGAATAACGAAAGGAAATTAAATGATCACTAGAAAAAAGAAACTTATTAATAGTCTATTAATAATGACATTGAGCTTGCTGACGATTGCTGTCTTATTTTTTGATAGCAGATTAATTCGCGCAGGAATTTTTCTAAATATTCTTTTGATGGGATTAATTAAGTGGGAAAAAGAGGATAGGGAACCAGGTTTGCGTTTACTTGGTAAATTCAAATCACGATTTGCAGTGCACCTTTAATAATGTTTTATTCAGCAAAGAGGCGCAGGAAATTCGTACTATTTATTTCAGGGTTTCTAATTCTTCTCTCTGGTTACGCAGGTTTCATTCGTGATAATTCTGGATTAGCTTGGTTCTGTCTCTTATCACTCGACTTGATTGTCATTTCTCGCGTTTTTTATTTCGTGGGGAAAGGTGCTTTGAAAAGTACCCCAGAGAAGAGACTCTTACTTAGAACTCTGATTACAAGAAATACTCTTCTAATCATAAATTTGATTAATTTGCATTTAATTCAGCTTAATCACGAGGA
>CANBVO010000037.1 GCA_947372915.1 Actinomycetota bacterium | reverse complement strand
CACGAAGACGAGACTTCGCTAACTCCCCACAAATAATGGTCTCGAAGATTTAGTGTATTAGTGACTTCAATTCGATAGCCGATTCCTTTCACCAGGACCGGCTTCACTTGAATATAACCGTGAGCAAGAGTTGTGCTCGTTGAATCATTAGGCACAACTACCGTGGTTGTTGATTCATTCCATCGCAGCGTCCAGTAATCAGCAACACCATAATTTCCAGCAGTAATTTGTTGCCCCAAGAGTGAAAAAGTTATTGGCGCCGATCCCGAGAGCGGAGTACCGGTCTCCCCTGCTGTAAGCGCCCATTGGTTATTAAGTACATTCTTGGTGAGAGATATCTTGATATTGGATACTTGGTGAGCGAGGTTGACGCGGATAGTTGCAGTATCTGAAACTGGAACCACTTGAGAGGTCGGAAAGTAGTGATTAAGAATTTCAACTGCGCTCTTTCCTTCTAGCGCTTGGCCTTTTGCGCCAATCTGACTTAAGCCCACTCCGTGCCCAAAGCCTGCGCCTTTGATGGTAAATGTATTAGGCAGCGCTTCGGCTTGAGCAATAGATGTTGAGGTTAGAAGTGCAGCAAAGATCAGTACTAATAAGCGCTTCATTAACGGAGCAAATTCTTGGGCGAAGTCAGGTAACCAATTCCCCAAACGATATGCATCGTCATTAATACCGCTGGCAAGACTATTTTTTCTTTCCAGGTTCGTCCGATGAGAAGCGAGCCCGCCAAAATAGCTAATAGATAAGTAAGTAACGGAATATAGAAAATAGGATGCAAAAAGAGTCCGCCCAGTAGCGAAGCTGCCAAGATAAGGACTGCGGTGGGTGGCGCGAGGTAGCGATAATTAACGCTCCCCTTGTGACTGCGGCTAACCGCTCTGCGCCAACGTCCGTATTGGAAATATTGCTTAGCAAGCGCTTTCAAAGTTGAACGAGGACGATAAGTCACTTTCAGCGAAGGATCAAACCAGACTAAACCGCCTTGTGAGCGCAATCGAAAGTTGAGCTCCCAATCTTGCGCGCGGGTAAAGCGCTCATCAAATCCACCAGCACCAAGGAGTGCGTCTTTCTTAAATGTTCCGAGATAAACCGTGTCCGATGGACCGGCTTCTCCGCCAGTATGGAATCGAGATGAGCCAACACCAAGCTTGCTGCGCATTGCTGTAGCCACACTTCGCTCAAAAGTTGTACGACCTTCGGCAGCCATCACGCCACCGACATTGACCGCGTCTTGCTCTTGCAAAATTCGGACCGCATCGCTGACATAGCTCTGATTAATTTCGGCATGGCCATCGATACGACAGATGATGGGAAATTGAGATTTCGCAATTGCGGCATTGAGACCCGCCGCGGTGCGTCCGGTGGGATTTGAAACCAAAATTATCCGTGAGTCGGCAGCAGCTAAGTCAGCGGCAATTTCATTAGTGCGATCTATTGATGGACCTAAGGCCAAGATAACTTCGGTCTCGCCCGCGTATTCCTGAGCGAGGATGGCGCTCACCGTATCTGCAAGATGGCGCTCCTCATTGAGGATAGGCAGAATGATGGAGACTCCGAGCGTTTTCATACTCTCCCACGCTACCCTTTTTCTTACTTTCAGAATGCTAGTATCGGTTAAATGACGCTGAGACTTTCGGTAATTGGAACTGGCTACCTCGGAGCAACACATGCCGCATGCATGTCCTCCCTTGGTTTTGAAGTCGTTGGTATCGATACCGATCCCGCAAAAATCGCGCTACTCGCTCAAGGCAAAGTTCCTTTCTTCGAGCCAGAGCTTGAAGAGCTACTCGCGCAAGAGATTGCCTCCGGTCGCCTTACCTTTAGTACGGATATCAGTGCTGTTGCAGATTGCGATGTTCACTTCATCTGCGTTGGTACACCGCAAAAAGCAGGCAGCCTAGCCGCAGACCTTACTTATGTTGATGCCTCACTCGAAGCGGTCGCCAAAGTAACTAAGAAGGGCGCACTCGTTGTTGGTAAGTCCACTGTTCCGGTTGGAACAGCAGCTCGACTTCGTGCCCGCCTGCAAGAGATTAATCCCGATGCAGATTTAGCCTGGAATCCAGAATTCCTGCGCGAAGGTTTTGCAGTAGATGACACTCTTCGCCCCAATCGCCTCGTCGTCGGTGTTACAAGCGACAAAGCGGAAAACATTTTGAAAGAGGTTTACGCCTCCAACCTTAAAGATGGCACACCATGGGTTCGCGCAGATTTACCGACGGCCGAACTCGTCAAGGTCGCGGCCAATTCATTTCTTGCAACCAAGATTTCTTTCATCAATGCGATGGCTGAAGTCTGCGAAGCAGCCGGTGGCGATGTCACCGTTCTTGCACAGGCAATTGGCTATGACCCACGAATCGGAAATCGCTTCTTGCAGGCAGGTATTGGTTTTGGTGGCGGTTGTCTCCCTAAGGATATTCGCGCATTCATGGCACGCGCTAAAGAATTGGGCGCCGACCAAGCACTTGAGTTCCTTCGCGAAATTGATTCCATCAATCTTCGCGCGCGCCAACGGATTATTGAGCTAGTGCGTAAAGATTTACTAGAAGATTTGCATGGCAAGAAAGTTGCCGTATTAGGTGCTGCTTTCAAACCTGATAGCGATGATGTTCGCGATTCCCCAGCTCTCGATATTGCAGCTCAAATTCATGCTGCTGGCGCCAATGTAGTTATCTTCGATCCCAAGGCAAATGAAAATGCAGCTAAGCGCTTCCCTGCGCTGACGTACGCCAACAACGTAGAAGAGTGCCTCAAGGGCGCAGATATCGTCTTGCACCTCACTGAATGGAAGCAATTCCGCGAACTCGATCCAGCACAGCTCAAGGGATTAGTAAATAACCCAATTGTGATTGACGGTCGTAACGCTCTTCATCGAGAGAGTTGGAAGGCTGCTGGCTGGCATTTCCGCGCTCTCGGTCGCGCAGATATTTAAAAACCAGCGCGCTGGTTCTTCTTTAAATTCTTCGTCTTCGCCAACGATTCAGTGCGGGACTTTTCCATCAAAGCTGCAACTTTCGCGGAAATAGCCGCATCGCTGACGCCCAAGATGCGGGCAGCAAGTAATCCTGCATTCTTTGCATTACCCACTCCGACAGTTGCAACTGGAATTCCTGCTGGCATTTGCACAATCGAGAGCAAGGAATCCATTCCATCTAAATACTTAAGTGCAACCGGTACGCCAATTACAGGAAGCGTCGTTCCGGATGCGACCATTCCTGGCAAGTGAGCTGCTCCGCCTGCTCCGGCAATAATCACTGCAAAGCCATTCTTCTCAGCACTTTGGGCAAATTCCAACATTTCGGCAGGAGTGCGATGTGCGCTAACAACGCTTGCTTCGTATTGAATTCCGCAATCTTCAAGAATAGTTGCGGCATCTTGCATGGTGGGCCAATCGGAGTCAGATCCCATAATGATGGCAACTTTTTTACTCATCGATTACTCCGCTCATATAGTCCACTGCATGATCTACTTCGTGCTGTAATTCTAGAAGATTTTCACCAGTCATGGTGACGTGGCCAATCTTGCGACCAGGCCGCACTTCTTTTCCATATTGGTGAAATTTGAGCGCGGGCGTACGAGCCATGAGATGCAAATACGGACGATACATATCGCTCTTCTCGCCACCGAGAACATTGCCCATGACCGAATAAGGAGCGGTGAGCGATGTGCTGCCGAGGGGTAAATCCAAGATTGCACGCAGATGTTGTTCGAATTGGCTAGTGACTGAACCCTCGATACTCCAGTGTCCAGAGTTATGTGGTCGAAGTGCGAGTTCATTAATAACAAATGTGCCGTTCACGATAAAAAGTTCTACCGCCATGACTCCGACTAGATTGATTCCTTGCGCAATAGTGAGTGCCACTTGTTGTAGATCAATTGCTAGCGCTTCTGAAATTCCAGGAACTGGAGTAACCGTCTGCACGCAAATACCATCACGTTGAATAGTGAGCGTTGCTGGCCAAGTTGATGCTTGGCCATGGGGAGATCTAGCCACCATTACTGAGATTTCAGATTCGAGGGCAAGCATCTCTTCTAGCAAAAGTGGTCCATTAATTGCGCCAGCTAACTCGGTCAGCGCCTTCTGATCATTGATGACGAAAACTCCGCGGCCGTCGTACCCGCCGGTTGGAACCTTGGCAATTAATGGAAACGTTAAAGTTGTAATGCCATCAAGGCTCTCTTCCCAACTTGGATTAGGAAGTCCGAGTTCTTCCATCTTCTTGCGCATCACAATCTTGTTCTGCGAATATTGGAAAGAGTCAGATCTTGGATAGACCTTGATGCCACTATTTTCTAGTTCGCGGATTACTGATGCGGGCACTAGCTCATGTTCAAAGGTAATCAGGTCGCAGTTCTTGGCAAAGGCCAACACATCTGCGGAATTGGTGTAATCGCCGACAACATATCGTGCAACAGAATTCGCGCCATCAGATTCAGAACCAGCAAAGACTGTAAAAGGGATTCCCAAATCATTGGCAGGTATGGCCATCATGCGAGCGAGCTGTCCTGCTCCAATTACGCCAACTCGAGGGAAGCTCATTGCCCGAGTTTAACGAAGATGCTCCACATCACCAACGTGCACAATTGCCCCGGAATCGAGGTGCAGGGCGCCGGTCTCATCAACGGAAATCGCAGTACCCAGCTGCTCGCTGCCATCGGGTGCAATCGCTCGCACCTTCTGTGCAATCGTCGCCGATTGGGATGCGTAGGTAGTGATGAATTCTGATCCGCTCTCCCACGCCTCAAAGTTTGTAGCAAATCTAGTCAGGAATGCAGCGAGAAGTTCATTTCGATTAAGAACAACCTGGGACTCGATTAGCACTGACGATGCGGTCGGAACCGGGAGTTGCTCAGCAGCCATAGTGATATTTATTCCTACGCCAATAATGATTCCGCTGCCCGAAATTTCTGCAATTGTTCCTGAAATTTTCTTATCTCCGACAACAATGTCGTTTGGCCATTTTGTTTTATAGATATCGGTCTCACAGCTCTTATCTAGCGTTTCGGCGACGGTTAAACCAATAAGTAACGGAATGAAAGACCACTTCTCGCGCGAAATAGTTGGTTCAATATAAAAAGAGAATAAAAGTGCGGTTGATTTCTCGGCTTCAAAAGTTCGATCCAAACGTCCGCGACCAGCACTTTGAAATTCTGCAGCAATCACATCGCCATGCTGTGGGTTACTGGTGCGTATGAGATCTTGCGTCGACGGAGCTTCCGAAACTGTCGATACCCGCCAGTAGCCGCCGTGAAGCGCGTGAGAAATCGCACTGGCATCAAGTAACTCTGCTTGCATGCGTTTCTCCATTATCTCTTCGGTACTCAGGGCTAGTACCTTATGACCGTGACTGATGATATTCGTACAACCGCCGGGAAGAATGCCGACCTCCGTAAGCGTCGCTTAGAAGCCGAGAACAGCGCAACTCCAGAAGCAATTGAGAAGCGCCATGCGAAGGGCAAGATGACTGCGCGCGAGCGCATTGCCAAATTAGTCGATCCTGGCTCCTTCGTTGAAATGGATTCATTCGCTCGTCACCGCTCTTCCAATTTCGGAATGGATAAAAACCGCGTCTACGGTGATGGCGTTGTTACTGGTTATGCCACCGTTGACGGTCGCACGATTGCAATTTACTCACAAGATTTTCTCGTCTTTGGCGGAAGTCTCGGCGAAGTAGTTGGCGAAAAGATTGTGAAAGTTATGGACTTCGCCATGAAGTCAGGTATCCCAATTGTCGGACTCAACGATTCTGGCGGTGCGCGTATTCAAGAAGGCGTCGCCTCGCTCTCTAAATACGGTGAAATCTTTAAGCGCAATGTTCAGGCATCTGGTGTCATTCCCCAGATTTCAGTCATCCTCGGACCAAGTGCCGGCGGCGCGGTTTATTCACCAGCAATTACCGACTTCACCATCATGGTCAATGAGACCTCACATATGTTTATCACTGGTCCGGATGTCATTAAGACTGTCACCGGCGAGGAAGTAGGCATGGAAGAACTCGGTGGCGCAGCTACTCACAACACCAAGACCGGTAACTCACACTATTTAGCCGAAAGCGAAGATGACGCCCTCGATTACGTGAAGGCGCTCCTCTCCTATCTACCTTCAAACAATATGGATGAATCCCCCGTTCTTCCTGCAACTGAAGGCAACGATGTTGCACCTTCAGATCGCGCGCTTGATTCCCTTATCCCCGATAACCCCAACAAGCCGTATGACATGAAGGTTGTTGTCGAGGCGATTGTGGACGAGGCAGAATTCTTAGAAGTACACGAACTCTTTGCGCCCAATGTGCTCGTCGGCTTTGGTCGTATCGAAGGTCGCTCTGTCGGAATTATCGCTAACCAGCCGTCACAGCTGGCCGGCACCTTGGATATCAACGCTTCCGAGAAGGCAGCTCGCTTCGTTCGTCTCTGCGATGCATTTGGAATTCCGATTGTGACCCTCGTGGATGTTCCTGGCTTCTTACCTGGAACTGAACAAGAGTGGGATGGCATTATTCGTCGCGGTGCTAAGTTGATTTACGCATACGGTGAAGCATCTGTACCTCTTATTACCATCATTACTCGCAAGGCATATGGTGGCGCCTACATCGTGATGGGCTCCAAGCAACTCGGTGCTGATATCAACTTGGCCTGGCCAACCGCACAGATTGCTGTAATGGGCGCACAAGGCGCAGTAAATATCCTGCACCGCAAAGAACTTGCCGATGCGAAAGATGTCGATGCAAAGCGCGCTGAACTTATCGATGAATACGAGACCACTCTGCTCAATCCATACATCGCAGCAGATCGTGGATTCGTTGATGCTGTTATCGAGCCGCACGAAACTCGTCTTCAAATTACTAAGGCACTAAACGCACTTCGCAACAAGCGCGTTGCGCTACCGCCACGTAAGCACGGAAATATTCCACTATGACCAGTATGCGCAATCAGAAATTCCTTATTACATCTGGAACTCCAACTCGCGAAGAGATCATTGCAATCGGAAAAGCGCTTCGCATTCCGGTGGAAAAGAAGTCGGTCGAGCGCGCCAGCCTTTGGCGTAAATCCCAGATTCGCCAACCCTTGCCACGTAAATGGGGACAACTCTTCTAATGCCAATTCGCACCGTTGTACTTGCATCAGCCTCGCCATCGCGTAAGCGCTTGCTCGAGTCCTGCGGTATTCACCCAGAAATTATGGTGAGCGGCGTCGATGAAGAAGATCCCAAACTAGCTTCGCTCTCCCCTTCGGAATTAGTAATAGCACTCGCCATCCTTAAGGCGCACACTGTGAAGGATGCGGCAGGATCCAATGCGTTAATCATTGGCTGCGACTCCACCTTTGAATTTGAAGGCAAATCTCTAGGTAAGCCACTCACTGCCGACGTCGCCATCGCTCGTGCAAAAGCACTTCGTGGCAAGACCGGGGTTCTCCATACCGGTCATTGCATTATTGATACTGCGCAAGGCATCGAAATCTCCGATATCTCTTCCTCTGCCGTCACTTTTGGAAATATGCAGGATGACGAAATTGAGGCATATGTCGCTTCTGGCGAACCGCTTAATGTTGCGGGCGGATTTACGTTAGATGGTTTAAGCGCTCCCTTTATCGATCACATCGCGGGCGATCCATCCGGAATTATTGGACTTTCACTTCCGCTCTTGCGCCGTGCCGTCGTTCAACTTGGTTTATCGTGGTCTCAAATATCAGAAATGGTGGTTCCCGCGTGAAGTCAGTACTTATCGCTAACCGTGGCGAAATTGCAGTCCGCGTTGCACGAGCAGCTCGCGACCATGGCATCACATCTATCGCTATCTACTCTGACGAAGATCGCACATCGCTGCACGTTGCGACAGCTGATGAGGCATATGCGCTCAATGGCTTATCGGCCGCTGAGACTTATCTCGATCAAGAAAAGATTATTGCTATCGCCAAGAAAGCCGGCGCAGATGCAGTTCACCCGGGTTACGGTTTTCTCTCTGAGAATGCAGACTTTGCCGATCGCGTTATTGCTGCCGGTCTGATCTGGATTGGGCCACCACCTGCAGCTATTCGTCTGCTCGGCGATAAAGTTTCTGCCCGAAAAATCGCAGCGCAAGTTGGCGCTCCCCTTGTTGCCGGAACAATTGACCCGGTTGATACACCTGAAGAAATTGTCGCCTTTGCGAAAGAGCATGGTCTCCCAGTTGCCATCAAGGCAGCACATGGAGGTGGCGGTCGCGGCCTCAAGGTTGCTCGCACCATTGAAGAAATCCCCGAACTCTTTGCATCTGCAGTTCGCGAAGCTATTACTGGTTTTGGTCGCGGTGAATGCTTCGTCGAGCGCTATCTCGACAAACCACGTCACGTTGAGACGCAAGTACTTATTGACGCACAAGGTAATGCCGTTGTTGTCAGTACTCGCGACTGCTCATTACAACGTCGCCACCAAAAGCTGGTCGAAGAAGCTCCCGCACCATTCTTGACTGATGCGCAAATAGAACAGCTCTATACCTCCTCTAAAGCAATCATGAAGCAAGCGGGATATGTAGGCGCAGGTACCTGCGAATTCCTCATTGGTATTGATGGCACGATTTCATTCCTTGAAGTCAACACTCGCCTTCAGGTAGAACATCCTGTTTCAGAAGAAGTAACTGGTCTTGATCTCGTACGTGAGCAATTCCGCATCGCTGATGGCGGCACCATTAACCCAGTAGATCCCATTATTCGCGGTCACTCCATTGAATTTCGCATTAACGGTGAAGATCCAGGTAAGGGCTTCTTGCCTTCACTCGGAACGATTACTAAGTGGGAAGTTCCGTCTGGTCCAGGAGTGCGCATTGATGCTGGCTTCGATCACGGTCACACCATTGGTTCACACTTTGATTCCTTGCTCGCAAAACTCATTGTTACCGCTGCAACTCGGGAAGAAGCGATTGAGCGTGCCCGTCGCGCCCTTCGTGAATTCGAGATTGGTGGCTTAGCTACCGCACTCCCCTTCCATCGCGCCATTGTTAATGATGAGAACTTCACCAAGGAATTTAAGGTCTACACCAGCTATATTGAAAATGAATTCGTCAATGAAATCGAACCGTTCAACTTCAAAGCTGGAGTCGCCGAAACTAAGGCTGCCTCTCGCAAGATTGTTGCTGAAGTAAATGGTCATCGCTTTGATGTTCTTCTCCACACTCCAGAGCCTGTCGAAAAGCGGCACCGGGTCAAGCCAAGCGGAATCTCTAAAGTTGCTGGAGATAGCATCGAAAGCCCAATGCAAGGAACGGTCGTTAAAATTCTTAAAGCCAACGGGGACCGCGTCGAAGCTGGAGATCTCATCGTTGTACTTGAAGCAATGAAGATGGAACAACCACTCATCGCGCACAAGGCCGGCACAATTGCCAAACTCAATGTTGGCGTTGGCCAGACGGTTGCCAGCGGCGCACTTCTCTGCGTTATCGACGATTAATCTTTAGAATTTAGCTATGACTCTCTACGCTGCCTACGGCTCCAATATGGATCCAGCGCAGATGTTGCAGCGTGCTCCGTATTCACCTCATCGCGGCACCGGTTGGCTTGAAGGTTGGCGATTAACTTTTGGCGGCGAAGACATTGGCTGGGAAGGCGCACTCGCTACCGTTGTCGAAGATTCCGATCATCACGTCTTTGTCTCGCTCTATGACCTCACTGCGCAAGATGAAGAGTCGCTTGATATTTGGGAGGGCGCGAATCTCAATCTCTATTCCAAAATTCGAGTTCGCGTTCAAACCTTGCAGGGAGAACATCTTTGCTACCTCTACGTTCTCAATAGCTTCGAAGGCGGGCTCCCCAGCAAGCGCCATCTCTCCATCATTCTGGATGCAGCGATTGCCGCCGGCGCTCCGGTTGATTACCTCGAAGATTTAGCAAGACGAGCTACTCAACAAGAGTAGGAAATTAGAGATAAGTTTGGCTCATGGCCGACCTTTACTCAGACCCGCTCGCAACCGCTCAAGCAGCAGCACAAACCCTTGCCGCCATCACTGGCAAAGAGAAGCATGATGTTGCCCTAGTAATGGGATCTGGCTGGATTTCAGCAGCGGATGCGCTCGGGACTCCCACCCACGAATTTCCAGCAACTGATCTACCAGGATTCTTAGCGCCAACCGTTGCCGGACATGGCGGGGTCATTCGTTCTTATGATTTGCAGGGTGCGCACGGAACTATTCGCGCGTTAGTCTTTTTAGGTCGCACGCATTTATACGAAGGCAAAGGAATAGAACCTGTCGTTCATGGTGTTCGCACTGCAGTGAAAGCTGGGTGCAAAGCAGTTGTACTTACTAATGCCTGCGGTGGAATCAATCGCGACTTTACAGTTGGTCAGCCAGTAATCATTCGCGATCACATCTCTATGACGGGTGTTAGCCCCCTCATCGGCGCAGACTTTGTTGACCTCACTGATTTATATAGCAAGCGCATTCGCACATTACTTAAGGAAGAAGATTCCACTCTCGCCGAAGGCGTCTACGTTCATTGGCGCGGACCGGCGTACGAGACTCCCGCTGAAATTAATATGTTGCGTACTCTAGGCGCAGATCTTGTAGGTATCTAGAATGCCTGCCACAGCAGAATTACTAATTGCAGTCATTGAAAATGGCGTTGTTGGCACAGCTAAAACAATCGGCTGCGTCATCAAAGGCGGTAATACAAACCCGCCTGGCGTACCGTCCGTTGGAAATGTTGCGGCCGGTGCTGTT
>CANBVO010000036.1 GCA_947372915.1 Actinomycetota bacterium | reverse complement strand
CTCTCACCAGGAGTAGCAAGGCGTGGCTCGAAAGTGGCTAAGGGTGCTGCGGCATCAAAGACGGAGCGGTATTGATTCCCCCATTTTTCTGGCGGAAAGGTAAAGATATTCTCTTCACTCGATGAGTTGAGAATTACAAGTAGCGCATGATTTGCTGATGCTTCGACATACATACTTAATGTGTTGCGATCGCGCTGATGCCAATTCTCATCATTCATCTCATCGCCATTGCGTCTAAACCACGCCAAATCTTTTCGGCTTGTTCCTAGATCGAGTTCGCCGGTAAAGAATTCTTTTGCCACATCCACCAGATATGCCTTGCGCAGTGCAATCAAAGATTTAGTTGTCTCTAGTAAATCGCGCTGGCTGTCGGTGTGGTGCCAATCCAGCGCCCAGCCGCCATAAAAGGCATCCTGACCGCGCAGATCGCCACCTAGCGGAAGTGAAAATGCATTATTAGAACCTGATTGGGTACGAGAAACTTCATCGCCCATCGTCAACATGGGAACACCAGAAGAGAGCAGGAGCGAGCCAAGTAATGATTTCTGTAGACGATGGCGCAAGGCAAGAATCTCAGGATCAGAAGTTGCACCCTCGACACCGCAATTCCACGAACGGTTGGCATCACTTCCATCGCGGTTCTCTTCTTTATTTGCTTCGTTGTGTTTCTGTGAATAACTCACGACATCGTTCAAAGTAAAGCCATCGTGGGCGGTGATGAAATTGATGGAAGATGTGGGGCCGCGGAAATAAAAGACATCGTGCGAGCCCGAGAGTCGAGATGCGATATCGCCTACGCCCTCGGAATATCCGCGCGCAGGATTTGCTAACCAAAATTGGCGAAGTGAATCGCGATAGTGGTCGTTCCATTCTCGCCACGGATGCGGAAAATCTCCCATGCCATAGCCAGCGACATCCCACGGTTCGGCAATGAGCTTTAGTCCGCGCAGAGTGGGATCGCCAGTGATGGCCGAAAAGAGCGAACCAGTTGTATCAATTCCAAAATCATGTCGAGAAAGTGCGGTCGCTAAATCAAAGCGAAAGCCGTCTACGCCAATGACTTCAGACCACCAGTGCAATGAATCCATGATCATGCGCATGACAAAGGGCCGGCGAGCATCGACGGTATTTCCGCAGCCCGTCACATCGTCGAGTTGGTCGCCTTTAATCCGGCGATAGAAAGTCTTATTGTCAATGCCACGGAAGGAGAGCGTCGGTCCGCCAGCGCCACCTTCGGCAGTGTGGTTGTACACCACATCGAGAATTACTTCGATGCCAGCTTGATGCAGTGCGCGCACCGCATCGCGAAGTTCAGTAATGGGATTATCGGTCGCTGCGTAATCCGCGTGCGGCGCTGAAAAGGCGAGCGCGTTATATCCCCAATGATTAAATCGACCGCGTTCGTGAATGGTTGGTTCAGTGACAAAGGTATGGATCGGAAGTAGTTCGAGCGAGGTGATTCCGAGATCTTGTAAATATTGAATAGTGCTGGGATGTGCGAGCGCCTTATAAGTACCGCGTTCGTGCTCTGGAATATCCGGATTATTGATGGTCAGACCGCGAACATGAGCTTCATAAATAACGGTTTTTGCCCAGGGAATGTGGGGGCGATCAATGTGTTCGTGATGATGCGAAGTGACGACCGAGTGTGGAACAAAGTGCGCACTATCTCGTTCATCCTGCACAGTGATGTCGCCAGTGCCAATGCCATCGGTTGCGGCATGCCCGTAAATCTCCGGTACGTAGGAAAGTTCGCCTATTACTTGGTGGGCATAGGGATCGAGCAAGAGTTTGTGGGGATTAAAGCGCCAACCTTGCTCGGGGTTCCAAGGACCGTAAATGCGATAGCCATAACGCTGACCCTCGCGCACACCAGCTAGATAGCCGTGAAAAATTGGTCCATCGCGATGGCTTAAGGCAAAGCGGGTTTCTAATAACTTTCCATTGACTTCATTAAAGAGACAGAGTTCAACGGCGTCGGCAGCGGCTGCCCAGATGGCAAAGTTTGCGCCACCTTCAGTGAGGGTTGATCCGAGATACCTCGGGTCCGCTGGTTTCATGTCGCCACCCTAAACCGAAGGGGTAGCGCAATCTGGGATAAGTGAAGGCGCACAGGATGTGCTAGCCAACATACTTACTCACCAGTAACATAAGGGCTATGAAGATTGCAGTGTGCGTAAAGCAAGTTCCTGATTCTTGGGCTGAGAAGAAAATGGTCGGAGGCGTGCTTGATCGCGCTGGTGTCGACGCTGTTCTTAACGACCTAGATGAATATGCCGTTGAAGAAGCGCTCAAGATTGTAGAAGCGCATTCAGCTACTGGCGAAGCTGGCGAAGGCAGTGGTCATAGCATCACCGTCATTTCTATGGGGCCAGAGCGCGCAACTGAGGCGATTCGTAAAGCACTTTCCATGGGCGCCGATGATGCGATTCATATCGTTGATGCTGCGCTCGCTGGTTCTGATGCGCTCGCAACATCGCTCGTTCTTTCAAAGGTAATTGCTGCCGGTGGATTTGATCTCGTTATTTGTGGCACCGAATCAACCGATGCTCGCATGAGCGTTGTCCCCGCAATGCTGGCCGAGCGATTGGGATGGGCGCAGCTGACATTTGCCAACACTGTCACTGTTGATCCTGCTGCATCTTCACTCAAGATTGATCGCGTGACCGAAATCGGCATAGAAAAAATGGAAGCAAAGTTTCCGGCCGTCATTAGCGTTGTCGAAAAAATTAACGAACCTCGCTACCCATCCTTTAAGGGCATCATGGCCGCGAAGAAAAAGACAATCGCGACGCAAACACTCTCGGATATCGGTGTCGGCGCAGATGCAGTCGGCGCTCAATCGGCATGGTCGTCGGTTAAAGATGCACTGCCACGTCCCGCACGTGGCGCCGGAATTAAAGTGGAAGATTCTGGAAACGGTGGCAGCGATCTGGTCAACTTCTTGGCAGAAAAGAGAGTCATATGAGCTCAGTACTAATTCTTGTCGATTCTTCAAATGGCACAGTTTCTAAAGCAACTGCCGAGCTCGCAACATTTGGAAAACGCCTCGGAGATGTTACGGCCGTAATCGTTGGCGCTGATATTTCTGCGCAGCTAGCGGCTTTGCCACTTGCTGGCATCGTTGTTGTTGGCGGCGTCAATGCCGACAGGAATGGCGTTCCGGCCATCGTGGATGCGCTTGCTTCAGTCGTGGAATCAAAAAAGCCAAGTGCAGTACTTATCACTTCATCTGCTCGCGGTAAGGAAGTTGCGGGACGGTTAGCGGTCCGTACTAATTCCGGACTCATCACTGATGCAATTGATATTGATTCAGAAGGAATCGCCACCCAATCCGTTTTTGGTGGGTCTACCACAGTGCATTCAGTTGTCACCCACGGAACGAGCATCGTGACCATTCGCTCCAACTCCATTGAGGCAGAGTCCGGATCTGCTGGTTCGGTTGAAAATATTTCGGCAACACAATCTGCATCCACGACGTTAGCCACGGTAACTTCGCTCGAACCAACAGTGAAGGGCGGTCGCCCCGAACTTACTGAGGCGAGCATTGTTGTATCTGGTGGTCGCGGAACAAATGGCGATTTTGCACCAGTAGAAGCATTTGCAGATTCGCTGGGCGCAGCGGTCGGAGCTTCCCGAGCTGCAACCGATGCTGGTTGGTACCCGCATTCACATCAGGTAGGACAGACCGGCAAGACGGTCAGTCCTTCGCTCTACGTCGCCTGTGGAATTTCGGGCGCGATTCAACACCGCGCGGGAATGCAGACGAGCAAGATGATTGTCGCCATCAACAAAGACCCAGAGGCGCCAATTTTCGAGCTTGCTGACTACGGCGTCGTCGGGGACCTCTTTGCGGTGTTGCCTCAGGCCACCTCTGCAGTCGCTGCAAAAAAATAAACCTTTAGACTTCACGCATGTCGATCTACCTCGATCATGCTGCCACCGTTCCGATGGTGGATGAAGCTGCCGCCGCGCTCACCGCGCAGATGCGCGTCGTCGGCAATGCATCGAGCCTTCATTCCGATGGTCGCGCCGTTCGCAAAGCGGTGGAAGATGCGCGGCTATCAATATCCGAGCTCATCGGCTGCGAAGCGAGCGAAATAATCTTTACCGGCACCGGTACCGAAGCCGACAACTTGGCCATTAAAGGTTTCTATTGGAACGCGGTCGCAGCAAATCCCAGCCGAAACATTATTTTAAGTTCTGCCATCGAACACCATGCCGTCAAAGATCCCATTGAATGGTTGGTCGAGCACGACGGCGCACGCTCGATTGAAATCCCGGTCTTAGCGGATGGTGTTATTGATCTAAATTTTCTCCGCGATTACGTGGAAGCGCACAGAGATTCGATTGCTCTCATTTCGGTGATGCACTCCAATAACGAAATTGGTGCAGTGCAACCAGTTGCCGAGGTCGTTGCAATTGCGGGCGAGATTCCAGTTCATACTGATGCCGTTCAAAGTTTAGGAAAGATTGATTTTAATTTCGCAAAACTCGGTGTAACCGCTGCGACCATCAGTTCACATAAGGTGGGTGGACCACTGGGTGTGGCTGCACTTATTTTGAAGCGGGGATTGGATATCACGCCGGTCACGCATGGCGGGGGACAAGAGCGCGATGTTCGAAGCGGAACATTTAATGCTCCTTCGATTGTGGCATTTGCTGAAGCGGCCAAGGTGGCACTAACGAAGAGAGATCTTGAATTTAAGAGAATTTCCGAGCTTCGTGATTATGCAGCCAAGGAAATTCTCCAAGCGATTCCAGATGCGAGCCTCAATGGCGCAGCCGGGCTTCCGGGAATTCTCAACATCTCCTTTCCCAATACTGAAAGTGAAGCGCTCTTACTCTTGCTCGATAGCGAAGGAATCTCAGCATCTGCCGGATCGGCATGTAGCGCTGGCGTTGCCCGCCCCAGTCATGTCCTATTGGCGCTTGGCCGAAGTGAAGAAGAAGCGATGTCCTCGCTCCGATTCTCGTTGGGCACCACGACCACCCAACAAGATATTGAACGCCTAGTCGAAGTTCTTCCCTCAGTTGTATCCCGTGCCCGCGCCGCCTTTAGTGTGAAGAAGTAATCGATGAAAATAGTTGCGGCAATGAGCGGTGGCGTTGACTCGGCAGTCGCTGCTGCGCGAATGGTCGATGCTGGACATGAAGTTGTCGGAGTGCATTTAGCGCTCTCTAGCAACCCACAAAAGTATCGTTCTGGCGCGCGCGGCTGCTGCACAATCGAAGACTCGCACGATGCCCGGCGTGCAGCTGATGTCATCGGAATTCCGTTTTATATCTGGGATATGGCAGAAGAGTTTCATGATGGCGTCGTCGAAAACTTTATGGCGGAATATGCAATTGGCCGAACTCCCAATCCCTGCCTACGTTGCAATGAGAAGATTAAATTTGCAGCGGTCATGGAGCGAGCTAAAGCACTTGGTTTTGATGGCGTAGCTACCGGTCACTACGCGCAAATGCGCGAGACCGAACTTGGTCGCGTGATGTATCGAGCAGTAGATCCCAGCAAGGATCAGTCTTATGTTTTAGCGGTTCTCAACACCGATCAATTAGCAGGCGCACATTTCCCATTGGGCGACATTGTCAAAGATGATGTTCGCAAAGAGGCGAAGGCGCGTGGACTTTACGTTGCGAACAAGCCCGATAGTCATGACATTTGCTTTGTTCCGTCCGGTGATAATGCCGGATGGTTGCGCGATCGTTTAGGGAGCGATGTTGGCCCGATTGTTGATGAGGATGGCAAGAAGCTCGGTGAACATAAAGGTGCGTATACCTACACGATTGGCCAACGCAAAGGTTTAGGGATCACCGTTCCGGCCGCCGGAGGAGAACCACGTTACGTTTTGAAGATTGAACCAAAGACAAACACGGTTGTTGTCGGTAATCACGACTCCCTTGCAGTTTCCGGAATTGTCGGCGAACGAGCAATTTGGTGTGGTCCAGTTCCGGCAGAATCCACCGAGTATCGCGGCTTTGCACAAATACGTGCGCACGGCGCTCCACTTGCCTGCACCTATTCACATGACGGCGGCAACATCACCGTGGCGCTCGATGAACCGATTTACGGTTTAGCGACCGGCCAAGGGCTAGTTATTTATGATGGCGACCGCGTTGTCGGCTCGGCAACTGTCTGCGCAACCGAGTAGAAATATCCCATGGCTGCTGATCTAACCGCGATTCGTCATCGCATCGCCGAGTTGTCGGATGAGATTCGCGACCATCAATTTCGATATTACGTTTTAGATAAGCCCATCATTTCGGATGGCGAATTCGATTTGCTACTTCGCGAACTTCAAGACCTTGAAGCTAAGCATCCAGAACTCAAAGCTGATGATTCGCCGACTCAGTTGGTGGGCGGGGGAATTGCCACTCATTTTCAGCAACATGACCATATAGAAAAGATGATGTCGCTCGACAATGTCTTTGATGAGGCCGAGCTCGATCAATGGTTTGAGCGCATCACCAAGGCTGAAGTTTCAAATACCTGGCTCTGCGAAGTTAAGGTCGATGGACTGGCGATTAATTTGCTCTACGAAAAAGGCAAGTTGGTACGCGCACTTACTCGCGGCAATGGCATGACGGGCGAGGATGTCACTCTCAATATCAAGACTATTTCTGCGATTCCACACGAACTTAACGGAAAGGCAATCCCGGATCTCTTAGAAATTCGTGGCGAAGTCTTCTTCCCGATCAAGGCATTTAATGATTTCAACGATGCACTCGAAGAAGAAGGTAAAGAGCGCTTTGCCAATCCGCGCAATGCCGCGGCCGGTTCACTCCGCCAAAAGGATCCTCGCGTAACAGCCAGTCGTCCGCTCTCCATGGTTGTACACGGAATTGGCGCAGCCCAAGGCGTCAGTATCGATTCCCAGAGCTCGGCTTACGAGATTCTCAAGAGCTGGGGGATGCCCACCAGCACTCGCTACAAAGTAGTGAAGAGTCGTGATCAGGTTCGAGAGTTCATTGCTTACTACCTCGAACATCGCCATGATGTTGAACACGAAATCGATGGCATCGTTATCAAAGTTAATGAATTTAGTGCGCAAGAAACTTTAGGTTTCACCTCGCGCGCACCCAAGTGGGCGATTGCATATAAGTACCCACCCGAAGAAGTAACTACTAAATTATTGGATATCAAAGTCAGCGTGGGGCGTACTGGTCGTGTGACGCCATTTGCCTTTATGGAACCCGTTAAGGTTGCGGGATCAACGGTGACCAATGCAACGCTGCACAATGCCCAAGAGATCACTCGCAAGGGAGTTCTGATTGGCGATGTCGTTGTGATTCGCAAAGCCGGCGATGTCATTCCGGAAGTGCTTGGCCCCGTCATCGAAAAACGCACCGGCGCTGAGAAGAAATTTGTGATGCCCAAGAAGTGTCCCGATTGCGGTTCCACGCTTCGCGCGATGAGCGAGGGCGATGTCGATATCCGCTGTCCAAATTCACAGAGCTGTCCAGCCCAATTAGTAGAGCGTATTTATTACATCGGCTCGCGAGCTGCTTTAGATATCGATGTCTTGGGCTACGAAGCCGCAGCTGCGCTCCTCGGCGATAAGTTAATTACAGATGAATCCGATCTCTTTTCACTGAGCGCGGATGAGCTTATTCGTTCGCCTTTCTTCACCAAGAAAGATGGCGAACTCGGCGCTAATGCCACCAAATTCTTAGAAGCGCTCGAAGGCGCTAAGAGCAGACCCCTCTGGCGAATTATCGTTGCCCTTTCTATTCGGCATGTGGGGCCAATTGCCGCGCAAGCCCTGGCTAAGACTTTCGGATCCATCAAGGCCATTGCTGCCGCTGACATTGATGAACTCTCCGCGGTGGATGGCGTAGGTGGAGTTATTGCTGATTCACTCGTCGAATGGTTTGGAATTGATTGGCACAAAGAGATCATCGCTAAATGGGAAGCGGCCGGTGTTCTCCTTGTCGAAGAACAGAAAGCGCCAACCGAACCACAAACGCTCGTCGGCTTAACTTTGGTGGTCACTGGTTCGCTCGTTGATTTCACTCGCGATGGTGTCAGCGAAGTCATCACTGCCCATGGCGGAAAAGCTTCTAGTTCTGTTTCCAAGAAGACAGATTTTCTGGTTGCCGGTGAAGCTGCCGGATCCAAACTCACTAAGGCAGAAGAACTTGGGGTACGTATCCTCAATGAGACACAATTCAAAGCGCTGCTCGCTGGCGGACCATCAGCTCTAGGGGATTAGTAAGGTAAAGTTCGCTTCATGTTCAAGACACTCACCCTTGCTGGCGAAAACGTTCGTCATTTATCTGCCCCTCCTGTTTTCTTTGGAGTCCTTGGCTTTGGGTTGCTTTCAGTAGCTCTCTATCTCGTTCTTCGCTTAGATCGCGACTAAATCATCCGTATCGGAATCCTTGGCGGCACCTTCGACCCAATTCATCTGGGTCACCACCAAATAATCAAAAAGCTTGCTGATCGCTTCGATCAGATCATGATTATTCCTGCCGGAAAACCCATGCTTCGTGAATCTGAGCCATCAGCATCTGCGAAAGATCGCTTGGAGATGTGCGCCCTATCCTTGGATGATCTGCCCGATTCTCTGCAAGAGAAAGTCGTATTACTTGATATTGAAATCAAGCGCGAGGGTTCATCTTTTACGGTCGATACCTTGGGCCAACTCAAAGCTTTCTTCCCACACGACTCATTCACCATCATTATCGGAAGCGATGCAGCTGCACATTTCGAGAAATGGAAGCGTGCCGCAGATATTAAGAAAGGCGCAGAGATTCTTGTTGTGAAGCGCCCCGGAAGTGCCCAATCGGCCTTCCCAGAAATCGAAATCGATGCCTTAGAAATATCAGCAACTGATATCCGCGCTCTGATCAAGGCGAAGAAGTCGATCACTCAAGTGTTATCACCATCGGTAGCGAAATACATTAATGAGCGGGGCCTCTATGGCAGCAAGTAAAGAAGTTATCGCACTCACCCAAAAGGCAGCAGAAGTTATCGCAGAAAAATTGGGCGTCGATATCGTTGCACTAGATATGACCGACCAGATGTTGCTCTCTGAAGTCTTTCTGATCTGCACTGCTCAAAACGAACGCGCTGTTGATGCGATTGCAGACGCTGTCTTTGATGCTCTTGCGCTTATTGGCGAGAAGCCAATTCGTAAAGAGGGTAAAGGCCAGTGGGTCTTGCTGGATTACTCGGACTTAGTCGTGCACATCCAAAGTGAAGAGCTGCGCAGTTATTACATGCTCGATCGCCTCTGGAATGATTGCCCACGTATTGAATTGAATATCTCAGAAGCGAGATAGCAAGGTGCGTATCGTTCTATGGCGTCATGGCCAAACTGATTGGAATATTGAAAGTCGTTTTCAAGGTCATTCCGATATTCCGCTTAATGCAGTGGGGCAGTACCAAGCAGCACATGCCGCAAAAATCTTGGCGGGTATGAATCCCACCAAAATCATTGCTAGTGATTTAATTCGCGCCCAACAAACGGCGCAATCACTCGCCGATTTAACGGACCTAGCCATCGTGACCGAACCAGGTCTGCGCGAAACCAACGGTGGGCATTGGGAAGGTAAGACATGGGCAGAGAACAGCGCTGCTGATGGTGAAGCATTTACAAAATGGATTAAAGGTGGCGACGAACCTGCCGGCACCATTGGTGAGCGACGCAGTGAAGTTGCAGCTCGCGCGCTTGCGGCAATCGAAAAGCACCATGTCGATGGTGAAGGCGATTTGATTGTCGTCACACACGGGGGAGCGGCTCGTTGCATCCTCGGAAAAATTCTTGATCTTCCGATGGGACATTGGGCAGTTTTAGGTGGGCTCTCCAATGCGTGCTGGTCGGTCATTGAAATGACTCGCACTGGTTGGAGTCTGGTCGAGCACAATGCGGGTTCGATCCCCGAACCTCTGTTTGGCAACGAGAGCAGCAATTAAGATAAGGTCTGCTTCTCAATTGAAATTGGGGCTGTGGCGCAGCTGGTAGCGCACCTGCATGGCATGCAGGGGGTCAGGGGTTCAAGTCCCCTCAGCTCCACCAATGATTAGGTTCATAATCACCTCTATCGCATGGGAGAATTCCACTTATGCATGAGGCCTACGACATTAATTATGTCCAAGAAAAATGGCTTCCGATTTGGGATCAGTTAACTCCCTTTAAATCTGGCAAGACAGATGATCCTCGTCCCAAGAAATATGTCTTGGATATGTTTCCTTATCCATCCGGCGATTTACATATGGGCCATGCCGAGGCGTACACGCTCGGAGATGTGATTGCCCGTTATTGGGTGCAAAAGGGATTTAACGTTCTCCACCCCATTGGTTGGGATGCATTTGGACTGCCTGCTGAAAATGCAGCTATCAAACGTAACTCAGATCCACGCGGTTGGACCTATGAAAATATTGCGGTCCAAAAATCATCGATGCGTCGCTTCGCCTGTTCCTTTGACTGGGATCGCACGCTTCACACCTGCGACCCCGAGTATTACAAATGGAACCAATGGCTCTTTATTGAGATGTTTAACAAAGGCCTGGCTTATCGCAAGGATTCACCAGTTAATTGGTGTCCTTCCTGTCAGACAGTTCTCGCTAACGAACAAGTTGTTGTTGGACTCTGCGAACGTTGTGATTCTGCGGTAACCAAGAAGAAGCTCAATCAGTGGTACCTCAAGATCACCGATTACGCAGATCGTTTGCTCGATGACATGTCCGAACTTGAAGGACAGTGGCCAGAAAAAGTTTTGATGATGCAGCGCAATTGGATTGGTCGCTCCCAAGGCGCAGAAGTTCAATTCGATATTGAAGGACGCGAAGCGCCCGTCACTATCTACACCACTCGTCCCGATACTTTGTATGGCGCGACTTTTATGGTGGTCGCTGCAGATGCGCCACTCGCCAGCGAACTTGTTGAAGGCACCGCACTTGCGCCAGTTCTCGCTAAATATATTGAAGAAGTAAAAGCCGCTTCAGATATCGATCGCTTAGCAACAGA
>CANBVO010000035.1 GCA_947372915.1 Actinomycetota bacterium | reverse complement strand
GCTCATCATGTAGTCGGTAACCCAAAGTACGCATCATCTTTTGCTTACGCGCTTGTTATTACTGCAGAGGAAAATATCAGAATTGCTCCGGATGTGGTCTCTCCTTTCGAGAAAATTGGTCCGAGTTACGTTCGCCCCATTCGAGCTTTTTAGACCGAAATTCCACCGTTACCTTCTCAGTAACTTCCCACTTTAAAAAAATGTCCTCCTATTGGGGGGCTATCCTCACATTTTTCACCCACGAGTCTTACACTTAGGTCTCACCCTAATTCTCACCCCGAGAGTGAACCCTGGGTGAATCTTTTGATGAGGTGCCTTAGATGGTGGACATGAAAATAGCCCCCAAGCAAAAGTGGGCAATTTTTCTATCATTCGCCCTGGCCCTATCTACGCTGAGCGCCCTGACTGCAGTCCAGATTGCCCTTCCTCAAAAAGCCGAAGCGGCCACTGTTGTCGATATGGCCGGCCAGAACCTTCAATTACGTGCAAACCTGGCTCACTGTATTGCCGTGTGTACATCTGGAAGTGAAACAACCTCTGCGATTTCAGCTATCTCATACAGCTCAGGAACGATTACTTATACGGCGACGAGTGCGGTTGTAACTGCGTTAGCTGCATATCAAGGCATTGTCATTAAAGGAACAGCATCACAGATGAGTGCCTGTCCCGAAGCATTCGGTCCAAAGCAAATCGCCGCAAAAGCGAGCACCACATTTACGGTTTCGCAAACTGTTTCTGGCAGTTGTACAACCACTGCGGCGACTGCCTCGTACTATGCCGCGGTCAATGGATCTGCAAATGGAAGTAAAGTTCTTTACGAGTATGTAGGTTTAGTAAACGGCATTGCCATTGATGCAGTGGTCACAACAACACTAGATTCCAATGTTTCGACAACTTACGATCCGGCGACTCTTACAAACGCAAACTCAGAAACCGGAACCACAAACGATGGATATTTTTATCAATCACTCGGTGGAACTGGTGGAGTAGCCGGAAATGGCGCCTCATTCAGATTTGATTTCTACTTACATGGAAGTACAAGCGTCTCTGCAGGTGTAGTATCAGGAACCGCTCTGACTCTTCAAAATATCAGTGTCACATCTATTGACCTTGATAACGGCAATCAGTACACCGACTTCAGTGGATTTCAAGGTTATAAATTATCTAGGTCAGATGCTTCAATTACTCGAATTGATTCAAGAACTGCAATCACGGGCACCATCACCGCTGAAACTACAACTGGCAGCAACAACAATAGTAGAGTCTTTCAATTTGCTGTTCCTAACAGTTTTGCAGTAGGTGACACCGTCACGGTAAGCGGTGCATCAGTTACGGGTTTTAACAAGAGTTATGTTGTTGCAAGCGCGACATCGACGTCATTTACTACTACGACAGGCCAAGGTACGAGTCCGGGAACTTGGTCTGGAACTGCAACTGCCACTCGCGCTGCTGCCGTTATTTACACAGGAACCAATACATTCGCAGTTGGGGACACCGTGACTATTTCTCTCGCGACAACTGCAGGCTATAACGGTACTTTTGCTGTAACTGCCTCGACGGGAAGCACATTCACCGTAGCGAGCACAGCTTCCGGCCCAACTTCTACGGCATCAGCTACAGCAACCAACTCGCATTTAAGTTGGACAACTTCGCCTACCTCGCCGCAGTTGTTAAGCACGAATCCAAAGACTGTTAGATTTCAAAGTTGCCCGGGGTGTGGAGCACCTTCAAACATCGATCAAGACGCAGTTGAGACTGTCTATACATCGGTAACATCTGTCACGGTAAAAATTGGCCAAAGTGATACCGGTAATCTTATAGGCGCATACGGAGTTTTATTTGGGCCGCGTCTTTGGGTAGGTGCGGCAAGCAAGACGTATACAAACACATTTAATAGCAAGCCAACGTCAGCAAATACTTCAACGACAGTTCCCGCAAATACGAATACCTTACTTACGTTGGCGAATCTCGGTGCATCGGGATTTTCTGATGCCGATGCAAACCCATTTTCTGGTGTAAAAATTACTGCTCTTCCTACATCCGGAACCCTTGAGTGGTACAACGGAACTGGATGGGTAACTGTCACTGTTGGCCAGGCCATAACCGCCTCGGATATTGACAATGGATTTGTTCGCTTTAACGGCGGCGTGAATACCACTTTGCAATTTACTGTATTTGATGGACTTGATTACAGCACTTCTTCATACACCTTGACCCTGACCGTATCCGGCGAAGCTCAAACTATCTCAGTTGTCGATCCCGGCGGTAAGCACTCAGGTGACACAACCACGATTAGTGCAACCGTAACTTCTGGACTTCAAGTGGTAGCTACTAGTTCCACTCCAAGTATTTGTACCGTGAGCGCTAATTTGACCATTGCATTCTTAAGTAACGGTAACTGCCAATTAACATTTAATCAGTCAGGTGGAACAACCGGGGGACATACCTACTCACCAGCACCAGCTGTAACGCTTACTATTGTGGTGAGCAACTTGGCTATCCAAAATATTTCTTTCCCAAATCCGGGTGACACTGTTGTTGCGACATTCCCCCTCACAATTCCTTCAAATGCAGTTTCTAAGAATGAATCAAATACCGCTACCGGTCTTTCGGTAAACCTCGCAACCTTTACTTCTGCAGTCTGTAAAATCAATGCCAACGGTACTTCGATTGATATTTTGAAACTTGGTTCGTGTTCCATCACTGCTTCTCAGGGCGGCGGAACAAGCAGCGGAGTTACCTATGCCGCCGCATCTAACGTTTCTCAAGCATTCCTAATCACCAATCCTCTTCCGCGTCCAAATGCCCCAACCGGTTCGGGTGCAAGCAGTAGCTCCATTACCGTCACATTTACTGCGAACGGAAGCGCTGCCAAGAGCATTTGTAAGGTCTATAACGCTGCAGGCGCCATTGTGCAGACCATTGATCCATGCACAAGTGTCCAAACCATAACTGGACTAACCAGCGGCGGTGCATTTAAAGTTTCGATTACCTCCGTTGGAGATGGCACAACCAACACTGATTCACCAGAAGGCACTCTGAGCGCTGCCATCTCGACTTTATCGCCATCGCTTTCACCATCACCTCAAACAGTGAGCGGTACAAAGGGCACCGCAATAACCAGCACAACTGCTTATACGCCTACAAATTTCACAACCACTCCTACTTACACAATCGCAGGCGGCACACTCCCAACGGGATTAAGTTTTAACGCAAGCACCGGTGTGTTATCAGGAACTCCATCCTCAACTATTTCAGCCACAACATTCACTGTGACGGGTGGAAATGGCACTGAAACTGCTACAGCATCAATCTCGGTAACTGTTGTAAGTCCAACGCTTACGGTTTCCTATGATTCCAATGGTGGATCCGCGATGTCTCCATCGAGCGTCTCCTGGACCTCTGGCACCTCGCTAGCCTTACCAGCTGGACCTACCAAGCTGGGTTATAACTTTGCCGGTTGGTTCGATGCTTCATCCGGAGGAAATCTCGTTGGCAGTGGTTTAACAACTGTTACACCTTCAAACAATTCAAACTTCACTTTATATGCACAATGGACTGCTATTAGTAACACTATTTCGTATCGCAATGGTGGAGCGGGTTCTGGTACAGCTCCGGTCTCCCCAACTAGCGTGAATTCAGGTTCTACCTTCGTTGTTCCTTCCAATAGTTACGTTTACGCCGGTCACACATTCGCTGGATGGAGCGATGGAAGTTCAACGTACTTAGCGGGGGCAACTTATCCAGCTTCAGGCACTATCAATAGCGCAATCACACTTACGGCACAGTGGACGCTTGATTCTGTCACCGTGAGCTTTAACCCCAATACCGCCGCTGGTGGCTCAGGAACAATGGCAAGTCAAACTTTGTATTACGACTCCAGCACCGTCTTGAATGTTGTAGATGCTTCCTTCTCAAATAGTGGGAAGAACTTCATTGGCTGGAATACAAACGCTTCCGCAACCACAGCACTTTATTCAGACCAGGGAGCAATTACTCTTCGAACCGGCACAACTCTTTATGCGATTTGGTCAGCCTTTTTACCTTGGGTCATACACCCTTCAAATAAATCTTATTTACTTGGCGGAACTGTTCCAAATCTTATTTCTGGAATTCAGATAACCCCTACCGCAGGACTTGCTGCGGGCGAAACAGTAACCTGTGGAGTCTTTGCACTATCTGAT
This sequence comes from Actinomycetota bacterium, assembly GCA_947372915.1. Taxonomy (GTDB): domain Bacteria; phylum Actinomycetota; class Actinomycetes; order Nanopelagicales; family Nanopelagicaceae; genus AAA044-D11. The sequence goes on along the minus strand of CANBVO010000035.1, from coordinate 7,099 downwards.
ACAACCTTTGCAACTCCACTCACCATCGATGCAAACCTTGCAATCGGAACCTACAATATCTTCTGCTCAGGAACGCCTGCTGCAGGTTATGGAGCCGCTACGGTTGATCTAGGAACTCTGACAGTTGATTCACCCAATCGATCCATAACTTACTTGGGTAACCTCAACAGCGGTGGAAGTGCGCCTAGCGCAACGGTTGTGTCGACGGGCACTAGTGCCACGGTGAGTGGCAAAGGCTCGCTAGTCAGAACTTCTTTCGGATTTACTGGTTGGAACACAGCGGCAGATGGAAGCGGTACTGCTTATTTAGCTGGAGATACGCCAACTCTCTCTAACAACCTCACACTCTATGCGCAGTGGGAACAAGATTCGTATCATGGCATTGCTAAGAATGATTTAATTACTCTTGGAACTTCCACAACTGCTGCGGGAATTAGTATTGATACTACGTGGACAAATGGCGGCAGCTCAATCCGGGCGCAGATTCCTGCAGATGCGTTTCCGACCAATACAACGCTCAGGTACTACTTGGTCAATACGCTTTCTTACGCAAACTCTCTCATAGGTTCTAGCTCTAACTATGTACTAGACATGTTGCTGAGTTGGCTTGCGAGTGATTACACCGTACCCGATGCCGTTCTTAGCAAACCAATTAGAGTAACTATTACAAATAGTTCGATCCTTGCCAATGCAGATATGTATGTAATTATTGGCGGAACACCAACACTACTCTCAACCGATGCAACAACTCTCTCATCCAGAGGTGCTCGAATAGTTTCTGTCACAAATGGTCAAGCTATTCTTGAAGTTATTCGAGATCCGCAACTCGTCGTAAAGAATTTAACTTATTCAGTGACATACGCAGATACCTTTAAAACTACAGGCTCGGTACCCACTGATTCGAACGCTTACCTTGGTAACGCTTCTGCCACAGTTCTTGGCAATACCGGAACTCTTGCTCGTACTGGATACCAATTCGGTGGTTGGTGTGATGTCACGGTAGCGCTTGGCGCTTCATGCAGTGGCCATACATATCAAAATGGAAACACCCTAACTTTTGCTGATGCGAATATAACTCTTCGCGCAATCTGGACCGCAAATACACTGACGATTTCCTATGATGGCAACGGTGGAAATATGCCAAGCGGTGGAGCGTCTAGTACGACCACTGGTGCAACCATCTCCTCGCTTGCAACAACTTCGCAGGCTGGATACACCTTTAATGGTTGGTTCGATGATCGAACTACGGGTACTCAAATCACTACTAGTGCGCCCCACGGCAAGACTTCAAACTTCACCCTCTATGCGCAATGGACGATTAATGGCAGCTCAAGCATCATTTTCAATAACAACGGTGGAAGCGGCACCATGGCCACTCAGACCGATAACACTACGCGCGCAATTTCGTTAAATACATATACTCGTGATGGCTTTACATTCCGAGAGTGGAATACGGCATCAAATGGCAGTGGCACCACTTATCAAGATGGTGATAACTATGACTTCGGTGTAGGTGTAACCCTGTACGCAATGTGGACCGGAAACGCACTCACGATTACTTATGATGAAAATGGTGGAAGCTCACCGGTAGGCGGAGATACCAGCACTGTTTCGGGCGGAACACTTTCTTCACTTCCTACTTCTTCGCTTTCAGGTTTCACGCTCGATGGCTGGTACACAGATTCGAGTACAGGCACTTTTGTAACAACTAGTACCCCACATGGCCAGATCACCAACTTCACTCTCTATGCACATTGGTCCGTTCCAAACGCAGGTGGCGGCGGGGGTGGCGGTGGCGGCGGGGGAGTCGCTCCTGAACCTAAGAAAGAAGAGCCAGCAGAAAAGAAAGAAACTACTGAGCTGCCAATATTTATTACCCCCAAGCGGGTTGAGACACCGACGAAAATAAATCAACCTTCGGTAACTACTCCAGTCAATATTCCTTCAGCACCGATTAGTAAGCCAATTACGCCTGCTGAAATCGGCGAACCTGAAGTTATTGCTTTCCCTTCGGAAAGGCTCACTATTCGGGAGATCACCGTTTACCCATCGGTTGTTGCAAACGGAATTCAAATCAGCGGTGTTGACTGGTCAGTTTCAATTTCCTCGACAACTCGATTAATTGTGGCAAATACGACATCTGCTGTAAATCGCATTGGAATTGAAGCCGGAAACAATGTCACCGCCTTTGGAACTGGATTTAAACCAAACACCCAAGTTGACGTTTTTGTATATTCATCGCCACTCTGGCTTGGATCCACTATTACTGATTCAAAGGGTAATTACGCAGTAACTCTTCCAATGCCAAAGGCACTTGCTGCCGGTGAACACATTTTCCAATCTATCGGTGTCACTAATGACAACGTAGCGCGTACGGCAAATGTGCCAATCACCCTTTTACCTGTGACCACTAAGACTGCGAGCAAGCAATTAAATGTCTATTTTGGACTGGACACATTCTTCCTTAATGATGCAGGAAAGGCTCAACTTACTGCTCTTTATAAATCTGTGAAGGCCCGCTTGACTCCAAAATCTCAGGTCTCAGTAAATATTGTTGGTTGGGTACAACCAACAATCATCAGTCCAAATGTCAATTATCTTTCAACTGGTAGAGCTACGGTAGTAATGAAATTCTTGAAGTCCCTTGGACTTAAGGCAAGCTATACGCTCAATACACCTGGACACGATAAACCGAATGTCCCAGCTGCTCGAAGAGCTGAAGTTACGGTTGTTTGGACAAATCCAAAGAGCTAAAGCTTTTCAGTAAACAGCATAAGATTTGCATATGAATTCACGCATCGAAATCAAAGGCACTAATCTCTCTGTCTCGCCACTCTGTCTTGGTGGCAACGTATTTGGATGGTCCGCAGATCAAGATCAATCCTTCGCAGTTTTGGATGCCTATGTTGAGGCCGGTGGCAACTTCATCGATACGGCTGATGTTTACTCTTCTTGGAAAGAAGGCAATCAAGGCGGCGAGAGTGAAACGATTATTGGCAACTGGATGAAGTCGCGCGGCAATCGCGACCAGTTAGTTATCGCAACAAAGGTGGGAATGTGGGAGAAGCAGAAAGGGCTTTCTGCCGAGAATATTAAATCTGCACTCGAAGGGTCACTTAAGCGCCTGCAAACAGATCATATTGATCTTTATTACTCGCATGAGGATGATTCCGCCATTCCACTTTACGAAACTTTAGGCACTTATACCGAACTCAAAAAAGCGGGAAAGATTCAACATGCTGCCGCTTCTAATTACAGTCTTGCTCGTTTGCGCGAAGCAGCTCATATCAGTGAATCACATGGCTATACAAAGTATGTGGCTGTGCAAAATAAATATAACTTGCTAGATCGATCTGACTTTGAAAAGGAAATTGCTGGGGGAGTTGAAGGACTAGGGATTCATTCCATTCCTTACTATGGTCTAGCCCGCGGGTTTTTATCAGGCAAGTATCAGCCAGGTATAACAGTGGACTCCATGCGAGCAGGTGGAGCAGCTGAATATCAAAATGAACGCGGTTGGCAAACACTTAAAGCTGTTGAAGATATTGCAAAAGAGTTGGGGACAACACCTTCCGCAATCTCACTCGCTTGGCTTCGTTTCAAGGGCTCGTTACCTATCGCGAGTGCTCGAACCGTCGAGCAAGTAAGAGAGATTGTTCAGATAGTTCATCTCTCGCCAACTCAGGTGGAGACGCTCGATTTAGTGAGCGCAACCGCCTAACAATATGAAGATTGTCGTGATTGGTTCAGGAGTCATCGGATCTTCTATCGCGCTCGAACTTTCACGTGCTGGGTATGAGGTACTTGTAGTTGATAAGGCAGCCGGTGCGGGCCAAGGCTCCACATCTTCATCGAGTGCAGTAATTCGGTTCAACTATTCAACATACGACTCGGTCGCTCTTGCTTGGGAGTCCTTTCACTGCTGGCAAAGTTGGCAGGAGCACTTAGGTATTGAATTGACGGCCTATACCCGACTCTTTGATGTCGGTGTCATCATGATGGATGCACCCGTAATTTCGACTCCAAAGACCACCGCACTCTTTGATCGGGTCGGTGTTCCTTATGAAGTCTGGAGCGCAGAAGAGCTTGCTGCAAAGGCTCCAGGGCTAGATACCGGGAAATATTGGCCTCCTAAGGCTGTGACGAGTGATGAATTTTGGGAAGAGGCCAGCGAAAGAATTGGTGCAATATTTACCCCACAAGGTGGTTATGTAAATGATCCACATTTAGCAGCAGAGAATTTAGCGGCCTCCGCAAAGCACTTTGGCGCTGAATTTAGATTTAAAACCTCGGTTACCAAGATAATTAAAGAGGGTAACCGAATCACTGGAATTGAAGTGAACGATGAAGAAATCATCAGCGCCGATGTTGTAGTCAACGCTGCTGGTCCATGGTCCACTCAGGTAAATCAACTAGCAGGAGCAGGCAGCGACTTCACTATTGATCTTCGCCCCTTGCGACAAGAGGTGCACCAGGTCGACTCTCCACCTCATCTCTTGCCCGGGCCAATTGTTGGAGACCTTGATTTAGGAATTTATATGCGATCAACTCCACATGGTGCAATTCTTGTCGGGGGAACCGAACCCGAATGCGATGAATTGGAATGGGTCGAGGATCCAGACCAAGTAAATATGATTCGAACTCAAGAACGATTTGAAGCTCAAGTAACTAGAGCTGCAAGGCGCTTACCTAATCTGCAGATTCCCCATTCGCCTTCTGGCATAGTGGGTGTCTACGATGTTTCATCGGACTGGACTCCAATTTATGACCGTACCGATGTCGATGGTTTTTATGTAGCAATTGGGACAAGCGGGAATCAATTTAAAAATGCCCCCATGGTGGGAGTATTGATGCAGGCTCTTATTGCAGAGGTCGAATCAGGGCGAGATCACGATAGAGACCCTGTTGTATTTCACGGCAAATACACTGGTAATCCAATTAACCTCGGCGCCTTCTCCCGCAAACGGCAAATAAACACTGATAGCTCTGGCACGGTGATGGGATAAGCCGACAATCTGCTTCTTATTTGACGGTCGCCACGCTACAGTTTCCGCCATGTCCGACTTTGTACAACTGCTCTTCAACGGTTTAGTCACAGGTTCGATTCTGGCAATCGCCGCAGTTGGAGTCTCCATTGTTTATGGCGTTCTCAAACTCGTTAACTTCGCTGCCGGAGATTTCCTCACACTAGGCGCATTCGTTACTGTTGTTTTAAGCGTTGATCACCATGTTCCGTTCATTGTCGCAATCCTTATTGCGATGCTGACTGTCGCAGCAATCAGTGTCATTCTTGAGTTTGCCTTATGGCGCGGACTTCGTCGCTCAAAGGCAGGAACGCTTTCCTTGTTCCTTGTCGCAACTGGCGTATCACTCATAGTCCGACAGTTGATTCTTATCTTCTTTGGTGTCGGTAGTCGTAAATTTGATATCGATGTTGTGCGCACATTTGAATTTCTCGGTGCGCAAATCGCCTATTCGCAGTTAATTGTTCTCGTCTTTGCTTCGGCGACCATTCTCCTCCTGGGTCTTTTGATAGCTAAGAGTCCGCTGGGCAAGGGAATGCGTGCATATTCCGATAACCCATCTCTTGCATCAGTTGCCGGAGTTAATGTGGATCGCATCATCATGGCGACTTGGTTAGTGTCAGGTTTACTTACTGGACTTGCCGGCGTCTTTCAGGGAATGGTTCAAGGCAGCTTCGAATCGACCATGGGTTGGATGCTTTTACTTCCAATCTTCGCTGCGGTAGTTCTCGGAACAATCGGAGATGCATACGGAGCACTCGTCGGAGGCTTTGTTCTTGGTCTCGTTATGGAGCTCTCAACTTGGCATGTTCTCTTTGGTGGCGTACCTGCGTCGTACAAACCGGTCGTTGCATTTGGAACTCTCGCACTTGTACTTCTTGTTAAACCCGAAGGTCTGCTCGGCTACAAGGCAAGGAGCATTTAAATGCAAGCATTTATTCAACCTGGATTCTGGATTTTTGTACTCGTTATGGCGGGCATCTATTGCATCTTCGCACTAGGCCTACAGATTCAATATGGCCTCGGCGGAATGATGAACTTCGGCCACGTGGGAATGCTGGCACTTTCGGCTTATACGGTCGCGATTTTGGTCCTTACTTATGGCGTCAATATCTGGCTTGCAAGTTTTATTGGTGTGGTGATTGCCGCCTTAGGCGGAGCTTTAATGGGACTTACAACCATTCGATTACGTGGTGATTACTTTGCCATTGTGAGTATCGCGTTCTCAGAAATCATTCGATACATCATTCAAAACTCAGATACTTTTACTGGCGGTACTCAAGGAACATTGGCTATCCGTACGAAAGATGGCGGATTCCATACTTATACTGAGTCGCTCGAACCAGTATTAACCAAGATTGAAGAATTCTTCCAGCCCGTTTTTGGCGACACAGCTAATCGCGATTTTGCAATGCTCGTCATTGTTTGGGTTGCTGCTCTCTTGCTGCTCTGGTTTGTTTCTCGCACCCAAAAGACCGCCTGGGCTCGCGTACTGCGTGCTACTCGTGAAGACGATCACGTGCCTGCCGCACTGGGAAAGAATGTATTTATGTTCCGTCTCGGAGCTTTAATATTTGGCTCAGTACTTGCAGGAATTGCGGGAGTTTTCTGGAGCTTCCAATTCTCAATCCTTGCACCTGAAGATTTCCAGACAATCGTTACCTTTTATGCCTGGATGATTCTCATTATGGGCGGAGCCACCAAGGTTAAAGGTGTTCCTCTTGGCGCGCTCTTCTTCGGATTCTTGTATGCCGGAACTCGCTTCTTTGAATTTCCACCGTTCACTTGGTTCAGTTCATCCGAGCGCGCATACCTGCGCATCATGATTATTGGTGCAGTTCTCATTATCTTGATGATTAAGCGTCCGCAAGGGGTCTTCGGTAAGCGAGAGGAAATGGTGCTCGAGTCATGAGTTCTAATATCATCCTTGAAGTTAAAGATGTCTCCATCGCTTTCGGTGGACTTAAGGCAGTCAATAATGCATCGCTTACTGTTGAACGCGGTTCAATCACTTCGGTCATCGGGCCCAATGGCGCAGGCAAGACCACTCTCTTCAACTTAGTTTCTGGTTCTCT
>CANBVO010000034.1 GCA_947372915.1 Actinomycetota bacterium | reverse complement strand
TTCTGTCGCTGCTAGCGATGCATTCTTCCCATTTGCTGACGGACTTCAGATTCTGCTTGATGCTGGAATTTCGGCAGTCGTGCAACCAGGCGGAAGTATTCGCGATGAAGAAGTCATCGCCGCCGCACAAGCTGCCAATGTGCCGATGTTCTTCACGGGCGTGCGACATTTCTCCCACGCTTAAAAGGTAGGATTGCGACATGAGCGCGATAATTTTGGATGGCAAGGCAACTGCCGCAACCATTAAATCTGAATTACGCGAACAAGTTTCAGCGATGAAAACTAAGCCAGGGCTAGGCACCGTCTTAGTTGGAGATGACCCAGGTTCACATTCATATGTTGGTGGCAAGCACAAGGATTGTGCTGAAGTAGGTATTCAATCGATTCGAGTGGATCTGCCAGCATCCGCATCTGAATCCGATCTCCTCGCAGCAATAAAAGATCTTAATTCCAGCGCAGAATGCACCGGCTATATCGTTCAACTACCGGTGCCGCAAGGAATCAATACCAACAGGATTCTTGAAGCAATCGACCCAGCAAAGGATGCTGATGGACTTCATCCACTTAATCTTGGCAAGTTAGTTATCGGAGAAGCAGCACCACTTCCCTGTACTCCACGTGGAATTATCGAATTACTTCGTCGCTACCAGATCTCCACTAAGGGTGCGGAAGTCGTAGTCATGGGACGTGGAATAACTGTTGGTCGTCCACTTGGCCTGATGCTCACTCGCAAAGGTGATGATGCGACGGTAACAATTACTCACACCGGAACCAAAGATGTCCTTTCACATACCAAGCGCGCAGACATAATCGTTGCTGCCATTGGGCAAGCTCACTTTTTAACACCCGATATGGTCAAGCCTGGTGCTGTTGTATTGGATGTCGGAATCACTCGCACCGATAAGGGTTTGCTCGGAGATATTCATCCCGATGTTGCTTCCGTTGCTTCGTACCTGGCGCCGATGCCTGGTGGCGTTGGTCCGATGACGCGCGCGATGCTTCTCTCTAATGTCGTTGAGAGCGCGCTGAGAAATGTAAATCGCAAATGAAAGAACTCATCGCATACCTAGGATGGCAGAAGCTGCTCTCGGCCGGTTTGGTTGTCGCGGGTGTAATTGCAGGCGTTGGGGGAGCGGTTCGAAGCGGCTCAATCCTGATTGCCGTAGGTGCTGGAATTTACACAGCAGTCCAATATTCGCGCTCAGAAAGTAAGCGAAGAATTGAATTAATTCTGCCTTTGCTCATCGCTCTCCTGCTTTTTGTGGTGGCGCTCACACTGCCTCATGCCAAGTAATATTCTCTGAAGGAGTTCGCAAAGGGCGACAACTTTTGAGGGGAATCTGATGGCTCGATCTGGAAAAGTAACCGTTGTCGGTGCAGGATTTTATGGTTCAACAACCGCACTACGTTTAGCCGAATACAACATCTTCGAAACAGTTGTACTGACAGATATTGTTGAAGGAAAGCCCGAAGGCCTAGCTCTCGATATGAACCAATCTCGTTCTATCGAAGGATTCGAAACAAAAATTATTGGCGCAACTACAACCCCAGATGGTGCCGGATATGAAGCCACTGCAAATTCAGATGTGGTTGTCATTACTGCAGGACTTCCACGTAAGCCAGGAATGAGCCGCATGGATCTCATCGGCGTTAACGCCGGCATTGTCCGCGGCGTTGCTGAAAATATTGCAAAGCATTCTCCAAAGGCCGTCATCATCGTGGTTTCTAATCCACTTGATGAGATGACAGCGCTTACTCAAATTGCATCTGCCTTCCCGCATAACCAAGTTATGGGTCAGGCCGGAATGCTTGACACCGCTCGCTTCACTAATTTTGTTGCAGAAAAGCTCGGCGTTCTCACTGCCAGCGTCAAGACACTAACTTTGGGATCACACGGCGACACCATGGTTCCCGTCCCCAGCCGTTGCACCGTCGATGGCAAGCCACTGTCAGATCTCTTGAGCCAAACTGAAATTGATGAACTCGTTGATCGCACTCGCAATGGTGGCGCAGAAGTTGTCGCGCTACTTAAGACTGGGTCGGCCTATTACGCACCATCTGCTGCAGCTGCTCGTATGGCTAAAGCAGTTATCGAAGATTCAGGTGAAGTTATGCCGGTCTGTGCCTGGGTCGATGGCCAATACGGCATTTCCGGTGTATACCTCGGAGTCGAAGCAGAGATTGGGAAGAGCGGCGTTCGTAAAGTTGTAGAAAGCGCGCTTACTCCCTCTGAAATCGAAGCGCTCAAGGTTGCAGCTGAAGCAGTTCGTGCAAAGCAAGCAGATGTAAAGACCCTTTAATAATTTCTGACCACGAGAAGAAGAGAGAAAAATGTCAAAGATTAAAGTAACTGGAAAAGTTGTTGAGCTCGATGGCGATGAGATGACTCGCATCATGTGGCAGTTCATCAAGGATTCATTAATCCTGCCTTACCTCGATGTCGATCTTGAATATTACGACCTGGGCATGGAGCACCGCGATGCAACTGATGATCAAGTCACCATCGATGCCGCAAAAGCTATCCAGAAGCATGGCGTTGGCATTAAGTGCGCAACCATCACACCGGATGAAGCGCGCGTAGAAGAGTTTGGCCTTAAGAAAATGTGGAAGTCTCCTAACGGAACTATCCGCAACATCTTGGGCGGCGTCATCTTCCGTGAGCCAATCATCATCTCCAATGTTCCTCGCCTAGTTCCACACTGGACCAAACCAATCGTTATTGGCCGTCACGCATTTGGAGATCAATACAAGGCAACTGATTTCCGCGTATCTGGTCCAGGAAAGCTCACTATTTCATTTGTTCCTGAAGATGGATCGGCTCCTACAACTCATGAGGTCTATGACTTCGATGGTTCTGGTGTGGCAATGGCGATGTACAACGTGGATGACTCCATCCGCGATTTTGCACGCGCATCTTTGAACTACGGATTACTCCGTAAGTTTCCGGTCTACTTATCTACCAAGAACACCATCCTTAAGGCGTATGACGGTCGTTTCAAAGATATCTTTGAAGAGATTTATCAAGCAGAGTTCAAGATTCAATTTGAAGCCGCCGGTATTTGGTATGAGCACCGTCTGATTGATGACATGGTTGCTATGTCACTTCGCATGGAGGGCGGATACGTCTGGGCCTGCAAGAACTACGATGGCGATGTTCAATCAGATACCGTCGCACAAGGGTATGGCTCACTTGGTCTTATGACATCAGTCCTTATGACTCCAGATGGAAAGATTTGCGAATCAGAAGCCGCTCACGGAACAGTGACACGTCACTACCGCGATCACCAAAAGGGTAAGGCAACATCTACCAACCCGATTGCGTCAATCTTCGCGTGGACTCAAGGCTTAGCTCACCGCGCAAAGCTCGATAACAATCCTGAGCTCGCAGAGTTCTGCAAGACACTCGAACAGGTCTGCATCAAGACAGTAGAAGAAGGCAAGATGACTAAGGATCTGGCACTCCTTATTTCTAAGGATGCTCCATATCAAACAACTCAGGAATTCCTCGGGTCAATTGATGAGAACCTTAAGAAGGCAATGGCTTAATTACATTCCCTCAATAAAAAGGCCCCGCGGAAATCCGCGGGGCCTTTTTAATTATTCTGATTATGAGATACGTGAACCAGTTGTTGCATCGAACAAGTGGATTGCTGCTGGGTTAGCAGTGACTGTAATGGTTGAGCCAGGCTTTGGTGGGTTCTTTGGATCCCAACGAACAATTACCTGTGCGCCTTCATCAGTTGCATTTGCAAACTTCACAGCTGAATCAACTGGGCGACCGTAGACAAATGCATCTGCGCCAAGCTCTTCAACAACTTCAACTGCGACTTCAAAGCCGGTTGATGAAGGAGAGAAGCCTTCTGGGCGGATACCAACGGTGACGGCTGAACCAACGGATGCAGGAACATCGATGGAAAGTGCGCCGAGTTGTGCCTTGCCACCTGAGACAGGTGCGTTAAGGAGGTTCATGGCAGGTGAGCCGATGAAGCCAGCTACGAATGCGTTAATAGGTGCATCGTAAAGATTGCGAGGTGTATCAACTTGCTGAAGGATTCCATCCTTCAATACTGCAACGCGATCTCCCATGGTCATAGCTTCAACCTGGTCGTGCGTGACGTAAACAGTGGTAATGCCAAGGCGACGTTGTAGCGCTGCAATCTGAGTACGAGTTGCTACACGAAGCTTTGCATCCAAGTTGGATAGTGGTTCGTCCATCAAGAAGACTTGTGGTTCGCGAACAATTGCGCGACCCATTGCTACACGTTGACGCTGTCCACCAGAGAGTGCCTTTGGTTTGCGATCGAGGTATGCCTCAAGATCAAGCAACTTAGCTGCTTCTAGGACGCGACGATCGCGCTCTGCCTTATCGACGCCAGCAATCTTGAGTGCGAAGCCCATATTTTCGGCAACTGACATGTGTGGGTAGAGAGCGTATGACTGGAAGACCATCGCGATATCGCGATCTTTTGGTGCAACGTGGGTAACGTCGCGATCGCCAATGCGGATAGATCCGGAGTCAATCTCTTCTAGCCCTGCGAGCATGCGAAGAGAGGTGGATTTTCCGCATCCGGAAGGTCCAACTAGTACGAGGAATTCACCGTCATTAACAGTGAGGTTGAGTTTGTCTACAGCCGGCTTTGGGTTGCCCGGGTAGATACGTGATGCTCCGTCGAATACGACTGATGCCATTTCTTTTTCTCCTTCTCCGGGCAGGTACGTGCCCGACGATCCGTTGGATGAAGTCAAGGCAGAGATTACGCCACCGGCCTTGGGATTGGCTACTTCACGCGGGCGGCGGCGCACGCGCCCCTTGCCGTACCCTTACGAAGTGAAGTTATTTCGGGATATCGCCCTTGTTCTTGGCTTTATCGCCTTGGCTGGATTCTTTGTGGCAGCCGAGATCGCCCTGCTCTCCTTGCGAGATTCTCAGATCCGGCAGATGGCAACCCGCGGAAAGCGCGGAGCTCGAGTAGCGGCGCTTACCTCTAATCCCAATCGCTTCCTTGCTGCAGCGCAGGTGGGCGTCACCTTCTGCGGATTTCTCTCGGCCGCTCTCGGTTCGGAACGACTTGGCGTTTATGTAATCCCGATTTTGAGGCGCTGGGGACTTTCAGAAAATGCGAGTAGCAATCTCTCGCTCATCTCATTAACCCTAGTTATTTCATATGTCTCACTCGTCTTTGGCGAACTCGTTCCCAAGCGGCTTGCGCTCTATCGCACCGAGACCATCTCACTTGCATCTGCAGCAATCATTGATCGAATGGCTCAAATCTTCCGTCCTGCCATTTGGTTGCTCTCCAAATCAACGGATGCAATCGTCAAACTCTTTGGTCTCAATTCCAAAGAGGCGCGAGCTGAGATTTCTGAAGCAGAACTCGTGGACTTAGTGACCGGCCACACCGCGCTGACTGAAGAAGAGCGCGAAATTGTGGAAGAAGTATTTAATGCTGGAGACCTTCAACTCCACGAAATTATGGTGCCGCGCACCGAAGTAGATTTCATGGATGTTGGATTAACCATTCCAGATGCAGTCCAGGTTGCAGTCAAGCATTCACATTCGAGATATCCAGTCACGCGTGGATCTACCGATGAAGTTATTGGCTTCATCCATGTTCGCGACCTATTGAATTCCATCTCGCAAAAGGCAGATGACCAGGCCACTATTCTGGATCTGATTCGACCCGTTCTCTTTTTACCCGGCACTAAGGGCGTTTTGCCGGCGCTGGCTGAGATGCGTAGCAAGCGCAGCCATATTGCAATTGTGCTCGATGAGTACGGCGGCACTGATGGAATCATCACCATGGAGGACTTGGTCGAGCGGTTGGTCGGTGAAATTCAGGATGAATACGACCTGGATGACGAAGAAGTAACTGCCTCTACTCGTACCGGCGAATTTGAGGTGGATTCTCTTATCTCGCTCGAGGATTTAGAAGACGAGACCAATATTCTCTTGCCCGATGGCCCTTACGAAACCGTCGGTGGATTTGTTATGCACCACCTAGGACGACTTCCAGCAGTTGGCGACCAAATCGATATTGATGGCGCAAGACTCACAGTATTAACTATGGAAGGTAAGCGGGCAGGTCAGTTGCTCATTACCCACAAAGAGCGGAAAGATACGCACCATGGCTGATGTAAAGCGAAAGCGCGTTCTCTCTGGAATTCAGCCCACTCACGATTCGTTCCACTTAGGAAATTACTTAGGCGCTCTTAAGCAATGGGTCGCCTTACAAGAGAGCCACGATGCTTTCTACTGTGTCGTTGATTTGCATGCGCTCACCGTTGGCCCTGATCCCGTTGAACTTCGCCGCCGGACGCTGGCGTCTGCAGCACAACTGATTGCAATCGGAATTGATCCGACTAAGAGCACGCTCTTTATTCAGTCACATGTTCCTGCGCACAATCAATTGGCATGGATCATGGAATGTCTCACGGGTTTTGGTGAAGCCGGACGAATGACGCAATTTAAAGATAAATCCGCCAAGAGTGGAGCTGATCGCACAGTGGTGGGACTCTTTACTTATCCCATCCTTCAAGCAGCAGATATCCTGCTTTATCAAGCAGATCAAGTCCCAGTGGGAGAAGATCAGCGTCAACATATCGAACTTACTCGCGATCTAGGCCAACGCTTTAATTCAAAGTACGGCCAGACTTTCACCATTCCCGAGGGCTACATCCTTAAATCCGGCGCGAAGATTAATGATCTTCAAGATCCCACGTCAAAGATGAGCAAATCTTCTGCTTCTCAATCAGGCGTCATTGAATTAATGGATGCTCCCGAGGTCAATCTCAAGAAGATTAAGAGCGCAATGACTGATACTGGTCGCGAAGTGATTTTTGATGAGAAGAACAAAGCCGGAATTTCAAATCTATTGACTATCTATACCGCAATCACTGGGCTGACTGTGGATGCTGCGCAGAATGATTTTGATGGCAAGGGCTATGGTGATTTCAAATCTGCAGTTGCAGAAGTTGTTGTTGACTTCTTGACGCCAATTCGCAGTAAGGCACAGGAGTTGCTACAAGATCCAGCGCACCTGACCGCTATCTTGCAAGAAGGTGCGGCGAAAGCTAACGCTGTTGCATCTGTGACTTTGGCAGAAACATATGAAGCCCTTGGTCTCATCCCGCGCGCGTAAGCGAGCCTCTCGCTCACTCATTTTTCTGCTTTCTATACTTCTGATTTCTCAAGCTCTTCCGGCACGAGCAATTGATCCCACTGTCCGAATCGCAATCGCCTATGACCTCGGCGGACTCGGCGATGGGGGAGTCAATGATGCGGCGGCGATTGGACTCAAAGCAGCCCGATCAAAGTTTGGATTATCACCGCTCTCGCTACGGGAGGTGGTCACACTCGGAACAGAATCAGATCGCATTGAACGCCTCAGCTTCCTTGCGAAAGCGGGCTATAACTTGGTTATTGCCGTAGGAAGCGCGTGGACTTCATCGCTCACCAAAGTTGCTACGGATTATCCAGAAGTGCAATTTGCAAATATTGGTGGCTCGGAAATCGGCATGGTCAATGTGAGCGTTATGGCATACAGCCACAAGGAAGAGTCTTACCTGGCTGGCGTGGTTGCCGCAGCAGCATCTTCCTCGAAGAAAATCGGTTACGTTGCAGATTCGGCAGATGATAAATTCACAGAAAACCTCAATGCATTTATAGCTGGGGCTAAGTACGGCAATCCCGCCGTAAAAATAAATTCCGCTTCAGTTTCTTCTTCTGCAGTCGCACAAGTTAAGTCCCTGGTTGCCTCTGGAATTGATCTCATTTACTCCCGGCGCAGTTCTAGCGCAGATGTCTATTCGACCGTTCTCGGATTAAGTAAAAGCAAGAAAATCAAATTTATTGGCGTCTACCCCGATCAATACTTTTTGGGCTCGGCCGCTGCGCAAAAAATATTGCTAGCCACACTTGTTGAAGATTATGGACTTGCAGTAAATCAGCTAGTAGCGGCGGCGCTAGATAATCAAACAATTACTGACATTGTTGATGGAGTTGATGGGAATTTCGGGCGGCTCTATACCCTTAAAAACCGAGGGCTCTCTGTAAGAGCCAATCAACTCACTTCCGCGACAATGGCTCGACTGACGTCGGCAAAAAATCTGCTTCTCCAAGGGAAGGTAAAACTTTAGAGTTCAACTTGAGAGTTTTACGCATGAAAATCGTGTGGGCAAAACGACAGTAGAAATGTTTCGTGCCGTAGCCCTGCGGGTTGGGCTCCCGCTCAACTATCTGACTAAAGTTAGAGTACATCCATTCCTCGTCTTGAGGAGCCGAAAGGAATCACCTTGAAGAAGTCCATTAAGTTATTTTCAATCGTTGCAGCAGCAACGATGGTTGCTGGTGTTGCACTAGCACCCGCATCAAACGCGGCAAAGCCAAAGGTCTGCTTGGCACTCGATACCGGTGGCGTCGATGACAAGTCATTCAACGCATCAGCATGGGCTGGCGCACAGGCATCAGCAGCAGTTGCAGATGTTTCATATGTTGTTGCAGATGCAGCAAACCCAGATTACGCAGCAGAAGTTAAGTCACTCGTTGACAAGAAGTGCAACCTCATCATCGGTGTTGGCTTCATGATTGCTGGCGAAATTGGCAAGGCAGCTACTGCTAACCCAAAGATCAACTTTGCACAGGTTGATGATCCAGGTCTCGTTGGCGGAAAAGCGCTCAAGAACCTTAAGGGTCTTACCTTCGCATCAGACCAAACTGCGTTCCTTGCTGGCTATCTTGCAGCTGGATACTCAAAGACAAAGGTTGTAGCTACATACGGTGGAGTTGCAATTCCATCTGTAACAATCTTCATGGCTGGCTTCGAAAATGGTGTTAAGTACTACAACACCGTCAAGAAGACATCAGTCAAGGTTCTCGGCTGGAGCAACGCAACCAAGACAGGTACCTTCGTTGAATCTTTTAGCGATGCTGTTAAGGCTGGCCAAATCTCAAAGAACTTCGAACAACAACGTGCAGATGTGATCTACCCAATTGCTGGTGGACTTACATTCGCAACTGCTGCTAACTCAGTAACATCAAAGAAGTCAGTTGTTCTTGGTGTTGACTCAGATATGTGGCTCTCTGCACAACCTGCACAAAAGGGAATCTTCCTAAACTCAACATTTAAGGGTGTTGGCGAAGCTGTGAAGTCAGTAATTTCTGAAACAGCCGCTGGCAAGTTCTCAAATGCTGCTTACGTGGGAACACTTACGAACGGTGGCGGAAAGCTTGCTGGATATCACGATATGTCCTCCAAGGTTCCAGCTGTTCTTCAGAACGAAATTAGAGCTCTTACAAAGGCGATCATCGCTGGAACTGTAAAAGTTTCCTAATCAGCAATAGGTAAAAGAACCGGGGAGATTTTTCTTCCCGGTTCTTTTTTTGCTTCAAATAGGATTAAGATAGGAAAGTCGCTAGAGAATTGAAGGGAATACAGTGTCACTCGAACTTCGTGGAATAACCAAGAGTTTTGGTGCCCTAGTTGCTAACGACAAGATTGATTTAAAAGTTGCGACCGGCGAGATTCATGCAATTCTCGGAGAAAACGGCGCTGGCAAATCCACCTTGATGAACATTGTCTATGGATTAGTTCAAGCTGATAGTGGCGAAATTTTAGTCGATGGCAAAGTGGCAAGTATCAACGAACCTAGTGACGCACTCGCTGCCGGTATCGGAATGGTGCACCAGCACTTCATGCTCATTCCAGTTTTTAGCGTGGTAGAAAATATTGTCTTGGGTCACGAGAAGACCAATCGAGCAGGCACTTTAAACCTGGATACCGCCCGCGCTGAGATTAAGAAGATTTCCGATGAATTTGGATTCGATGTAGATCCTGATGCGATTGTGGAAACTCTCCCAGTGGGAGTTCAGCAGCGAGTCGAAATCATTAGAGCGCTTATTTATGATGCAAAAGTTTTGATTTTGGATGAGCCGACTGCAGTACTTACTCCCCAAGAGACTGATGGCCTGCTGGAGATTATGAAGCAGCTCAAGGCTAAGGGCACCGCAATAATCTTTATTACTCACAAGCTTCGTGAGGTCAAAGCTGTTGCTGACCAGATTTCAATTATCCGTCGCGGAAAAGTTGTTGGGACCGCCAGTCCCTCTGCATCCCAAGATGAACTCGCCTCACTTATGGTCGGTCGAAGCGTCACGCTGGCACCAGATAAGGTGGCGCACCCGATTGGCGAAGTGGTGCTCTCGGTTAAGGATCTGCACCTCGAAGATGTCACAGGAAGATCGCTGCTACGCGATATCAACTTTGAAGTTAAGGCCGGTGAAGTTCTTGCTATTGCTGGCGTGCAAGGTAACGGTCAATCAGAATTAGCTCGGACGATGATCAACCTAGAACCACACATCAAGGGCAGCATCACCTTGGATGGTGAAGAGATTATTGGAAAGTCAGTTCGGGATTCGCTGCATCAAGGAATTGCCTTTGTGCCAGAATCTCGTGAGCTCGATGGCCTAATTGGCTCACTTTCGATTGCCGAGAATCTAATTCTCGATCTCCACGATTTGCCTCCGTACGCGCATGGCGTTCAAATCTCTCCGACTGTTGTAGCCAGTGAGGCCGCAAAAAAGAGCGTGGAGTTTGATATCCGCCTGCAATCTGTCCAAGATCCCGTCTCCTCACTTTCTGGCGGAAATAAGCAGAAAGTGGTTCTCGCTCGCGAACTCTCCAGGCCGGTTCGACTACTCGTTGCCTCTCAACCCACTCGTGGCCTCGATGTTGGCTCTATTGAATTCGTGCACGAGCGGATCATCGCCGAACGCGATGCTGGTCGCGCAGTTCTTCTCTTTAGTACCGAGCTCGATGAAGTATTTGCCTTGGCAGATCGAATTGCGGTTATGTATCGAGGAGAGATCATCAAAATTGTTCCGGCCACTGTTTCGGCTCAAGATCTTGGTCTTCTGATGGCGGGAGTCGTTCATGCGTAAATTTAAATTAGGCTCGCTTAATGCGTTAGTTCTTCCAGCACTTTCCTTCTTGATGGCGATGTTTGCTGGCGGACTGTTGATCGCATTCTCAGATTCTGCTGCGCTTAAGAAGATTGGCCAGCCACTCGAATTTCTTAAGATTGCTGGAGCGGCCGTTGGTAATTCATATCTTGCGCTCTTCCAAGGATCAATTTATAACCCCAATTTGGCGACACCTAATAATCGTTTCGAAGCTTTCTATCCACTTTCAGAAACACTTGTCGCAGCTGCGCCACTCATTCTTGCCGGGCTCTCGGTCGCACTAGCTTTTCGTGCGGGGTTATTTAACATCGGCGCACAAGGCCAATTTATCTTTGGCTCAATCGCGGCGGCCTATATAGGTTTTCATTACCAGCTACCAAGTTTTCTCCACGTAATCCTCGCCCTGATTGCAGGCGTTATTGCTGCATCGATCTGGGGCGGCGCGGTAGGTTTCTTAAAGGCTCGGACAGGTGCGCATGAGGTCATCATTACCATCATGCTCAACTATGTAGCGCTCTACTTCTTGATGTGGATTCTTAGCACTTCAAAATTCCTACGCCCAGGACGCCTTGATCCGATTGCACCAGAGGTCAATCAATCAGCGAGACTGCCGCGACTTTTCGGAGCTGATTTTCGAATTACCATCAGCATCTTTATCGCTCTTGCCGCCGCACTCTTTGTCTGGTGGCTACTCTCTCGAAGCACC
>CANBVO010000033.1 GCA_947372915.1 Actinomycetota bacterium | reverse complement strand
ATCGAGTCGCCAACAGACATTGGTGGCAGGCGTTTAGATGCGTCATCTTCTTTTTCGGATGAATTCTCATCCTGAATATCTTCATAGGCCGCTAAGAAACCTGGGAAGGTAACAACCGAGCCATTAGCACGGAAAATAGCTGCTTTTCCGGCCTTGGTATCAACATCAAAGTCCACGCGCATCTGCATCTTCTTAGCATCAGCCATTTGAGATGCGATGGTGCGCTTCCAGATTAAGTCATACAGCGCGAATTCATCACGAGAAAGTTCTGGTGCAAGTTCGCCCGGGGTCTTGAATGTGTCGCCAGCGGGACGAATTGCTTCGTGCGCTTCTTGCGCGTTCTTAGTTTTACCTTCATAGACGCGCGGTGTTGCCGGAACATAATCTGCTCCATATAAAGCTTTCGCAGATGCACGCGCTGCTTGAATCGCAGATTGTGAGAGCGTGACCGAGTCGGTACGCATATAAGTGATGTAACCGTTTTCGTATAACCGTTGGGCAACGCGCATTGTTAATTGCGCGCCCCAACCTAAACGAGATCCCGCATCTTGTTGCATCGTGGAAGTTGTAAATGGCGCTTTAGGGCGCTCGGTACGTGGTGACTCTTCGGTGGATTTAACAGTGAGTGCTTGGCCTTGTAAAGATTGAACTAATTCGTTTGCGCTTGCTTCATCCAATAAGAGAATGCTGGATGCGCTCTTCTCTTTGAGACCGCCATTTTCATCAAAGTCATTTGTGGCAGCAACGCGCTTGCCTTCAAGAGAGAGAAGGCGTGCGTTAAATCCTGCGTCACATTCTGCAGAGAGATCCCACCAGGATGAGGAGATAAAGGCCATGCGTTCGCGTTCGCGCTCCACAATCAAGCGAGTAGCAACTGATTGCACGCGGCCGGCAGAGATACGTGGCATAACTTTCTTCCAGAGAACGGGAGATAAGCGATAGCCGTATAAACGATCCAGAACGCGGCGGGTTTCTTGGGCGTCGACTAAGCGGTAATCCAAATCGCGGGTCTCATCCGCAGCTTTCTTGATGGCTTCTTCAGTAATTTCGTGGAAGACCATCCGGCGTACGGGAATCTTGGGACGCAATACTTCAATCAAGTGCCAGGCGATTGCTTCGCCCTCGCGGTCCTCGTCCGTTGCCAGAATAAGTTCGTCGGCATCTTTCATCAACGCTTTGAGTTCGTTGACCTTTGCCTTTTTATCGGGGTTGATGACGTAGAGAGGTTCGAATTCTTCCTCGATATTGACGCCTTCTTTAGCCCAGGCGATTTTCTTATATTCCTTCGGGATATCTGCTGCGCGTTGAGGAAGGTCTCTAATGTGGCCGACCGAAGCCTCGACAACGTAGTCACCCCCGAGAAAGCCGCCAATTTTGCGGGCTTTCGCGGGGGATTCCACGATAACGAGTTTGATACCCATTACTTAATAGTGCCTTGTGGGGAAGTGCTGGGGCAAATTAAGCGATAGATGTGGATGCGCGACGGTTACGCACAAGTGCTCCGATGATGACAATCACTGCAACGAGTGAAATCAACTTGGAGTAGGTGGCGTGATCGTTGAGCGCGAATCCAACAATTGCTGGAGTAATCAAGAGACCAACAAGGTTCATTACCTTGATCAATGGGTTGATTGCAGGACCAGCTGTGTCCTTGAATGGATCGCCGACAGTGTCGCCCACGATTGTTGCGTGGTGAGCATCGCTGCCCTTGCCACCGTGGTTGCCATCTTCGATCATCTTCTTTGCGTTATCCCAAGCGCCGCCTGAGTTCGACAAGAAGACTGCCATCAAAGTTCCGGTACCAATTGCACCAGCAAGGTATGCACCGAGTGCGCCAACGCCGAGGCCGAAGCCCACTGCGATTGGTGCCATCACCGCAAGAAGTCCTGGTGTTGCAAGTTCACGCAATGAATCGCGAGTACAGATATCAACAACGCGACCGTATTCAGGCTTTTCGGTGCCCTTCATGATTCCTGGGTGCAAGCGGAATTGTTCGCGAACTTCGTGAACAACTGCGCCAGCTGCGCGAGATACCGCGTTGATAGCAAGACCAGAGAACATAAAGACAACTGCTGCGCCGATAATCAAACCAACTAAGTTACGTGGGTTTGCTACATCGAGCACGCCATTGAATTGAAGATCGGTCACTGCTTTACCAGCATCGGCTACTGCTGCCTTGATGGCATCTGTAAATGCACCGAAGAGAGCGGTTGCTGCAAGTACTGCAGTTGCGATTGCGATTCCCTTAGTGATTGCCTTAGTTGTGTTACCAACAGCATCTAGCTGAGTAAGAATCTGTGCGCCTTCGCCCTTAACATCGCCAGACATTTCAGCAATGCCTTGTGCGTTGTCAGAGATAGGACCAAAGGTATCCATTGCGACAATAACGCCGACAGTGGTCAAGAGTCCGGTACCAGCGAGTGCGACTGCAAAGAGTGACAAGACGATTGATCCGCCACCGAGCAAGAATGCGCCGAAGACTGCAGCAGCGATAAGAAGAGCTGAGTAAACAGCTGATTCAAAACCGACTGAAATACCAGCGAGAATTACTGTTGCAGCGCCGGTCTTAGAGGATGCAGCAACATCGTTTACTGGACGCTTACCTACTTCAGTAAAGAAGCCGGTCAAGAGTTGAATTGCAGCTGCAAGAACGATTCCAATAAGTACTGCGCCAATTGCGAGTGTGCGTGGGTTTACATTTGCACCAGCTGCTTCTTCAGAGAGGCCAGCCATTTGCTTCAGTGATGAAGGCAGATATGTGTAAGTAGCAAATGCAACAAGTACTGCAGAGATAATCGCTGACATAAAGAATGAGCGGTTAATTGCTGTCATTGCAGACTTATCAGTTGGACGAAGTCGAGTAATGAAGATTCCAATGATTGCAGTCAGAATTCCGATTGCAGGAACAATCAATGGGAAGATCAGGCCGTCATCGCCGAATCCAGCCTTACCTAGAATTAATGCAGCAACGAGTGTTACGGCGTATGACTCGAACAAGTCGGCAGCCATACCAGCGCAGTCACCGACGTTATCGCCGACGTTATCTGCAATTGTTGCAGCGTTACGTGGGTCATCTTCTGGAATACCTTGCTCGACTTTACCGACCAAGTCAGCGCCAACGTCTGCTGCCTTAGTGAAGATACCGCCACCCACGCGCATAAACATCGCGAGCATTGCAGCACCAAAACCAAAACCTTCGAGAACTGATGGGGCATCTGCGCGGTAGATAGCAACCACGAGTGAAGCGCCAAGAAGTCCCAAACCAACAGTTGTCATACCAACAACGCCGCCGGTGCGGAATGCAATCTTGACTGCGCCTTCAGCTGACTTCTGGCGAGCGGCTTCAGCTACGCGAACATTTGCGCGCACTGCGAGCCACATACCGTTATAGCCAACTGCTGCAGAGAAGAGAGCTCCGAGCAAGAAGAAGATAGAACGGCCGATACGAATATCGGATGTTCCGGGGAGTGCAAATAAAAGGAAGAAGACAATTACAACAAAGACAGAGAGTGTCTTGAATTGTCGGTTGAGATAGGCGGCAGCGCCTTCTTGAACTGCTGCTGCAATCTCCTTCATTTTGGCAGTTCCCTCATCAGCAGCAAGGACCTGGGCACGAAGTGCGAAGGCGATTGCAAGCGCGACGAGTGAGATTGCCAGAACGGCATAGACGTAGTTCAGGTTCGAACCGGTTACTTGGACCAGAGTGGACACAGATATCTCCTAGGTGTGCTTCGATGGACACGTATCGCGCAAAAGGGTACACGAGGTACCCTTGTGAACCTATGGATATCTTCACCGCGCAAGGCGCAATCAACTCCTTCGGTCTCATCGGAATATTTGTGATTTTGGCGGTTGAAACCGGCCTCCCGTTGGTGATTGGCCTTCCTGGTGATTCACTCCTCTTTATTGCTGGTGTTGCAGCTTCTGGCACCGGCTCTGTAATTCATATTCATATCTCGTTGGTCTGGTTAATTATCGGAGCTCCGATTTCTGCAATTCTCGGATCTTCCTTTGGTCACCACCTAGGACATAAATATGGTGCGAAATTATTTACTAACCCCAACAGCAAATTCTTTCACCCTGACCGACTTGAGACGGCAGCAAAGTGGATGGAGAAGTACGGAACTGCAAAAGCGGTCTTCCTTGCTCGCTTTATCCCGGTTGTACGCCACTTAGTTAATCCGGTCGCTGGCATGATCAAGATGCCATACCGCAAATTCTTTTTCTGGAATGTGGTCAGCGCAATTGTCTGGACCGAAAGCTTCATTCTTGTGGGCTACTTACTTGGCGAAAAACTAAAGGGATCGGTCGACAAGTATGTATTGCCAATTGTTGCAGTGATTGTTCTTGTGTCAGTTGCGCCAATTGCATGGGAGGCCATTAAAGAATGGCGTACCCGCAAGCACCTATCTTAAGTTTTTATAAACCTAAATCTGCGAGTTGGTAAGCAGCTTTATATTCCAGACCATTTTGCGCAATTAATGGCGCAGCTCCGCGCTCGACGATAACTGCGACTCCGACAACAATCGCACCAGCTTCTTTCAATGCTTCAACTGCTGTCATTACCGATCCGCCAGTAGTCGATGTATCTTCAACAGCGAGAACGCGACGACCCTTAACATCTGGTCCTTCAATGCGGCGTTGTAATCCATGAGCTTTTTCAGCTTTGCGAACAACGAAAGAATCTAAAACGCGACCTTGCTTAGCAGCGACGTGCATCATTGCGGTTGCAACTGGATCTGCGCCAAGTGTGAGACCGCCAACGGCGTCGAAATCCCAATCTTTGGTGAGTTCGAGCATTACTTCTCCGACGAGCGGAGCAGCAACTGCATCGAGAGTCACGCGACGAAGGTCAACGTAGTAATCAGCTTCTTTACCGGAAGAGAGAATTACTTTTCCGTGAACGACAGCTTTGTTGAGAATCTCTGACTTTAATTGATCGCGTGATGACATGTCGCAACCTTATCTAAATTATTTATCTTCGTTGTAAATGACGATAGTTGATTTATCGCGGCGGACTAGGCCTTTAGGGGGGTTGGCCTCAAGGAGTGCATCTACTTCAGTGCGCAGCTTTGCCATCTCGATGGCCATTGAAGCAACCGCGGATTCGAGTTCCATGATGCGTTTGATGCCGGCTAAATTGATGCCATCGCCGACGAGGCGTTGAATATTGCGGAGCGATGCGATGTCGCGCAGCGAATATCTGCGGCCACGACCAGATGCTCGGCCTGGTGAGACCAGACCTAACTTGTCATATTGGCGTAATGTCTGCGGATGCATTCCTGATAATTGTGAAGCGACTGAAATTACATAGACCGCTTCATCATCAGAGTGTTCTGGATTTTCTTGATCAACCATCATGCTTTCGCTCTCTGGGAAAGATCGGCGCGTGGATCAAAATCTTGTGTAGCAGCTGCAAATGCTTCGAGCGCTTCTTTTGCTTTGCCGTCGACTCGTTGTGGAACTTGCACATCGACAGTGATGAGCAAATCTCCGTGAGCCTTAGCGGTTTTCACACCGCGGCCCTTAACACGAAGTGTGCGACCGTTGGGAGTTCCGGGCGCGATACGCACCGTTACTTCATCGCCTTCTAGAGTTGGAATTTTAATATCGGCGCCGAGCGCTGCTTCAGTAAAGGTAACAGGCAACGACATTAACAAGTTGGCATCCTTACGAGTAAAGACCGGATGCTTAGTGACATTCACGATGATGAATAAATCTCCATTGCCACCAGGGCCTTCGCCACCGCGACCAGCTAAGCGAATCTTTGCGCCATCGTTAATACCAGCAGGAATTCGCGTGGTAACGCTTTTGCTGCCAGCACCACGACCGCCGACTGGAATTGTTACTTCAGTACCAAAGATGGAATTGCGAAATGAAATAGTGATTTCACTTTGTAAATCGCCACCCTTGCGTGGGCCGCGTTGTCCGCCGCCAAAGAGCGAGGAGAAAATATCTTGTTGCGATCCACCACCAAATAGATCCGAGAAATCTCCGCCTTGGAATCCACCTTGCGGACCGCCACCCATTCCACCGCGGGGCATGCGCCCAGAGGTGAAGGCATCGCGCATCTCGTTATATTCCGCGCGCTTCTTGGAATCTGACAAGGTCTCATAAGCCTCAGAGACTTCTTTAAAGCGCTCTTCTAGCTTCTTATCGCCCTTGGTCTTATCGGGGTGGAGCTCTCTAGCGAGCTTGCGATACTGCTTTTTGATAGCAGCATCGTCATCGCCCTTTTTTACGCCAAGGACTTTATATAAATCCTTCTCATACAAATCTTTGGCGGCCATGATTAATTCTCCGGATCAGTTACTGCAACTTGAGCCGTACGAATGACTTTATCTTTGAACTTATAGCCAGGACGTAGAACTTGGGTTGCGGTTGTCTCGGTGACATCAGTAGAAGTGTTGTGCATCAAAGCTTCGTGAATCATGGGATCAAAGGGAACATTAATATCCTCAAACTTAGTGAGACCAAGTTTTGTGGTGATTGATGTCAATTGATCAGCGACAGCTTTAAAGCCACCAGTGAGTTCTCCATGAGTTTCGGCGCGTGCAATATCGTCGAGAACGGGAAGGAGTTCAAGAACAACAAGTGAGGTAGAAAATTCGTGCGCAATAGCGCGATCGCGTTCTACTCGCTTGCGGTAATTGGAATATTCAGCTTGAAGACGTTGCAAGTCAGCAGTCAGTGTTGATACTTCGTCAACAACAACGGTTGCTTCAGCTAACGCTTCATCGACAGCATCAGAGAGCTCTTGATCAGAGCTCTCTGCGCCGGTGTTCGTATTTTCTGTCTGGTCAGTCATTGAGTATTAAGCCTCGTCGACTACTTCAGCGTCTTGAACGCCATCATCTTCTTTTGGAGCTTCGCTCGCTGCTGCATTAGCGGCATAAAGTGCTGCACCAAGCGCTTGAGAAAGTTCAGAGACTTTTTCAGTATTGGACTTAATAGCTGACAAATCTGAACCTTCGAGAGATGTCTTCAAGGTTGCAAGTGCGCCCTCGAGTTCAGTCTTCTTCTCTAGGTTCTCACCTTCGGTGAACTTGTCGCCGTTATCCTTTAAGAACTTCTCTGTTTGGTAGTGAAGTGAATCGCCCGCATTGCGAACGTCTGCTTCTTCACGACGCTGCTTATCTTCTTCAGCGTGTGCTTCGGCATCCTTCATCATGCGATCGATCTCTTCCTTCGACAATGCAGATCCACCAGTGATGGTCATGGATTGTTCTTTACCTGTTCCAAGATCCTTGGCAGATACATGAACGATTCCGTTTGCATCGATATCGAAGGTAACTTCGATTTGTGGAACTCCACGTGGAGCTGGTGCGATACCGGTGAGCTCGAAAGTGCCTAGGCGCTTGTTATAAGCAGCCATTTCACGCTCGCCCTGGTAGACCTGAATAGCCACACCTGGTTGATTGTCGTCAGCGGTAGAGAAGATCTCAGACCGCTTTGTTGGAATAGTTGTGTTGCGCTCGATCAACTTTGTCATAACTCCGCCCTTGGTTTCGATACCAAGTGAGAGAGGTGTGACATCGAGAAGGAGAACATCCTTTACTTCACCGCGGAGTACGCCAGCTTGAAGAGCCGCGCCAACTGCAACAACCTCATCAGGGTTTACGCCCTTGTTTGGTTCTTTGCCGCCAGTGAGTGAACGAACGAGATCGACAACTGCTGGCATACGAGTTGATCCACCAACAAGTACAACGTGATCGATATCTGCAATCGGAATTCCAGCATCCTTAAGGACTGCCTGGAATGGCTTCTTGCATCGCTCGAGTAGATCTGCAGTGAGTCCTTCGAATTGTGAACGAGTAACAGTCTCGTCCATAAACAATGGATTCTTTTCGGCGTCTACAGTGATGTATGGAAGGTTGATCGATGTTTGCGCAGAAGAAGAGAGTTCAATCTTTGCCTTCTCTGCTGCTTCGCGTACGCGTTGCATTGCCATCTTGTCCTTAGTGAGATCAATGCCGTTCTTGGCAGCAAATGTCTTTACTAAATAATCAACGAGTGCTTGATCCCAGTCATCGCCACCAAGGTTGTTATCACCATTGGTTGCCTTAACTTCGACAACACCTTCGCCGATTTCGAGTAGTGAAACGTCGAACGTTCCGCCACCGAGGTCGAAGACCAAAATTGTTTGTTCTTTATCGCCCTTATCCAAACCATATGCAAGTGCTGCAGCGGTTGGCTCGTTAACGATACGAAGAACATTAAGTCCTGCGATTTCTCCTGCTTCTTTTGTTGCTTGACGTTGTGCGTCATTGAAATATGCAGGAACTGTAATTACAGCATCAGTGACTGTGTCACCCAAGAACGATTCAGCATCGCGCTTGAGCTTCATCAAGATACGTGCAGAAATTTCTTGTGGTGTGTATTTCTTGCCGTCAATCTCTTGGGTCCAATTAGTTCCCATGTGACGCTTGACCGAACGAATGGTGCGATCGACGTTGGTGACTGATTGACGCTTGGCTACTTCACCGACGAGGACCTCGCCGTTCTTGGCGAATGCCACAATCGATGGGGTTGTTCGGGCGCCTTCGGCATTGGCGATAACGGATGGTTCTCCGCCGTCCAATACTGATACGCAGCTATTTGTGGTTCCTAGGTCGATACCAACTGCTCTTGCCATGTGTGCTTCTCCTTCTTATATAAGCCTGTTTAATGCCGGGCTACGGTCTTATTCTCGACCTTGAGTCCTGACCTGTCAAAAGATTGAGTCGGTTGGGCTCAAGTTGAGTTGCCTAGGTAACGGCTGCCCTGGCCCATTTATTCCCGGGATCCCTGAACCGGGCCCTCGCCGAGGCTCTTCTCGGGCCGCAAAAGCGAAAACAGCGTCCCTGCGAAGACCTCGGCTTCGAGCCCTTGACCATGGAAAGGCGGATTCGATTCGGGGCGGAAAGCAGACGCTGTTCTTGGTGCGGCTGCGGGCCCCGAGCGAAGAGGCCTTGGCTTAACCTAAGAACATGACCCTGTTTCTTGGACTGCTCGCTTACTCGATCACAGCCGTTGCCTTGGCGCTGATTGGGGTTCGCGGGCGAGAGATGTATCGAAGGATTAAGGCGGGGCAACCTGATCCGACCAGAAGTGGCGACAAGGGTGCGCGTTTGAAGAATGCGGTGGCAGAAATTTTGGGCCACGGCAAGATGCTTAAATTTACGGGTTCGGGAATTGCGCACTGGTTTGTGATGATCGGATTTGTTTCGTTGGCTGGAACATTGGGTCAAGCAATGGTGCAAGTGGTCAAGCCAGAATTTAGATTGCCGCTAATTGGCAATTGGGATCCTTATATTTATTTCACATTGGGGATTGCTTGGCTGACTGGTATCTCCATTGTTACGTTAATTGGAATTCGTCAGGTCACGAGATTTGTGCACAAGGGAAGAACCTCGCGCTTCTTGGATTCGAAATCATTTAAGGCGTATTACGTAGAAGCAACGATTCTGGCAATTGTTTTTTGTGTGGTGGGGTTACATCACCTCGAAATGCAGAGCGTTGTCAATGAACGAGCCGTGCAGGTTGTTGCGACTATCAAAGTAATTGTCTCGATGGCTTGGTTTATTGTGATTGCCGTTGATTTAAGGATGGGTGTTGCCTGGCACCGTTTCTTAGCGCCATTTAATATTTTCTATAAGCGCACACCAGATCACGTGCCATCACTTGGTCCATTGCCAGAAATGCTTTCACACGGCAAGCCAATTAACTTTGAAGATCCGCAGGAAGATGATGTTTTTGGAATTGGCAAAGCTGCAGATATTTCCTGGAAAGGCCTGCTAGATATGGCCAGCTGCACCGAATGCGGTCGCTGCCAATCACAATGTCCGGCCTGGCACACTGATAAGCCGCTATCGCCCAAGTTATTGATTATGGCGATGCGCGATCATGCGCTCACCAAAGTCCCGGACGATAAGCCAATTATTGGCGATGTTATTTCGCAAGATGTTTTATGGTCTTGTACTACTTGTGGTGCGTGCGTTAATGAGTGCCCAGTGGATATCGAACATGTGGATCACATCGTTAATATGCGCCGTTTTCAAGTACTTGTAGAGTCCGAATTTCCATCAGAGCTCGGTGGGACTTTCCGCAATCTTGAAAAAGCCGGAAACCCCTGGGGCGCTAATCGCACCGATCGAGATGCTTGGATTGCTGAATGTGATTTCCCGGTGCGCGTGATTGAAGATGTTATTCCGGAAGATGTTGAGTATCTGTTCTGGGTTGGTTGCGCTGGTGCCTATGAAGAACGCGCCAAGAAGACAACTAAAGCTGTGGCAGAACTTTTGTATATGTCTGGAACCACATTTGGTGTTTTAGGTAAGCGCGAAACATGTACGGGAGATCCTGCCCGTCGCGCTGGAAATGAATTCCTATTCCAGATTCTCTCGCGCGAAAACATTGAAACACTCGAGCAGACTTTTGGTGCGCGTGGAGTGAAGAAAGTTGTTGTTACCTGCCCGCATTGCTTTACAACGATTGGTCGCGATTACAAGCAACAGGGCTTTGAATTGCAGATGCTTCACCACACTCAACTTCTCAATACTTTGATTAAAGAGGGGAAGCTAAAGACGAGTCCGCATAAGGCCGAGAAGAAGCTGACCTATCACGACCCGTGTTACTTAGGTCGTCACAATCAGATCTACCAGCCACCGCGCGAACTCTTGGAATCAACTGGTGTTGAAGTTACCGAGATGCCACGTAATCAAGAGCGATCATTTTGTTGTGGTGCAGGTGGCGGCCGCATGTGGATGGAAGAGAAACTCGGAACACGTATCAACTTAAATCGTGTGGATGAGGCGATTGCTACCGGCGCCGATCAAGTTGCGGTTGCTTGCCCATTCTGTCGAGTGATGGTGAGCGACGGTATGACCGCTCGTGAATCCACAACAGAGGTATTAGATGTTGCTCAAGTTCTCTTGGAGAACATCAAAAGATAAGTAATCACAACTCCTGCGACGAGGCCGCCTAGATGTGCGCGCCAATCGATCTGCGGGATGGTGAAGGTAATGACAAGGTTTAAAACCACAGTGCTAAGCACGCTCTGATAGTTCAGCCCGACTCGCTTACTAATTACAAGTAATCCGCCGAGCAGACCAAAGACCGCTCCTGATGCGCCTACCTTGTAAGTGTTATGGGCGCCGAGATAAACCGAAGCTGCAGATGCTGCAATAAGTGAGCCGGTAAAGAGAATGGCAAAGCGAGGCTTTCCAAAATAACTTTCGAGTGTTGGCCCAAATGACCATAAGCAGAACATGTTGGAGGCCAGGTGCAAGAAACCAGCATGGGTTAGCGCAACTGTGATTAACCGCCAATATTCACCAGTGCTGACGCCCGGGAAATAACCATTGCTGTATTGGCCACCATAAAAGAGGGCGAAGGTATCGGTGAGGCGAGGAAATATCGCCGCGATGTATTGGGTGCCAAAGATGTTGAGTCCATTACCCAAAACAAAAGCGCCCGTAATAACCGCAATCAGCGAGTTAGTCAGCGAGCGCTTTGCTTGCATAAGAATTTATTCAGCGATAGTTACAGAGTTAATAACTACTGCTTGAACTGGACGATCGCCAGATCCGGTCTTGGTTGTTGCGATTGCATCGACAACCTTCTGTGATGCCGCATCCTTAACTTCACCGAAGATGGTGTGCTTGCGGTTGAGCCATGTTGTTGGCGCAACAGTGATAAAGAATTGTGAACCGTTGGTGCCTGGTCCTGAGTTAGCCAT
>CANBVO010000032.1 GCA_947372915.1 Actinomycetota bacterium | reverse complement strand
GTTGAACACCGCATTGAAGAGCAGCTTGCTAAGGCCTTTGATCGCAAGGTGTATCTACCATCAGGTGGATCGCTGGTTATCGATCGCACTGAAGCAATGATTGTGATTGACGTCAACACCGGTAAGTTCATCGGCAAGGGCGGAAACCTAGAAGAGACTGTTACCAAGAACAACTTGGAAGCAGCTGAAGAAATTGCTCGCCAACTTCGCCTACGCGATATGGGCGGAATTATCGTGATTGACTTTATCGATATGGCACTGGAATCCAACCGTGATCAAGTACTTCGTCGCCTCGTTGAATGTCTCGGTCGCGATCGCACCAAGCATCAAGTAGCAGAAGTAACTTCACTTGGCTTGGTTCAGATGACGCGCAAGCGCGTCGGACAAGGATTGATCGAAGCATTCTCAACCACTTGCGAAAGCTGTGGCGGACGTGGAATTCATATTCATTCCGAGCCAGTTCGTAAGGTTGCCTTGGATAAAGATATGGATCAGCGTTATGTTCCATCGACCCATCATGATGATGAGGATGAATCTCACGAGTCAGCTGATGCACCCATCGAAGCTGAGGAATCCTCCGCTCCCGAGGCAGAAGAGGTTAAGGCCCCCACTTCGGGTGGGCGCCGTCGCCGTCGCGCAGTGAGCACAGGCGTAATTACCCCTGAATAAGGGTCAGTTGTAGCCAGTTTTAGTCAGTTTGACCCGGGGGCTGGAGAGTCCGTACCCTAAGCCTCTGCCCAAGGAGCCGGAATTCTCCGGAACTTAAGCGGGCTTATCTTTAATCACGAGATTAAATGAACGAAAATGTTGGGAAAGGTGTCACCGTGTACGCGATTGTTAAAGCTGGCGGCCGTCAAGAGAAGGTTGCCGTAGGCGACACAGTTACTGTCGACCGTATGGATGCAAAGGTCGGAGCTGCGGTTACATTCCCTGCACTTCTTCTCGTTGAAGGCACAACTCTTACTACCGATGCCAAGGCACTTTCTGGCGTCAAAGTAACTGGCGAAGTCCTCGAAGAGACCAAGGGTCCTAAGATCGACATCCTTCGTTACAAGAACAAGACTGGCTATCGCCGTCGTCAAGGTTTCCGTGCGAAGCTCACCCGCGTCAAGATCACAGCGATCACAAAGTAAAGAGGAGGCGAATATAAATGGCAAGTAAAAAAGGCGTCTCGTCCACACGTAACGGTCGCGACTCAAATGCTCAGTACCTCGGAATCAAGCGCTACGCAGGACAGATCGTAAAGTCCGGCGAAATCTTGGTCCGTCAACGCGGAACTGTTTTCCACCCAGGTGCCAATGTTGGTATCGGCAAGGATGACACTCTTTTTGCACTCTCTGCAGGCGAAGTTGCTTTCGGTCGCGCTCGCGGTCGCAAGGTAGTTAACATCGTTCCGGTAGCTGTAGCTTAAAGGCGGATTATTTTTCAGCGGGTCCGCCTACTGCGGGCCCGCTTTTTTATTGTTAGAAATTAAGAGCAACTAGATAAAGCTAGAAAAGGAGAGTGCGATGGCTTCATTCGTAGACCGCGTCACTCTTCATGCTGCCGCCGGATCTGGTGGCGATGGTTGCGTTTCGGTTCACCGCGAAAAGTTCAAGCCACTGGGCGGACCAGATGGCGGTAACGGCGGACGCGGCGGAGACATCATTCTCGTCGTTGATTCTGGCACAACCACACTTTTAGATTTCCACCATTCGCCTCATCGTCGCGCAACCAATGGTTCATTGGGTTACGGCGATTACTGCAATGGCAAAGAGGGCAAAGACCTCATCATGAAAGTTCCTAACGGAACAGTTGTTAAAGATAGCTCCGGAACCGTTCTTGCAGATTTAGTTGGCGAAGGCACTCGCTTTATTGCAGCACAAGGTGGAAAGGGCGGACTCGGCAATGCCGGTCTGGCATCTTCCAAGCGCCGCGCACCAGGTTTTGCACTTAAAGGTGAGCCAGGCGAAGAGCGCACGCTTTCACTCGAACTCAAGAGCGTTGCTGATATCGGATTGATTGGTTTTCCTAGTGCCGGTAAGTCATCACTTATTGCATCGATATCTGCGGCAAAGCCAAAGATTGCGGACTATCCA
Source organism: Actinomycetota bacterium (assembly GCA_947372915.1). Lineage (GTDB taxonomy): Bacteria > Actinomycetota > Actinomycetes > Nanopelagicales > Nanopelagicaceae > AAA044-D11. The sequence continues at coordinate 9,787 of CANBVO010000032.1, read as the reverse complement.
TTCACCACACTTGCGCCGCACCTTGGTGTCGTTCAAGCGGGCGAGACACGTTTTACCGTCGCCGATGTTCCAGGACTTATTCCTGGTGCTTCTGAAGGCAAGGGACTCGGTTTGGAATTCTTACGTCACGTCGAACGCTGCGCTGCAATTGTGCATGTTCTTGATTGTGGAACTTTAGAAACTGATCGCGATCCAGTGAAGGATTTCGACATCATTGAAGAAGAGCTTCGCAAATACACCGCCGATGAAGGCTCTGTCCCACTTTCCGAGCGTCCACGTATCGTTGCCCTCAACAAGGTAGATCTTCCTGACGGTCAAGCAATGGCCGATATGGTCGCGCCACTCTTTGAAGCGCGTGGTTACGAGGTTTACAAGATTTCGGCTGCGTCGCACATTGGTCTACAAGAACTTAATTATGCGATGGCACGCATTATTCAAGAGGCGCGTCGCAAAGAGGCTGCCGCAGTTAAGACTCGCATTGTCTTGCGCCCAGTCACACCAACCAGCAATGGATTTACTGTCACCGCTAATGAAGATGGTTCATTTACCGTACTTGGCGAAAAGCCAGTTCGCTGGGTGAAGCAGACTGACTTCGGCAACTCGGAAGCAATTGGATATTTGGCAGATCGCTTGGCCACACTTGGCGTCGAACGCGAACTCTTCAAAAAGGGCGCGAAGGCGCACGATGAAGTTCGAATCGGTGAAGGCGATGCCGCCGTCATCTTCGATTGGGAACCATCGATTGAAGCTGGCGCCGAACTCTTGGCTGGTCCACGCGGCGGCGATCTTCGTATTGAATCACCATGGGCAGGTCGCTACATCGAAGACCATGTCGATGCACTGAATGATGATGAAATTGCTCAACAATGGGAGTACAACACAACGGACCCACGAAATCCGAGGATTGAAGGCGAAGAATGAACCGCGAACAATTAGCAAGCGCTAAGCGCATTGTTATTAAGGTTGGCTCATCGACGCTGACCGGTTCTGCTGGCTCTGCTTTAGATGAAACCTCCGTTAATGCACTCGCTGATGTCATTGCGCACCTGCGTTCACAAGGAAAAGAAGTAGTACTAGTTTCTTCTGGGGCTATTGCAGCTGGCCTTGCTCCATTGGGATTAACTACCCGACCAAAAGATCTTGCTACCCAACAAGCTGCTGCATCTGTCGGACAGGGCTTGCTCGTTGCGCGCTACACCGAATCATTTAAACGTCATAACGTCATCGCATCCCAGGTGCTACTGACCATTGAAGATGTTATTCGTCGCTCGCATTACCAAAACGCCCAGCGCACCTTGTTCCGCCTCCTTCAACTTGGCGTTGTTCCCATCATTAATGAGAACGATTCTGTCGGAACTCAAGAGATTCGCATGGGCGATAACGATCGCTTAGCAGCACTTGTCTCGCACCTCATCGGAGCAGATCTTCTTGTTCTCGTCTCTGATATTGATGCTCTTTACGATGCACCTCCATCACAAGCAGGAGCTAAGCGCGTTGCTGAAGTTGCATCCGTTAAATCCTTAACCGATGTCGAAGTCGGTGGAGTTGGCGCCTCTGGCGTTGGTAGTGGTGGCATGGTGACCAAGATTGAGGCTGCACGCATCGCAACTGGTGCGGGCATTACGATGTTGCTGACTAATTTAGCCAAAGTCGCCGATGCACTAGCCGGCGGAGATGTCGGAACAATTTTCCAACCTGTTCACGATCGCAAACCTTCACGTCTGCTCTGGTTAGAACATGCATCCACTCCACAAGGCCGCCTCACTTTGGACGACGGTGCAGCGACTGCAGTTCTCGAACGCGGTGTTTCACTGCTTCCTGCAGGCGTTACTTCAGTGACCGGTGAATTCAGCGCGGGAGATACAGTCGAATTAGTAACAACAAAGGGACTTGTAATTGCACGCGGACTCGTTGCTTTCGATAGCGATGAGATTCCACAGATGCTCGGCAAATCCACCAAAGATATTGCTGCTCTTCTCGGCGCAGAATACGAGCGCGAATTAGTTCACCGAGATGATCTGGTTTTACTGTGAACTCTAGAATTACGAAAGCCATTTCGGCGAGCGTGATTCTGCTCGCAAGTTTGTTGATCCCGCTCGACCATGCCGCAGCCGTTGTTTGCACTTCTTCTAAGTCAACTTTTGTAGGTAATGGAACAATTGGTTCGCTAAACGCTGTCTACACCGTTGAATCATTCACAACCGTTGTCGCTGGCTGTACGTGGGCTGTTCCGAGCAACGTTACGAAAGTTGATGCTCTCATAATTGGAGGCGGCGGCGGTGGCGGTACTTGGGTTGCAGGCGGCGGCGGTGCTGGTGGAATGATGGATACAACCTCAATCTCAGTTACTCCAAATGCGAACATCTCGATTACGGTCGGCAGTGGTGGAAGCGGTGCAACTCGAAGCGTTCTTTCCTCCATCTCATCGACTGCAGCGACAAATGGTGGTGCTTCTAGTTTTGGCACTTACTCGGTTGATGGTGGTGGCTATGGCGGAAGCTGGTCGGATGCTGCAGGCCAAAATGGTGGTTCCGGTGGCGGCGGTACTGGAAGTACGGCTCAAGGAAATACAACAAATTCCCTTTACGGAAATAACGGCGGCACGGGTAATTCAGATGGCGCATATAGCTATCCATCCGGCGGCGGCGGCGGTGCTGGCGGCGTCGGCTTGAATGGTCAATCAAATATAAGTGGCTTGGGTAAATCCGGAGACGGCGGCCCTGGAAGAGCATCCACGATTACCGGAACAAGTGTTATCTATGCCGGCGGTGGTGGAGCTGGTTGTCATGGAAATACAACACCTAGCTGCGTAGTTGGACAAGGTGGAAGCGGCGGCGGAGGTACCGGCGATATGTGGATTAGTTCAACGCACCAAACTTCGCGTGGTGGAAATGGATTAGATAACTCAGGAAGTGGCGGCGGCGGTGGCGGCGGACCGAACTCGACTGCATTCAACCCTTCTTATTACTACGGCGGCAATGGCGGTTCGGGCGTCGTCGTCATTCGATATATATCTGATCTCAAACTTAATTCATCGCTCGGAACTGGTTCAATTACTTCGACATCGACCACTTACCGAACTTCGACACAGATGAATGTGAATGCGCCGGTAAATGGAAAAGTAACTTTCTTGCAATTTGGAAAGCGCATTCCTGGTTGCCAGAATCTGACTGCAACCTCAGGCGCTACCGTCACCTGCAATTGGAAACCTTCATTTCATGGGCAAATTCCCATAACTCTTAATTATTACCAGACCGGCCTCTCCGGCATATTTAAGACTGCAAATTTCACATTCTCAACTGTTAAACGCGCTAACTCTCGCTAGATTACTTTTGAGAGAGTGCGTAAGCAACCTTCGCAGCATCTTGTTGAAAAGTATCGCTGGTTGGGTTATCGCTTAATTTAACGATGACGGTGTGGGTGGCGGGGTTCATGAAGATCTGCTGACCATGAAGTCCCATAGCCAAATTGATTCCAGGATATGGATGCCAGACCTGCGCGCTGTAACCCCAGTTCCAATCAAGTTTGACCGCTGGAGCAGAGATGCGCTTGATCCAATCTTTAGGAATAACTTGGTTGGCACCAACCATTCCATTGTTATTAAGCATCAACCCAATACGTGCGTAATCCCGAGCTGATGCGTTGAAGCAACAGAAAGTCTTTTCGTGCCCACCGATGCGGTCGACGTTCCACGTTGCGGCAAACTCGGTGCCAGCAGGTTGCCAGATATTTTTCTGGAAATATGACGAGACTGTCGTTCCTAGTACCTTCTGAATGATGAGGCCAAGCATTTGAGTATTGACCGAGCGATATTCCGGCTTGGTGTTTGGCGCTTCAAACATCTTTCGGTTATGGGTAATGAACCAATTCAGATCGGTAGTGGCGTACATCTGAGCGATGCCGACGCCCCAACCGGTTACACCGCTGGGATAGTTATCGCTAACGCCCACGCCGGATTCCATATCGAGCAAGCTCTGGATGGTTACTTGATCAAAAGTAGTTCCTGTCTTCCATTGCGGGAAGAAGTCCACGAACTTATCGCTCTCTTTTAATTTACCTTGTGAGATGAGTTGGCCGATGATGAGCGATGTCATTGTTTTAGCCATCGAATACGAAGGAAGTTGAGATGAAGCAGTGATCTTATTCTTGGCGTTGTAGTACTCGTAAGTGATGACGCCGTTGCGAATAATTAGATAAGCATTGGTATCGGTGGTATCAAGAAATTCTTGCCACGAAATCTGCTTGCCGCGAAAATCAATAGTGGCAGGGGGAGTTGCTGCTGAAGTAGAGAGGGGAATGGGCTTGGTCGCTGGCGCAATCGTGTGCCACGGCATCAAGGTTGGGGTCTTGGATGCGGGGGCTAATCCCAAGCGGATGGCAGCAATCGGGTTGGGGTAATGGACAACTTTCAAAAAGACAGTGAGCGAAAGGGCGAGAGCCAAAAAGCCAATGCCGAGAACTCTGAGAACCTTTAATAAATTGCGCATGAGAGAAGGGTAATTCCCTCTAGGCTAGGAACATGGAAGCCACCGCGTTAGTTGCAGGACTAGCTGATAGTGCGCGCTTGGCTGCTCGCACATTAATTGCTGCTTCGCACGCCGATCGCGTCGAAGCACTCAACCGGATTGCCGAAGAACTTGCTGCATCTGAAGTAGAAATCTTGGCCGCAAACGCGCTCGATATGAAGCGCGCCGAGGCAGATGGCATGGCGCAATCCATGCAAGATCGTTTGTTATTAACACCTGCTCGCATTCATGGCATGGTCGATGGAGCTCGACAGCTCACCAAACTTCCTAATCCATTGGGGCAGACGTTACGTGAGAGCACGTTAGATAACGGATTACACCTTAAGCAGATCACCGTTCCGTTTGGTGTTGTGGGAATGATTTACGAAGCCCGCCCAAATGTGACAGTCGATGCTGCGCTCATTCTTCTTATGTCCGGAAATGCAGCATTGCTCCGCGGTTCATCGAGCGCCGATGCCAGCAATCGCATTCTGGTTGAGGTTATGCGCCGCGCACTTGCTAAGACAAATATTTCACCAGAAGTACTGCAATGTGTACCATCTGATGACCGCTCCACCGTGCAAGCCCTTCTCCACGCACGTGGAAAAGTTGATTTAGTTATTCCACGGGGAAGCGCGGCTCTGATTCGCACCGTCGTTGATGATTCCACTGTTCCTACTATTGAAACCGGCGCGGGCGTCTGCCACGTCTATGTCGATTCTGATGCAGATTTATCTAAAGCACTTCCTATTTTGATTAACTCTAAGACCCATCGTCCAAGTGTCTGCAATGCGGCTGAGACACTCTTGGTTCACGAAAGTGTTGCGGCAGAATTCTTGCCTAATGCGTTGAAGGCACTTTCTGATGCCGGCGTAAAACTTAATGTGGATTCACAAGTGGCCGTAATCGCAGCAGCTGCCGGAGTTCCAACAAGTGCCGCGACTGAAGAAAATTGGAGCACCGAATACAACTCACTCGAAATGAATGTTGCCATTGTGCCTTCACTTCTTGCGGCGAGCGATCACATCGCCAAGTACGGTACCAAGCACACTGAAGCAATCGTTACTGAAAATTCCGATCACTCAGCACAGTTCATTGCACTCTCTGATTGCGCAGCAGTAATGATCAATGCATCGACAAGGTTTACTGATGGCGAACAGATGGGCTTCGGGGCAGAGATTGGTATCTCCAATCAGAAGCTCCACGCGCGCGGCCCAATGGGACTCGAAGCTATGACGACCACAACATGGATTGTTAGCGGAAATGGCCAGATTCGCTCCTAAGATTTAATTGGATTTAAGCCATTGCGCCCGAGCCGATAGAGTTCGCACATGGCTGCAATATCTCGCGACGAAGTCGCTCACCTAGCCCGGTTATCTCGCATCGAAATGTCTGATGCCGAACTCGACCATATGGCATCCGAACTCGACGTCATTCTTGGAGCGGTTGCTCGCGTACAAGAAGTTGCCGCTAATGACATTCCACCTACATCTCATGCGATTGCACTCCACAACGTTTTCCGCGCAGATGTCGTTAAGCCCAGCCTGACTCCCGAGGAATCTCTCTCTGGCGCACCAGCGACCGAAGGCCCACGTTTCAAGGTGCCACAGATTTTGGGTGAAACCGAATGACAAATATTTATTCCACTGCCGCACAAATGTCCGCAGCTCTTGCGACTAAAGAAGTTTCCTCAGTTGATTTAACTCAGCAACATTTAGATCGTATCGCCAAGGTCGATGGCGATGTCCACGCATTCCTTCATGTCGATACCGATGGCGCTCTCGCTCAAGCAGAAGCTGCAGATAAATTGCGCGCAGCTGGTGGCGCAATCTCACCACTCGCTGGTGTGCCACTTGCGCTTAAGGATGTTCTTGCACAAAAAGGAATCCCAACAACTTGTGGTTCCAAGATGCTCGAAAATTGGCGCCCACCATACGACTCCACTGTCGTCACAAAGTTAAAGGCAGCGGGCGTTGTTATTTTAGGTAAGACCAATATGGATGAATTCGCCATGGGTTCATCAACTGAAAATTCTGCCTACGGCCCAACTCATAATCCATGGGATTTAGATCGCATTCCTGGTGGTTCGGGTGGTGGATCCTCTGCTGCTCTCGCCGCCTTTGAAGCGCCACTCGCTATCGGTACCGATACTGGTGGATCGATTCGCCAACCTGCAGCTGTCACTGGCACAGTCGGCGTAAAGCCAACTTACGGCGGAGTTTCTCGTTTTGGTCTCGTTGCATTCTCATCGAGTTTGGATCAAGCAGGTCCTTGTGCGCGTACCGTTTTAGATACAGCGCTCCTTCACGAAGTAATTGCTGGTTATGACGAACGCGATTCCACCAGTATCAATCAGGCTGTTCCTGATGTGGTTGCGGCTGCAAAGCGCCACGATGTTAAGGGTATGAAGATTGGCGTTGTGAAAGAACTCGGTGGCGATGGATTCCAAGCTGGCGTCAGCCAACGCTTCCAAGAAGCGCTCGATATTTTGGTCGCTAACGGCGCCGAAATCGTTGAGGTTTCCTGCCCTAACTTTGAATACGCACTTGCTGCTTATTACTTAATTGCACCATCCGAAGCCTCTTCTAACCTTGCACGCTTCGACTCCATGCGTTACGGAATTCGCATTGGTGATGATGGCACTGTTGGCGCAGAAGAAGTTATGCGCGCTACCCGCCACCTTGGCTTTGGTCCAGAAGTTAAGCGCCGCATTATTCTCGGAACATATGCGCTTTCATCAGGTTTCTACGATGCATATTACGGTTCGGCACAAAAGGTGCGCACACTCATTAAGCGCGATTATGAGCGAGCATTCGAGTCCGTCGATGTCCTTGTTTCACCTACCTGCCCAACGACTGCATTTAAAATCGGTGAAAAAGCAGATGATCCGCTAGCAATGTATCTCAACGATATTGCGACGATTCCAGTCAATATGGCGGGCATTGGTGGCATGAGCCTTCCTTGCGGTCTTGCCCCAGAAGATAACTTGCCAGTCGGATTCCAAATTATGTCTCCAGTTATGCAGGACGATCGCATGTACCGCGTAGGCGGAACTCTCGAAGCAGCACTGGTCAGCAAGTGGGGCGCACCATTGCTCTCTGCAGATACGAAATTGGCGGTGAAGTAATGTCTATGAACTATGACGCTGCTGTTGCTGCTTACGAACCAACTTTGGGACTTGAAGTTCACGTTGAACTCAATACCAACTCCAAGATGTTCTGTTCTTGCTCTACCGAATTCGGTGCCGAACCTAATACTCAGACCTGTCCGGTCTGTTTAGGTCTGCCAGGTTCGCTGCCAGTTGTGAACGGAAAGGCGATTGAGAGCACCATTCTCATCGGCCTTGCTCTCAACTGTTCAATTGCACCATTTAGTCGCTTTGCTCGTAAGAATTATTTCTATCCAGATATGCCGAAGAATTTCCAAACTTCGCAATTCGATGAACCCATCTGTATTAATGGTTACCTCGATGTTGAAATCGAAACCGATGAAGGTGCTAAGACCTTCCGTGTCGATATCGAGCGAGTTCACATGGAAGAAGACACTGGTAAGTCCTTGCATGTGGGTGGATCGACAGGTCGCATCCATGGCGCCGAATATTCACTGCTCGACTACAACCGTGCCGGTATTCCGTTAGTAGAAATCGTTACTCGTATTGTTCCGGGCACTGGTAAGTACGCACCACAAGTGGCGCGTGCCTACGTGACTGAACTTCGCGACATTCTTCGCTCACTAGGCGTTTCCGATGTGAAGATGGAACAAGGCTCACTTCGCTGTGATGCAAACGTTTCAATTGCACCCATTAGCAGCGGAAAGTTGGGAACTCGTTCTGAAACCAAGAACGTGAACTCACTTCGCTCGGTTGAACGCGCAGTTGCCGGCGAAATTGAACGCCAAGCAAATCGCCTCGAATCTGGCGAGCGAATTATTCAAGAGACCCGCCACTTCTTAGAGGAATCAGGTCAGACTCGTCCAGGTCGCTCGAAGGAGACGGCCGAGGATTATCGTTATTTCCCAGAGCCAGATCTCGTTCCTGTTACTCCTGATGCAGATTGGATTGAAGAGTTACGTAAGACTCTTCCCGAAAAACCATCACTTCGTCGCAAACGTTTGCAAGAAGAGTGGAACGTTCCGGCCAAGGAGATGGAATCCATGGTCAACGCCGAACTCCTTGATGTAGTGGAAGAGACCGTCAAGCTCGGTGCTGATGCAACTCGGGCACGTTCTTGGTGGCTCGGTGAAGTTTCACGTCTGGCCAATGAAAAAGAAGTTGCACCTACATCTCTTATTACTGCACCACAGGTCGCAGAAGTTATTGCACTGATTGCTGGGGGAGAGCTCACCGATAAGTTAGCTCGCCAAGTTGTTGAAGGCGTTATTAATGGTGAAGGTACGCCTCGCGAAGTTATTGATAAGCGCGGACTCAAAGTTGTCTCTGATGATTCAGCTTTGATGGTTGCCATCGAAGCAGCCATTGCAGCCCAACCAGATACAGCAGAACGTATCCGCGGCGGCAATATCCCTGCAGCTGGTGCGCTCATCGGCGCAGTTATGAAAGCCACTGGCGGACAAGCAGATGCCGCAAAGGTGCGCGAACTATTGCTTAAGCATTTAGGTCAAGGATAAGGAGCCCCCATGAGCAACTCCATGAAGCCACGTTCTGGTTTGGTAACAGATGGTCTCGAACGCGCACCGGCTCGCGGAATGCTCCGCGCAGTGGGAATGGGCGATGAGGATTGGGTCAAGCCGCAGATTGGTATTGCTTCATCATGGAATGAAATCACACCATGCAATCTCTCGCTTGATCGGTTAGCGAAGGCGTCACGCAAGGGTGTTATTGATGCGGGTGGATTCCCGATGCAATTTGGAACTATTTCGGTATCCGATGGAATTTCTATGGGACACGAAGGCATGCACTTCTCACTCGTCTCGCGCGAAGTTATTGCCGACTCTGTCGAAACCGTTATGCAGGCCGAACGCCTCGACGGCATGGTTACTTTCGCTGGTTGCGATAAATCACTTCCAGGAATGATGATGGCAGCAGCACGAATTGATGTTGCATCAGTTTTTGTTTACGCCGGTTCCACTCTTGCTGGCCAAGTTGATGGAAAAGATGTCACCATCATCGATGCCTTTGAAGCAGTTGGTGCTTGTGCTCGCGGATTAATCACGCAAGAGCGCGTTGATCAGATTGAACGTGCTATCTGTCCCGGCGAAGGTGCCTGCGGCGGAATGTATACCGCCAACACCATGGCTGCTGTCGGAGAAGCACTTGGTCTCTC
>CANBVO010000031.1 GCA_947372915.1 Actinomycetota bacterium | reverse complement strand
ACATTGCCACTTTTTACAGTTGCACCGGCTGCCGCAAATTGATCATCAGGAAAACCAGATGCAACACCGGCACCAGATTCAATGACGACCTCAAGGCCAGCTTTTGTTAATTTGGAAATGATGTCTGGAACCAGCGCCACGCGCTTTTCCCCGGGTCTAATCTCTTTCGCTACGGCTATACGCATATCGATACCTTAGCCCTGACTCACCAGTAAGTCCCGTACTTTTTTGGTTAAAACTAGCTGAGCAGTGTTGAACCCTCGAGATCTCCGCGGACAAGGTGGTACAAAATCGACTGAATCGTCGTCCGACGGTGATACGCCTCACGCCAGATTAATGATTGAGCTCCATCGATGACTTCTGCCGAAACTTCTTCACCACGGTGGGCGGGCAGGCAGTGCATAAAGATGGAGTCTGGAACAGCTAACTTCATGAGATCTGAGGTAACTGCAAACGGGGAGAGCGCTTTAAGTTTTTCAGCTCGCTCGCTCTCGGGATCTCCCATGGACATCCAGACATCGGTGTAGAGAACACTTGCACCTTCGGCGCCGGCGCGAGCATCGTGAACAACTTCAATCTTTGCACCAGTGGACTGAGCAATCTTTTCGGCAGTTGCAATTGCTTCTGCAGCTGGTGCCCATTTACCGGAAGGTGTTGCCGCAACTACATGCGCGCCGAGAATTGCACCCATGATCAGCCAGGCATGAGCCATATTGTTGCCATCGCCGATGTAGGTAAATTTGCGGCCAGAAATATCGCTGCCAAATTTCTCACGAATGGTGATCCAGTCGGCAAGGAGCTGAGTTGGATGATCATCGTCAGTGAGTGCGTTAATGACAGGAATGGATGATGTAGCGCCTAATTCGTCGACATCGCTCTGTGCAAAGGTGCGAACAATCAGCGCTGAGGCAAAGCCGCTAATAATCTTTGCGGTATCAGAAATCGTCTCACCACGGCCGAGTTGTAAATCATCACCGCGTAAGAAAACTGGAGTTCCGCCGAGATGAGCAACTGCGGTTTCAGATGCGAGTCGAGTGCGCGTCGATGGTTTTGTCATATAAATCGCGACAGTTTGATTGGCCAGCGTCTCGCGCGCGGCAAAGGGATCTTCGGCAAATTTTGCGGCAGTTGCGAGGAGCAGGTCGACATCAGCGCGGCTGAGTTGCTCGGTGCGGAGAAGATCTTTCATTAGGCAATCGTACGCGAATCAATGAGTATTATTGCCCCGTGGGTTTCTTAGATGTCATTACACGGAGCGAAGAAGAGGTTCGCCAATCTCACGAAGAGGGCGATCACGAGCGCTTCGCGCACTACGTCAAGAAGGAGAAAATCCTTGAATCGGCGGTAACCGGCAAGCCGGTCCGCGCATTATGCGGAAAGAAATGGGTGCCTAGTCGCGACCCCGAGAAGTTCCCCATCTGCCCCACCTGCAAATCAATTTATGATGGCTTAAAGAAGGATTAGCCAATCTTTTTGAGCTTCACGCACTACCCTTAAAAATATGAAATCCCAGCAGCCCCGTCCCATTCGGGCTGCCCTCGTAGCGATAGCGCTCGTTCTCGCTCTGCTCCCACTTTCAACGCCCGCGCAAGCCATCGAAGATGGCGCGCCACGAAAGATTTTTAGTGGCTGGATTCCGTATTACAACATGAAGGTTTCATTTCCTTCAGCCATCAAGAATAAAGATGTAATGAGCGATGTTTCACCATTTTGGTATTCGCTCAAAAGTGCCACCGTTATTGCAAATAACTATGCAAAAGCTAACCCCTCTTTTCCGATGATTGATACCTCTAATGCAGTTCTCGATACTCGCACTGCTGCGTTTGCAGATCCATTAGGTCAGATGCACCGGGCCGGTCTCACTATTCTCCCGACAATCACCGATGACACCGGCGCTGGCACGTTAGCCGGAATTATTGCCAACGCTAAAACTCGAGCGACTTTGATTGGAACTCTCACCAAACTTGCAACAGATACAACAACTAATTTTGATGGTATCGATTTAGATTTTGAGAAATTTGCATTTAGCGATGGATCGGCATCCTGGCCGACAACCGCTCCTAATTGGGTGCTCTTTATTAAAGAACTATCGGCATCGCTCCATGCGCAAGGTAAATTGCTTGCAATCGATACGCCACTGCTCTTTGATCCCACCACCGGTAAGAAGGGGTACTGGGTCTATAGCTGGAAAGATATCGGTCAATATATCGACCGACTTCGCATCATGGGTTATGACTACAACATCGATAACCCGGGACCGATTGGGCCAATCTCGTGGGTAGATGCGTCCGTGAAATATGCGGTGAGCGTGATGGATCCCGCAAAAGTTTTTCTTGGAGTTCCGGGTTACGGTCGTGATTGGGTGACAAATTTAGTGGGCACATGTCCTGCAGACTATGAAGGTCTTGCCTACTCCAAAGCAAAAATCACCTCTGTCTCGGTTGGTGGCGGAGTTATTACTTACATGAGCGCAAATACTTTTGCGAATGGTCAGAGCATCAGTATCAGAGGGCTGACAAACCCTGCGTACAACTTGGTCGATGCCAAGATTTATTCACGATCAAAAGACCGTTTTACGGTGAAGAGCACAATTGTTGCGCCGGCCCTGAAGAGTGCGAATGGCATTGCCTTTGGCTACGAGCACTCTGTCTTCAGCATGAATAAAGCTATGAACCAATACCTGCCATATGGCGGAAGTGCGACATACAACTCTGGTTTTGCAGAAACTCAATTTAAATACACTAGAACAATTAATGGAAGTACATCTACCGGTAATCCGACTTCGTGCACGGTCACGCGCGAGGGCTGGTTCCAAGATGCACAAGGGTTTGCCGCGCGTGCCAATCTGATTTCTAAATATAAAATTGGTGGCTTAGCAGAGTGGACTATTGGCCAAGAGACTGATGAAGCTATTGCTGCAATCACCAATATTGGCCGCTTGCTTTCAGTTAATGCTTCGGTTGATGCAGATATAACCACGCTCAATTACGGTGGAACAGCAACGATTTCCGCTTCACTCAAGAATGGCGATGGCACTGCGGTGACCGGCGTTCCAGTTCATTTCGAGCTGACAAATTCTAAGGGCGCTAAGCGAACTATTTATTCCGGAATAACCGCTCCCGATGGATCAGCCTCGCAGCGGATCACCTTCGCTGAAAACTCCACCATTACCTTTATCTCGGATTCGCAATGGAGCAAAATTACTGGGGGAGTAAACACGATTGATATTGGCGTGACGCCACTTATTTCGTGGAGCGCGCCGTCATCGATGAAGCACGGTGTGAGCTATCGAATCACCGGTCAGATTCAACCAAAAGTTGCCGGAATAGTCGTTCAACTCAATGGTGGTGCAACTGCAACTACCGATGCAAGCGGACTCTTTAGCTTTACCATCACAGAAAAAACTGTTGGCTTCCATACCTATCAACTGACCACCCTCGAGAACGACCTTGTGCACAGCGCCACTACTCAACTCGTCAATGTTTTAGTACGGTAGGCAAATGTCCACGCTCACCGATACCGATGTCAGTATCGATCAACTCCTCGATCGTCCGTGGATTACCGTGGTTTGGGATGATCCCGTTAATTTGATGACCTATGTGACTTATGTATTTATTAAGCTCTTTAATTTTAGTGCTGCTCGCGCTCACGAATTAATGATGCAAGTCCACAATGAAGGCCGCGCTGTCGTCAGCACTGGTACTCGCGAAGAGATGGAACGTGATGTCCAACGACTTCACGAACATGGTCTCTGGGCGACGCTGCAACGAGATGACAAGATTTAATGTCGAACTTTGAACGCATGGGGGATGGTTATTCCCTCAGCCTGACCCAGGATGAAGCGCACATTCTGATCAATCTGGTTGAACAACTTCTTGAATTACTTGGCGAAGGCGATTTCTTCCATCATTACGACAATAGCGACCCACTCGCACAATTGATGGCGATGCCCTCTGAAATCGTTACCCCAGACGATCCAGTCTTAATGCGGTTATTGCCCAATGCATATTCCGATCCAGAAGCAGCATCAGATTTTCGTCGCTATACCGAGCCAGCACTACGCGGTAGCAAGCAACGAGTCCTGCGTGCGGTACGTGAAGAGCTAACTGTTATCGTGGATAGCAAGATAGATGGAGTTGTTGAAGAGCTCGATGCCGACACCTGGTTAATTGCGCTCAATGATTTACGTATCGCATTATCGGTTCGCCTTGAGATTGATGGCGAGAGCTTTGAAAAATTTGAACTTCTTCCCGATGAAGATCCTCAAAAATCGGTCTACGCCGTCTATTTCTGGCTCGGTTGGTTGCAAGAGAACCTACTGACGGCCCTTACCTCCTAATACTTTCGCCGTGAAAAGGTAGGCTTTCCTCCGTGAACCAGCCTGCAATTACTGCCGATTCTCCGATTGGCATCTTTGATTCAGGCGTCGGTGGATTAACCGTGGCGCGTGCCATCATCGATCAACTTCCACACGAATCCATTATTTATGTCGGCGATACCGCTCGTGGACCGTATGGCCCTCGCTCTTTAGCGGAAGTTCGGGAATTTTCATTAGAGATCATGGATCAACTCGTGAACGCTGGCGTCAAAGCCATCGTAATCGCCTGCAACACGGCAAGTGCAGCCATGCTACGTGATGCGCGCGAGCGTTATTCCGTGCCTGTTATTGAAGTAATTCAGCCAGCAGTTCGGCGCGCGGTTTCTGCGACGCGTAGCGGCAAGGTTGGCGTTATCGGAACTCGCGCCACTATTGATTCCGCAGCTTATGACGATGCATTTGCGGCGGCTCCTCAACTCGATATCACTTCGTATGCCTGCCCACGTTTTGTGGAATTTGTCGAACGCGGGGAAACATCTGGTCCCGAAATAACCGCGATTGCTAAAGAATATTTGCAGCCCCTGATTGATGCGACGGTCGATACTTTGGTTTTAGGTTGCACCCACTATCCGCTCCTTACTGGCGTCATTTCCTATGTCATGGGTAACGATGTCACTCTGATTTCAAGTGCCGAAGAAACCGCCAAAGATCTCTATAGAGTTCTTGCAGAGAAGAATTTATTACGTCCGGGCGTCTCACCCACCTATAAATTTGTATCCACTGGCGAAAGCGCACTCTTTACTAATTTAGCTCGTCGCTTCTTAGGACCAGAAGTAGTTCGAGTCGACTCTCAGATTTAATACCACCCTACGAAAGGCTTACTGATGACTGCACGTATCGATGGACGCACACCTGATCAGCTTCGAGAAATTAAATTTACTCGCAACTGGTTGAGCAATGCCGAAGGATCCACCTTGGTGGAGTTCGGCAATACTCGCGTTCTCTGTGTTGCTTCTTTTACACCTGGCGTTCCCCGTTGGCTCAATGGCAGCGGTAAGGGTTGGGTCACTTCTGAATATTCCATGTTGCCTCGCGCTACTCATACTCGTTCAGATCGAGAAAGCGTCAAGGGAAAGCTCGGTGGCCGCACACAAGAAATTTCTCGACTCGTCGGACGTTCACTCCGTGCCGTTGTCGATATGCAAGCACTCGGTGAGAACACCATCGTCTTGGATTGTGATGTGTTGCAAGCAGATGGCGGAACCCGCACTGCTGCAATCACAGGTGCATATGTTGCGTTGATGGATGCCATCGCGTGGGCGAAGCGAGAAGGACATATTCCAGCCGCCCGCAATCCCATCATTCAAGGTGTATCAGCAGTCAGCGTAGGAATTATTAAGGGTGTTCCGATGCTCGATCTCTGTTATCACGAAGATGTAGATGCCGATACCGATATGAATATTGTCTGCACAGCTGATGGTAACTTCGTCGAAGTTCAAGGTACTGCTGAAGGCAAGCCCTTTGATCGCGCATTGTTAAATCAACTGCTTGATTTAGGAACAGCGGGATGTGCCCAGCTTTCGCAACTCCAGCACCAAGCACTCGCGCTCTAATTCATGTCTAGAAAAATTGCACTAGCTACCCGCAATAAGGGGAAGATTGCCGAGTTTGAACGGATGCTGCGCGAGTATGCATCGGATATCGAAGTGCTGGGGCTCAATGATTTCCCGGATATGCCAGATGTTGAAGAGACCGGATCTACCTTTGCAGAAAACTCGCTACTCAAGGCACGTGAAGTCGCCGAATTTACGGGGTTGCCCGCTCTCGCCGATGACAGCGGTTTATGCGTAGCAGCACTCGATGGTGCGCCAGGAATTTATTCTGCACGCTACTCCGGGGTTCACGGTGATGATCAAGCGAACATTAAAAAGTTATTACTTGAATTAACTGACAAGCCGAGCCGCAGGGCTTACTTCATTTGTGTTGTTGCACTTGTGTTTCCGGCCGGACATCCTCACCACGGTGAAGAAATTATTGAAGAAGGAAGATTGCACGGCGAGATTGTTGCGGTACCTCGCGGAAACGCTGGCTTTGGATATGACCCCATCTTTGCCCCGACCGGCTTCGCACTCACGCTGGGAGAGTTTGGCCCGGGCGAGAAGGATGCAATTAGCCACCGTGGCATCGCGATGCGCGCGATAGCTCCACAAATCTCAGCACTTCTTTCATAGCGTCTCCCCAAAACTCACCCGCCCGCTGGGGTATCCTTATCTACATATTCCACCGATCCCATATCCGTTAATTGCAAGGAGCAAATAAGTGGCCGTTAAGAAATCTGCAGCGAAGAAGACTGCTAAGAAGGCACCAGCAAAGAAAGCTGCTGCAAAGAAGGTAGCTAAGAAGACACCTGCAAAGAAGAAGGTTGCCAAGAAGGCACCTGCCAAGAAAACATCAGCGAAGAAGGTTGCTAAGAAAGCTGTTGTTAAGAAGGGCACTGCAAAGAAAGTCGCAAAGCGCGCATCCTCTAATTTTGTTGTTCCACCAGTACCTACTTCAGGTGCTCGTAAAGCAGCAACCGTAATTTCAACAACTCCTGCCAAGAGCGCAACACCTGCTCCAGTAAAGAGCGCCCCCGCAAAGAGCGGTTCCTCTAACCGCATCGTGGCCGCTGTCATTGCTGCCATCGTTATCTTGGCTATCGTGGTTGTTGCTCGCAATTCTTCAACAAAGACTGATTCAGCCGCTCCTGCGCCAACTGCTTCTGCAGCGCCATCGACTGAAGCAACTATGGATACAGCAGCAACCCCAGAAGCCACCACCTCTGCTCCATCTGCGGGCCACGAAGCTCCAGTCGGAATCGTTGCTCACTACACCGCGAAGGGTGCAACCATTTTTTGGAAGACCCCAGCTGCATCAACTGGCCTCGCTAACTACAACGTAGAAATCAGCATTGCTGGTGGCGCATTCAAGTTGATCTCAACTGTTCCAGCTTCACAACTTTCCTTGGATGTTACAAAGACTGATACCGCTCAATGGTCATCTTTCAAGGTTTCTTCTGTTTATGACGACGGAACCGTTGTTGCTGGCAAGGTCTTTGGACTTCCAGGACTTTACGAATAATAATTAAGCAGTAACTCCTACGGACTGTAGGGCTTCAACAATGGCAGCGACATAAACATCGCTGCCATTGTCATTGAGGTGCACACCATCTGGTGCAAAAAATTCTGGATGGTTGGTTGAGATTTCTGCCCAGTCAACTAATGTCACATTTGGATAGAGAGCGCTGACCTCTCGAATAATCACATTGTTTGCATCTTTCCAACCACGCGGCACTGATGTATTCATAAGTATCACATGTGGTTGGTTCTTCACTAAATCCAAGAGTTGAACCAGTGACTCTCGAGTAATTCGATTGTTATTTCCGACATCCATTACGACCGTGTTCTGGCTGACCTGTGGCTGATCGAAAGTAACTGCATCAATCAATTCAAATATCTGGCGTCCAACACGAGCGTTCACGAGTGCTAACGGATACTTCTGTTCAAGCTTGTAACGCGCGCCCAGGATGATGGAATCACCTGTGAGCCAGATGCCTTTCTTATCTACGCTCTGTTCCACCAGATTTAATTCATTTTTCTTAATTTGTGGCGCATGCGCATCGCGATAAAAAGCGGTTGCGGTGGCGCCTCCAGAAATTACCATTAAGAAGGCAAGGACTGATCCCACGAAGATTTGCTGACGCTTGCGAATAACCGGAGTGCGATATTTCATTCCACGGAACCAGTTCTGCACCTTGCCACGGCGGAATGGAATTTCAATATAACGAAGTGAAATATCGGAGAGGGCAAGAACAACCAGTATGCGAGCCAGATCAAGGGCAAAAGCGGATCCTGCTGCTAAATCAACACTAGGTCTGGTCATCTGGAAAATAACCCAGTGCCATAAATAAATTCCGTACGAGCGCTGACCAATCCAGAGCAGTGGACGCCACGAGAGGACTGGTGCAAATCGTGATGCGGGATGTACGAGCGAAGTGATACTGGCGCACGAGAAGAGCGCAGCAAGAGGAAATGCCAACTTGTATGCAGTGGGATTGGATTCAGAGATGAAGAGAAAAGTGAAGAGCAGACCTAGAAATCCAAAGAGCCCAATACCATCAATAAAATCTTGCGCTCGTTGCGTGATATTGGCAGTGAGATTACGTGGCACCCAGCTCACTGCTAGCGCAGATCCTAAGAAGAGGCCCAAGCTGTGGGTATCAGTACCAAAATAGATATGGCTAATTCGACCGACCGATGCCTGGTCTGATTGCAGCGAAAAGATGAAAAGTGCGAGTGCCGATGAGAAGGAAATGAGTAGTGCAATGCGAGCAATATTTGCCTTACCAAAGCGCTTCCAGATTAGATACAGCACTACTGGCCAAACCAAGTAAAATTGCGTTTCCACTGAGAGCGACCAGGTGTGCTGCAACAGGGGAGGACGCCCGGCGCTTTGAAAATAGTCCTGGTGTAAGGCAACTAAGTGCCAATTGTTTGTTCCGGTCAGCACATACGGAAGATCGGCAAATACACGATGAATAGCATCAGGCGCAAAGAGCGCAACCGCGATGATGGTGGCAAGAATCAAAAAGAGCAGCCCAGGAACTAATCGGCGTACTCGTGCCCAATAAAATTGACGAAGATCAAGGGCATTGGCGGTTTCAATCGAATCGAGAATCAGTCGAGTGATGACATAGCCTGAGATGGCGAAGAAAAGATCAACTCCGAGGAAACCACCTGGGATTTGTTTAACGCCTAAGTGATAAAGCAGTACTGCGATGACAGCAATAGCTCGCAGCCCATCAATGGGTGAGATATATAAATTAGCTTTAGCTGATCGGGTCACTTTCTTTTCTTAGCAGCGCTCTTTTTTACTGGCTTCTTAGCAGCAACTTTTTTAGCAGCTGGCTTCTTCACGCTCTTCTTAGTTGCGCGAGATGGCACTGGCGCTTCTGGAATGTCAGCATTGACCTCTTCATTTCGGGCAAGTTCAGCGCCACGAGCAAAAGTCTTTCCGCGGGGACGATTATCTGAAGAGAGGTTGCCATCAATATCGCCTTGCAAACCAGCAAGACGCTCAAATGCACCTTGCAAGCGAGCGCGTGATTGTGAAATTGCTGACTCGGCTTGGGCTAATGATTGAGTTTGGATGCGATACAAACGCTCTGACTCTGAGATAGCTGATGTGAGCCAGCCTCGGTAGTCAGCGATCTCGCTAGTAGCTGCAGAGATAATGCGTTCTGCCTCTTGCTTAGCGCTGGATAGAAGTGCTCCTGCTTCGCGCTTCTTAGAATTTACAAGTGATTCAACAGCGCGCTCTGCTTCGTTGCGAAGTTCGGCTGCTTCAGTCTCGGCCGCCTCTAAGTATTTACGTCCGCGGCTTTCCGCGCCAGCAAGTACTGCCTTGGCCTTTGCTTCTGCACCTTCAATAGCTGCCTTTGCGCGAGAGGTGCTCTCAGAAAGTGCGCGCTCCGCTTGTGCAACTGCGCGAGATTCACGTTGTTGTGCGCTCTTGATGATGCTCATAGCGGTTTCAGTTGCAAGGATTTCAAATTCTTCTTTAGTCAGGCTGGTGATATCACGACGTGAACGAAGGTCGGTAAGTTGCGCTTCAAGTTGGCGGATGCGATCAAGTGCATTCTCGCTGGGAGCGGCAGTGGGCTGCTCTCCTTCAAAACCTACCCAGGAAAGGAAGCTCTTCTTTGCCATCTGTGTTCTCCTTGAATTCTTTGACCATTTCGGTGGCGCTATTGGCTCCACAGGTCGGCAATTCTATGGGGGAGAGAGCCGGGCTGAAAGTCGCAGGGGTGAGCCATTCAGGGGTGAGCGCTTACCTAACTAATATTGAGCTATGAACGAGCGCCACGAGACCACCGATCACGCCCAAGCCATGCAGTGGGCGCGCGAGCTTCTCGGAACCCCCAACGTCGCAGTTCCCTGGATTCCCAAGGATAAATTCCTCAACGCAGTTCGCACGCCAGGATCTCTCTCGCTCACCCGCGAAGATAAAGGCGTCTTCGGCTTCGGGCTAGGGGTTAATCCAGAATTAAATCCAGCGTGGACGCATTTCTCACTTCCCAAATCATTACCTCGTGAAATCACGGAAGAGTTTGCGCTTCAAGGGCAGTGGTCTGCCTACAGCATTGATACCGGGTTGTGCGCTCAAGAGTTACCTGTTGAAGAGTTAATTGATACATCCGGGGTTGAAGCACTTCTCAATATTCACGCACCTGATTCATCGACCTATCCCGGAAACCCAGAGGTAATTTTCTGGGCGGGAATACATAGCGAGGATGGTGAACTAATCGCAGTTGCCGCCGTCGTTCGCTGGGAATCTGGGGCCAAGATGATCTCTTCGGTTGCAGTTCATACGGATAGACGAGGTGAAGGTCTGGCTCAGCGCTTAGTTAAAGGTGCAATGCGTATGGCATTTGACCGGGGAATTGATCGAATTAATCTCGCCGTCTTCACGAAAAATGAGAGCGCTCGCGCGGTCTATGAAAAAGTTGGATTCACCTGCCTGGGAGATTTTCTTTACTTCGAGCATTAAGCCAGCAGAGTAAGTGCTGGCACTCATAGTTTTAAGGTTTTCAACTTAAAGCCATTGTTGCGGAGTAACCTGCAAGTACCGAAAAAACTTTCGGCTAGGAGCGGAGAGCACAAATGCAACTCGCGTTAATTAATCTCAATCATCCAGCGCATTACATATCCTTCGGCCCATTTGCGATATCGGTCGGTAATCTCATCGTGATTCTCTCGATGATGGCAATATTTATACTCGCGCTATTTCTTCCCTTTCCTCATTCGCAAAGCGGAAAGAAGTTAAAGAAATGAGCGGTTCATGGACGGGCAAAGTTCGTCGCGCCACTCTTGAGAAATACAAGCCAGAGGATCTCCTTCCTGAAGAACAACCCGCATATGTTGCTTCGTGGATCTATATTTTTGGCGTAGCCACAATTGCCGCACTCGTTATGTTGATTGCATCAGGTCTCGTACTCACACTGCAAGGTCCATCATGGTGGCATACCTCCAGCGTCGGCCATTACGTAAATTCAGTGCATCTCTGGAGCGTTGAACTCTTCTTTATCTTTATGGTGGTTCATCTCTGGGGAAAGTTCTGGATGGCTGCGTGGCGCGGTCGCAGAATGGCAACATGGATTACTGGCGTCATCGCATTTGTAGCATCGATAATCACTGCATTTACTGGATACCTCATTCAAACCAACTTTGATTCACAATGGATCGCATCAGAGGCAAAAGATGGCTTTAACTCTATCGGTGTCGGAGCATTCTTTAATGCCCTCAATACCGGTCAAGCAATTCTGCTTCACGTCTCCTTGCTTCCACTCGCTCTCGGCGTCATAGTCGTGTGGCACATCATTCTTGTTCGCAAGAAGGGTGTCGTTCCTCCCATCGACAACGATGCGACTATTGAAGGAGGATGGAAATGAGTCAGACTCTCAAAGTTGACCCCAGCAAAAAATGGTCTGGACCAACTCGACCCTATGATCTC
>CANBVO010000030.1 GCA_947372915.1 Actinomycetota bacterium | reverse complement strand
CCGAGTTCATTCACAAACATAAAGCGACCTTCGAAAACATTTTCGGTCACAATCGAACTTCCATCAGCAATTGCATTCATGGCAATTATCATCGGTTGCAAATCTGTCGGAAAACCTGGGTAGGGCAGGGTCGCAACATCAATTGCTTTTGGACGATGATCCATGCGAACTCGAAACCCGCCATCAATCGTGGTGACAACCGCACCAGCTGAGGAAATCTTTTCAAGGGGGAGTTCGAGATGTTCTGGGCGAGCGCCTTTAACGGTGATATCGCCGCCAGTGATAACTGCGGCAAAGGCCCAGGTGCCAGCGAGAATGCGATCAGGCACAGTTGCATGCGTGGTCGGATTTAATTTTTTGACGCCAGTAATAGTTATTTGAGTTGTGCCAAGGCCCTGGATCCGCGCCCCCATCGAGATGAGGAACTCACCGAGATCAACTAAATCAGGTTCGCGTGCTGCGTTATCAATTGTTGTCACACCATCCGCGAGGACTGCGGCAGTCATAATATTTTCAGTTGCGCCGACCGAAGGGAAATCCAAAACAATGGTTGCACCTTTAAGACCGTGCGGTGCACGTGCGACAACAAAGCCATGTTCGATGGTTGCAGTAGCTCCGAGAGCCTCTAGCCCCTTGATATGCATATCTAATGGACGAGGCCCAATGGCATCACCGCCGGGTAGTGCGACTTCGGCTTCACTGACACGAGCAACGAGCGGTCCAAGCACATTGATGGAGGCGCGCATCTTTCGAACCAAGTCATAATCTGCACGATGAAGCGGCGTTTCTGGAACATCGATGGTGACGCTGTCGCCAGCATGAGATACGGCGCATCCCAATCGAGTCAGTAGGTCAGACATGATTTCAACATCGAGGATTTCGGGGACATTGGTGATGGTGGTCTGGCCAGGTGCCAAGAGGCTAGCTGCCATTAATTTCAAAACTGAGTTCTTAGCGCCCGGAACTCTGACTTCTCCGCGTAGGGGAGAGCCGCCAATGACGCGGAAACGCTCGCTCATCGCTGCTCCTCAAAACCCGTGATATCCATTGGTCGTATCGTACTTGAGTGAAATAGGCTTACCCTATGGTTAATCTGACGCGTATCTATACAAAAACTGGTGATGATGGCACAACCTCCCTTGGAGATATGAGCCGTACTTCTAAAAATGACCCTCGACTAGAGGCATATGCCACAGTCGATGAGGCAAACTCAGCCATCGGTGTTGTACTCGCGATGGGTGAGTTAACCGAAGAGTCTATTAAGACTTTGCTCATTCGTATTCAAAACGATCTCTTTGATGTGGGAGCAGATCTCTGCACTCCGGTTGTGGATGAACCAAAGATTGAGCCGCTTCGCGTGATGGAATCTCAGATTACTTATATTGAAGCTCAGATTGATACGTACAACGCTGATTTAGCAGAACTACGTAGCTTTGTACTTCCATCTGGAACACCTGCAGCTTCACTTCTTCACGTTGCTCGCACCGTCACTCGTCGGGCAGAGCGCACGACTTGGAATGCCATCCATGCTTTTGGCGGCGGCGTTAATCCGCTGACTGCAAAGTATTTGAATCGTTTATCAGATTTGCTATTCGTACTTGCTCGTCATAGCAACAAGGAAATCGGAGATCAGCTCTGGGTTCCTGGAGCTAACCGCTAATTACTTAGCTCAACCAGTGATTGCAGTGAAGGTATTGCTGGGGACTGCATCTAACGGTGTCGTTGTCCAACACTTTGCGGTCACTGGCGATACCCGGTAGCCATCTTCCATGGCCTGCGGGGTAATGAGAAAAACCGTCGTAACCTTCTTTGCATATGATTTTGCGGTGAAGGTGCGTAAGTTTCCAATCGTTGCATTATTAGCGCCATACAGAACTGAATCTACTTCCCAATAGCAAGCGTCGGCCGAAGCCACTTGAATAACTCCGCATACTTGAGCCGCACACTTCTGGGAATCTTTATACAACTGCGAGCTCTTACCGGCTGCAGCCAAGATTCCTGTTAATTCTTTACCAGTGATTGCCACCTTGAGATAAATCCCAGATTCAAAGTGAAAGTTGACCGGCGGCCATTTAGGAGAAGGTGAAGGAATAGGAGCCACTCGCTTGCGCTTGTAGACACGGCGAACCTTCTTCTTCACGGGTTTTTTCACAGTCGCTTTCGAAGTACTGGTAACCACTTGCTTCTTGGCTACAGACTTCTTGGTGGCAACCTTTGTTGGTGCAGGCGTTGGTTTCTTTGTGGCCGCGTAAGTGATGGTCGGAGAAATCAGCGTCAATGCGATGAGAAACGCGGTTAATCTGACTCTCATTTCTCACTCCACTTAAAGGAGCGGATTGCAAAAAATGTTCCGATAACGGTCCAGATTGCCAAAATGAGAAGGGTGCGATTAATTTCCCAGTTATGTGCCGGCTCCTTCATGGCAAATGAATCCGGCAAGAAAACTGAACGCATTCCTTGAGTAAGCCACTTCAGCGGAAAGATAGCTGCAAAGTGCTGCATCCAAGATGGAAGTTGCGAGAAGACAAAGAAAACTCCGCTGACGAATTGCAGGATGATCACGATAGGGGAGACCACTGCAGATGCTCCGCGTCCGCTCTTAGGAACAGAAGAGAATGCGATGCCAAGAATGGTGGAGCAGATACTTCCGAGAATAATAAGAATCGCGAATCGAAGCCAACGCTCAGAAGTTGTGGGAAGAATTAACCCAAAGAAGAGACGTCCTATGACGATGAGCATTGCCACTTGAAGCGCAGTAGATACTGTGACCAGAATTGCCTTACCGATGAAGTAAGAGATGGGTGACATCGGTGTACCGCGAAGGCGCTTGAGTGTTCCGAAATCTCGCTCAATCGGAATCATGATGGCTAATTGCTGAAAGCCAGTGTTGACTAAGCCGGAGGCGATCATGCCGGCAACAAAGTATTGGCTAAAGGTCACGCCGGGTGCGATGGTGTTGGTGAAGACAGATCCAAAGATAAAGAGCAGCATGATCGGAAAGAAGAGAGTGAAGACGACAGATTCACGCTGACGGAAAAATTGTTTAATCTCGAGGCCGCCCCGCAGGACTCCGATTCGAAGAATAGAAGGAGTCATGAGTGACCAATCATGGTGAGATAAATATCTTCTAAGGTTGGGCGAGTCACCGTGAGGCCCGGGATTTCGCCACCAAATAGCTCGGAAAGTTTTGCAACTTCAGATGTTGGGTTATCGGTGAAGAGTTCGCGCTCGGAATTATTTTCGTTCCAGGTGATGCGCACCTGCGCAGTATGACGACCACCTAAAGTTGCTGGAGTAGCAACTTCAATGAGCTTGCCGTTGGCAATAACCGCCACTCGGTCAGCTAACGCTTCCGCCTCATCGAGATAGTGGGTGGTAAGAAGAATGGTGGTGCCAGAATTCTTCAGTTCGCGAATGAGTTCCCAAAAAGAGCGGCGAGCTTCTGGATCAAAGCCAGTAGTAGGTTCATCAAGGAAGAGAATTTCTGGGCGGCCGATGATGCCAAGAGCAACATCTAGGCGTCGACGTTGACCTCCGGAAAGGGTGCGCACTTTAGCCACCGCTTTTTCGGTCAGTCCTACCGCGGCAATGACTTCATCAACGCTTCGTGGATTGGGGTAATAATGGGAAAAGTGAGAGATGCTTTCGCGAACAGATAAATCTGCAGCATCCATAGTGGATTGAAGAACAATGCCAATTCGAGAGCGCCACGATCTATCTCCGCGGGGAAGCGCACCAGGGTCTTGTCCAAGAACTCTTACCTCGCCACTGTCGCGGGTTCGGTAGCCTTCTAGAATTTCTACCGTGGTTGTCTTTCCGGCGCCATTG
This sequence comes from Actinomycetota bacterium, assembly GCA_947372915.1. Classification (GTDB taxonomy): domain Bacteria; phylum Actinomycetota; class Actinomycetes; order Nanopelagicales; family Nanopelagicaceae; genus AAA044-D11. The sequence continues at coordinate 8,196 of CANBVO010000030.1, read as the reverse complement.
GGTCCAAGGAGCGCAAAAATTTCGCCACTCTTCACATCTAAATTAAGGTGATCGACGGCAAGGCGAGTGCCCAAATTCTTATCGGGATAGCTCTTGGTGAGCCCGCTCACTGCTATTGCCTGCATGGCTACATCTTGCCCTAGTGAGCAAGGCATTGCCGAATTAGATATCACTCATCTCATGCGTGGATGAGGAATATTTTCTGTGAATATCGGAGAATAACCCCATGAGTCCCCGCCGAAACCACCCAAAACGACGCGGACCTAAACCAGAGAGCGAAGAGCGAGAGTTCACTACCTCCTCCCAAAGCATCGAAGAACATGCAGATGGCGATTACTACGTCCGGAAAATTTCTGGCTCCAGTTCCAATAAGCCATATCGTTGCCCGGGCTGCGATCAATTAATTCCTACCGCTACTCCTCACGTCGTTGCTTGGCCGGTCGAAGATATTGAATTGCGTCGACATTGGCACACCGCATGCTGGGCAAAGAAGAATCATCGCAAGCCTCGCACCGAGCGCACGAGAAATGCGCCTCGTTATTAGGTTATTAGTTAGCCCAAGCCCTTGGAGTGCAAGAGACGAACAGCTGCTTTGATGAATTTATCGGCAAATGGTGTTCGCTCAAATGAAGTAAAGACCAATGGAATTTTAAAGAGCTGCTTCACGATAGTTCGCGCATAAGTAAATTCGAGCAGTCCTTCTGGTCCGTGAATCCGGCCATAGCCGCTGTCCTTCACGCCACCAAAGGGAACTGATGCAATTGCAGCAAAGGCAATCACTGAGTTAATAGAGACCATTCCGCATTGAAGTTGGCGAGAAATCTCTTTGCCGTGACGCTTAGAGAAGACTGATGCTGCCAGACCATATCTCGTCGCATTTGCGAGAGTAATCGCCTCGCTAATACTTGCCACTCGATTGATGGCGAGAGTTGGCCCAAAGGTCTCTTCGGTAATCGCCGTGGAGTTTTCGGGAACATCCAGCATGATCACTGGCTCAACATAAGGAGCCTTTACGGAATCTGTACTGCCGATTAAGAAGTGAGCGCCCTTGCTCGCAGCATCATCGATATGGCTTTGAATGACATTGAGTTGAGAGGGCATGGTCGCAGGTCCGTAGCTGCCTTGCGCTCCAGGATGAACTTTTTCAGCTCGTACTTTGATTTTTGCAATGAATGCATCAGCAACTGACTCGAGAACATAAACTCGTTCAGCGCCGATGCAAGTCTGACCCGCATTCGACATGGCAGACCAGAGTGCGTATTCAGCAGCTAAATCTAAATCGGCATCAGCCGCCACGATGACGGGATCCTTGCCACCGCACTCTAAGACCACTGGAACCATGCGAGTTGCGCAAGATGCGGCAACTTTCTTTGCGGTGCGAGTTGAGCCCGTAAATGAAATCTTGTCGACCGCACTTTCAGTCAGTGCCACGCCTGTTTCTGGTAAGCCAGTGACCACTGTGAAGAGATGAGGTATGGGTGAGACTTGATGAAATAGTTTTCCTAACAATGCGCCGACACCTGGTGTGTATTCACTTGGCTTAAAGACAACTGCATTTCCGGCAGCAAGTGCGTAAGAGATGGAACCCATGGGGGTGAAGATGGGGTAATTCCAAGGTCCAATAACTCCAACAACTCCGAGTGGAACATGTTCCACTGAAGCACTCATGTTAAACATCAGCAAACCAGATGGGCGATGTTGTGGTCCGAGAACTTTCTCGGCGTTCTTAGCTGCCCAAGCGAGATGACCAATCGCCAACGTTGCTTCCAAGGTGGCATCGCTAATTGGTTTACCGGTCTCTTCTTTGATGAGAGCCGCTATTTGCTCGACTTCTTGGGTCAGAAGTGCGCACCAGCGAAGCAGAACCTTCTTGCGCTCTCGCGGTGAAAAGGCTTGCCATTGTTGTGAAGCGGTGCGAGCTCGATCCACTGTGGCAAAGACTTCTTCGCGAGAGGTGTTGGGGTAATCCGCCAAGATTGCTCCGCTATTGGGATTGTGGCTGCTGAAAGTGTTCAAGGTGCTCATTGGTTAAGACTAAACTTATTTCGTGTCAGAGTTAATACGCCCCAGCACTGTGTTGCCGGCGCATCGTCGCCCCATCACCATCCACACGGCAGATGGGCTTAACTTAATCGGCGAAGTTGCAACCCCTATCGGCCCACGAGTGGCCAGCATCTTGTGTCTCCACCCCTTGCCTACTCACGGGGGAATGATGGATAGCCATATTTTGAAGAAGGCAGCTAATCGCCTGCCCGAAATGGCCGGACTAGAAATTATTCGTTTTAACTCTCGCGGAACCTCCAGCGAAGCCGGAACTAGCGAGGGTGCATTTGATGGTGGCGAGGGCGAAAAGTTTGATGTCCAAGCTGCCATTGATTTTTGCTTTGACGAACTAGGCGTTGAACGCTTGTGGTTGATGGGATGGAGTTTTGGAACGGATATGGCACTTCGCCATGGATGTGACCCTCGGGTGGAAGGATTAATTCTGCTTAGCCCACCGCTGCGCACAACGAAGGCTAGTGATTTAGATTATTGGGCAGCAGATGGACGCCCAATTACCGCGCTCATTCCCGAGCATGATGATTACTTAAAACCAGCAGAAGGCGCGATTGCCTTCGAAGCGATTCCACATATCACATTAATTAATGTCGATGAAGCAAAGCATCTCTGGGTGGGAGAACCTTCGGTTTATCGGGTGCTCACCGAAGTTGTATCAATACTTTCACCAGCAAGCTTGCCGCTTCCCACTGAAATTAATTAAGCCTTATCAGACCGGGGATATACAACCTCGTCCAAGATCAGAAGAATTGCAGCTGCAATCGGTACTGCCAATATTCCGCCAACTAATCCCAAGAGACTAGTTCCGACTAACGCCGCAATGATGGTGACCAGACCAGGAATAGACAGTGAGCGCTTCATGATGCGCGGCATGAGGACATAATTTTCAATTTGTACGTAGACCACATATGCGACGAAGGTGATGATGGCGGTAGTAGGAGATTTTGAGAGTGCGACCATTGTTACAACGGATACGCCAAGGAAATGCCCAATCAGCGGAATAAGTCCGCAGATAAATACTAAGACGCCTAGCGCGGTTGCATAAGGCATCCGTAAAATCTCGGCCAAGATGAGTGCGAAAATTCCGGCGATGAGAGCGACGGTTGCTTGCCCGCCAACAAAGACACCAACTCGGTAAATAATTGCATCACTCAATTTTGCAACGCGCTTACGTCGACTGGCGGGAACGAGTCGGTAAGCCACAGCGGTCACATTGGGAAGTGAAGCTAAAAAGTAGAGCGTGAGGACCAAGATGGTGAGCCCGGCGATTGTTCCGGAGATAACGGCCCGCCCCACACCGATGACGCCACCAAATGCTCCGACAACTAGTTGCCCATCCTTTATCGAAGAGTTCACTTTCCGCTGGATGGCATCAATGACGCCATACTGTTGATTGAGCGAATTAATGAAGTGATTAGTTTTTAAATCGGCGACGATTTGAGGAGCGTTATGCAGAAGAAGATTGACCTGATCCACAATTGGCGGGATGGCTAGCCAACCAAAAAGTGCAATAAAGCCAAGCACTATCGAAACAATAATTCCAACCGCTGGACCACGGCGAATCTTTCGCTTCTCAAAAAATAGAACTGCTGGATTAAGTCCCGCTGCCAAGAAAAGTGAGATCAGAATAAGTACAAATACTTGGCTGGCCGATGCCAATGCGCGAAGAAGTGTGATGGCAAGTACGCCACCTGATGCGGCAAGAAAACCAAAATAGAAAGGATGACCACGATCGAGGGGAGCACCGCTCTGTCCGAAATCCTCCGGAACGATTTCCTTCTTCACTTTTTTGCTTGATTTTGTGAGTCGCGGTGAAATCGGAGCGACAGCTTTCTGAATTCTCTTTGCGATGGCCATATGAAAATTTTATCTGCCTATTTGCCCTCTATATGTGATTACAACCATAAGGGTTAGCGATTTCTCACCTCCGCACACCCGTTATAACCGCTCATTTATCGATCGAATACGGGAGAATTCACCTATGCCAGGATTGCGGATTACCGGATTAGCGGAGGAGATGTCATCTCTTGCACGCCTTCCCTGGTCGATTCCGCTCGAGGAGTGGCCAGAAGATGCAACTCTGACCGAGATGCGCGGTATCTCTCGGCACATTGTTCGACTAGTCCGAGCATCGCATGACCATGATGCGGATATTTACGCCGTCAAAGAGACGGTCGCTGAATTTGCTAATCGCGAATATGCAACGCTGCGAGAGCTCAATGCCCGACTCGCACCCTGCGTCGAGCCAGTAGCTGTTATTGAAGGTCGCACCACGGTTGATGGAGATGAGCTTCCGGTCGCGCTGGCGACGCACTATCTGCCGTTCTCACTTCCATATCGCGTGATTTTGAGTGGCTCAATTACTCCGCATGAAATTACTAACATGGCGAATGCGCTTGCACTGCTCTTGGTTCGACTCCACCTGCTGGGATTTTGGTGGGGCGACTGCTCCCTATCCAACACTCTCTTTCGGCGAGATGCCGATCAATATGCCGCATACTTAGTTGATGCCGAGACTGGTGAGTTTCAAAATTCGCTCAGCGATGGCCAGCGTGAACATGATTTAGAGATTGCACTCTTTAACGTGGCAGCCGAACTAGAAGATTTAGCGATTGCCGGAGTGTTGCATCCGGGTATGGATCCAATTCGTGCGAGCGAAGGTGTTATTCGCCGCTATCGCAGATTATGGAAGATGTTAAAGGAGCCACAAACTCTCGATCCGCAAGATCGCCATGCAGTCGAGAAAGCGATGCGTACTTTGCAAGATTTAGGTTTCGCTGTTGAAGAGGTAGAAGTATCAGTCGTCGGCGCCAAGGGTGAACTTCGATTTACACCGAAGCTCGTAGCTGCTGGCTATCACCAACAACGACTTCAATCACTGGTAGGCATTACCACTGAAGAACTTCAGGCCAAGCGTTTGCTCGCCTCGCTCGATCGTTATCGCGGTCGTGAAAGTAAGCCGCTCCCACCCATCGAGGAGAGCGCACATCGCTGGTATTCCGAAGTCTTTCTTCATGTTGTTAATCAAGTTCCAGAAGATTTACGGGGCCGAGTCGAACCAGCTCAAATGTTCCATGAGATTTTGGAGCACCGTTGGTATTTAGGTGAACAAGCCGGTCGTGATTTAGGCCTTGATCATGCGACCCAGGAATACATCACCACAATCCTTCCGTTTAGAACGGATTCCGGCGTTAATGAATCTGGCAGGATATAACCATGAGCATGCCGTCGCTTCCTAAGAATTTTGGGCAAGCTATCGATCTCAGCCAATTGGGAAAGCCAGCCGCCGCCACAAACCCTGGTGGGGGCTATGAAGTAACTGCGGAAAATCTTCCCGCCGAAATTCTTCCCGTCTCCAAACATCGCGTTGTCTTTCTTATTTGCTGGTCACCGCGTAGTCAAGAATCTATTGCGCTGCTCGAGACGATGAGCGCGCTGGCCGCCCAAGATTTATCTCCCACTGGTGAACCCAGCTGGATATTTGCATCCGTCAACGTGGATGCACAGCCACAAGTTGCAGCTGCATTACAAGTACAAGCAGTTCCCACAGCGCTGGCAGTGATCCAAGAACAGATTGCGCCACTATTTGAGGCCGCGCCACCAGCAGAACAAATTCGCCTCGTCATCGACAAGGTAATGGCGCTAGCTGCTGAACGTGGCGTTGGTAACGCTCCTACCGGCACGAGCGCGCCGGCTGCAGAAGTTCCCGCTGAGCCAGAAGAGATGGAAGCGATGGAAGCGATGGAGCGCGGTGATTTTGCTGCTGCCCGCGATGCATTTTCACGTTGGCTCAACCGTAAACCAGGTGAGCAGTTAGCAAAGATTGGATTGGCACAGACTGAATTATTAATTCGTATTTCCGGAGTAGATCCACAATCAGCGATTGATTTAGCGAATACCGAACCCACAAATGTAAGTGCGCAGATTATGGCCGCCGATATCGAAATCTCACAGGGTCAGAATGAAGCTGCATTTGCCCGTCTTATTGCGCTGATTAAAGCTCTCACTGGCGATGCAAAGAAAGAACCACGCGAACATTTGCTGGCGCTCTTTTCATTAGTCGATCCCACTGATCCCACCCTCATTAAGGCGCGGCAAGCGCTGGCAAGTGCACTCTACTAATGACACAAATATCAAAGTCAGTTCGTTTTAATTTAAGCCAACTCTTTTATCTCTTCGGCTTGGGCATGATGGTGACAGCTGCGCGCACGCCAGAGATTAAGAGCAATCTTGGTCTGAATAACGCGACCTTCGGAACGTTTATGACTTTGGGAACTTTGGGCTCGATGGTTGCCTTGCTCTGGATGGGCGATGTTGTCCATAAAATCGGCGTGCAGAAAGTGATGTATTCAGCGACCACAATTCTTTTTGGAAGCTTGGCTATCGTTCCACATGTACACAATGGCTATATCTGGTTGGTCATTAATATCATCTTGGGTTTTGCCATATCTAGCTTTCATATCTCAATCAATGCGCAAGCAATCCACCTACAGGAGCAAAGCGGTGAAGTGCTTATCCCCAGACTTCATGGCCTCTGGATGGCTGGTTCGCTCTCCACCTCCATCATTGCTATCGCCGTAACTTCTTCTATCTCGCTGGCATGGCATGTGGATGTACTCATGGCAATCGTGTGGGTCCTCATGATGAAAGCTATTCGCTCACTCCATCCGGTTCTCTTAGGCGCGACCCCCAATGAGGATCCCTCAAAATTCAGCGCGCTCTATGCGATTAAGCAACTTCCCAATGCAATCAGATGGATGCCATGGCTCGCATTTGGAATGATGATGGCGGCGCAGATTGAGGTCGCAGCAAATGACTGGACCACAATATTTGCAAAAGAAGATCTCCATGTTTCGGCAACTATTGCCATCGTTCCTTATATCTTCTTTATGTTCTCGATGATTGCGATTCGATTTACTATTCAAAAGCTCTTCCTCATTCGCCCAGAACAATATTGGCTGCGCCGAACACCAGTTGCTGGCGGAATCGGTTTCTTGATTTTCCTACAGCTCTCTACGCATCTGGCTGACCATCACAAGACGCTCGGACTGATCTTTGGAACGTTGGCATTTATCTCTGCCGGACTTGGATGCTCATATATCGTCCCTGGATTCTTTGCGATTGCGGCACGTAAGTCACCGCTCCCGGGCAGCGTAGTAATTGCTCAAATGAGTCTGATTAATATCATCCTTATTTTCGGTGGAAAAATGATTATTGCTTGGGTAGCTGGAGCAACCTCCATTGGGACTGCTTTGATAATTCCAGGTGTGATGCTGATTGCTACTACCTTCGCCGCAAAACTTGGTGAAAGCGAAATTATTAAGAAGGTTTAATCCAAATTGTTGCTAATGGCGGAATGCGCAATGTTGCATGCGCCGCAAATCCATCTCGCTCTTCATTCACAGCTTCAATCTTGCTATTACTCACTCCGCTGCCACCGAATTGAGTTGAATCGGTGTTGAGCACTTCGCTCCATGAACCGGACCGGGGAAGTGGAAGGGTGTAATTCTCATGGGGGACGGGTGAGAAGTTTGTGATTGCTACCAGTGGATGACCGGCATCATCCCAGCGCACAAAGGCGAGCGTATTTCCAGCGCCATCGTTGCCCACTAACCAAGTGAATCCTTCAGGGGTGCAATCTTTCTGCCACAGTGCAGGATTCTTGGAATAGAGAGCGTTCAACTCTTGAATAGTCATCTGCACACCCTGATGTTCTGGGTATTGAGTGAGATGCCAATCAAGTGATTGCGATTCATTCCATTCATCATTCTGCGCAAATTCGCATCCCATAAAGAGCAATTTCTTGCCAGGGTGTGCCCACATAAATCCATAGAGCGCGCGAAGTGTTGCCAGCTTCTGCCAACGATCACCAGGAATCTTATTGACCAGTGATCCTTTACCGTGGACTACTTCATCATGTGAAAATGGAAGTAAGAAATTCTCGCTCCAGGCATACAAAATGGCGAAGGTGATTTCACCATGATGGTGCACTCGATGAACAGGTTCGTGTTTGATGTATTCGAGGGTGTCGTGCATCCAGCCCATATTCCATTTAAAGCCAAAACCAAGGCCATTCTCACTAGTGGGCTTAGTAACCCCTGCCCACGCGGTTGATTCTTCAGCAATCATCATAATGCC
>CANBVO010000029.1 GCA_947372915.1 Actinomycetota bacterium | reverse complement strand
TACGGTCGCGCAGCTCTCAGGATTTGAAAACCAATATACCTTTGTAGGGGAAATTCGTAACTTGCGAGTGGTTAAAGGCACCGCTTTGTATTCTGGATCGACAGTTGGGACGACCTATTTCACTCCGCAGGCTGCACCGCTAAGCAAGGTTTCTGGAACAGTCTTGCTCCTCCTTGCTCAGAATTCAGGAAATGCTTCGTATGACTCCAGCGATTACCACTGGACTTCCACCAAGTTCACCGCCCCTCTTTACGTTGCGCCGTAATTCACATAGCAGATGCCTTCCATTTGCCTAACGTGGTATCGAGGCAGTCGCCTAGGTTGGTTAGGCTAGGGCCATAATCATCAGTAAGCAGGGGAGTCATCATGGATAGCCAAGCAAAGTGCCCGTACACCGGAGCAAGCGCAGCAGGAACCACCAATAAGGATTGGTGGCCAAATCAGCTCAATCTCTCTGTACTTAATGCACACTCACCATTAAACGATCCTATGGATCCTGATTTTGATTATGCCGAAGAGTTTGAATCACTTGATCTCAAAGCGTTAAAGAAAGATCTCGCGGCTTTGATGACTGATTCACAAGAGTATTGGCCTGCAGATTACGGTCACTACGGCCCATTCTTTATTCGCATGGCATGGCACAGCGCTGGTACCTATCGCGTCTCGGATGGTCGTGGTGGCGCAGGTGCGGGTATGCAACGTTTCGCACCTCTTAATAGCTGGCCAGATAACGTGAACTTGGATAAGGCGCGCAGATTGTTGTGGCCAATTAAGCAGAAGTACGGCAAGAAGATTTCGTGGGCAGATCTCATGATTCTTACTGGCAACGTCGCACTCGAAACTATGGGTTTTAAGACATTTGGTTTTGCTGGTGGTCGCGCAGATGTGTGGGAACCAGATCAAACTTACTGGGGCGCCGAAGCCGAATGGTTGGCCGATAACCGTTACAGCGGAGAACGCGACCTAGAAAATCCATTAGCAGCAGTTCAAATGGGATTAATTTACGTTAACCCAGAGGGTCCTAACGGAAATCCAGATCCACTCCTTTCGGCTCGGGATATTCGCGAAACTTTCGCTCGCATGGCCATGAACGATGAAGAAACTGTTGCCCTCATCGCTGGCGGTCATACCTTTGGTAAGACTCACGGCGCAGGAGATCCCTCCAAGTTTGTTGGAGCTGAACCAGAAGGCGCTCCGATTGAACAAATGGGACTTGGTTGGAAGAACACCATGGGATCTGGCAATGCCGAGAACACAATCTCCAGCGGCTTAGAAGGTGCCTGGACGCCTCACCCAACTACTTGGGATAACGAGTACTTCGAGACTCTCTTTAAGTACGAATGGGTACAGACCAAGAGTCCTGCTGGCGCAACACAATGGATTCCATCAAAAACTGAAGCCATTGATTATGTTCCCGATGCACACGTTGCAGGCAAGAAGCACACACCTGTCATGTTGACCTCTGATCTCGCACTTCGCGTAGATCCTGCATACGAAAAAATTTCCCGTCGATTCCTGGAAAATCCAGCAGAGCTAGCCGATGCTTTTGCGCGCGCATGGTTCAAGCTGACTCACCGCGATATGGGTCCACTTGCACGCTACTTGGGTTCCGAAGTTCCATCTGAGGTTTTGATTTGGCAGGACCCACTTTCCGCTTCCCCGAAGCACGTTATCGGCAAGAAGGAAATTGCTGCCCTCAAAGAAGATATCTTGAAGAGCAAGCTGACGGTTTCGCAGTTAGTAAGTACTGCTTGGGCTTCAGCCTCTACTTTCCGCACATCCGATAAGCGCGGTGGCGCTAACGGCGCGCGCATTGCACTTGAGCCACAACGCAACTGGGAGGTAAACAACCCGGCTGAACTTGCGCAGGTGCTTGATGTTCTTCGCAAGATTCAAAAGAAGTACAACGAGAAGGCTGGGAAGAAGCAGGTGTCGCTTGCAGATCTCATTGTTCTTGGTGGCTGCGCTGCAATTGAAAAGGCAGCGAAGAATGTTGGCGTGAAGATTGAAGTCGAGTTCTACCCAGGCCGCGTCGATGCTTCACAGGCAGAGACAGATGTCGCATCGTTTGCTTATTTAGAGCCGACAGCTGATGGCTTCCGCAACTATGTAAAGAATGGTGTCATCACTCCAGCCGAATTCGTGCTCGTGGATAAGGCTGCGCTCTTGGACCTTACGGCCCCAGAGATGACTGTTCTCGTTGGCGGATTGCGCGTACTCGGCGCAAATTACGATAACTCGTCGACTGGAGTCTTGACTGAGAAGAAAGAGGCTCTCTCTAACGACTTCTTCGTCAATCTCTTGAGTCCAGCAACTGAGTGGGCACCTTCATCAAAGGGCAAGGATTTATATGAAGCCCACGACGTGAAGACCGGTGCCGTTAAGTGGACTGGAACTCGTGCAGATTTGGTCTTTGGCTCTAACTCGATTCTTCGTGCACTTGCCGAGGTATATGCCTCAGTCGATGCACAGAAGAAGTTTGTAGCTGACTTCGCAGCAGCGTGGACAAAGGTGATGGAAGCAGACCGCTTCTAACTTTTACACACTCACTTTCTATCCACACTTGCTAGTTGTTCTCGAGTAGGCATTAACGTCAATCGTTTTGACTACTCGGGTGCGAAGCCGAGAACTCTTATCGAAAATAAACAGTAGAGCTGATCGGTTGGGATTACAGAGAGTGAACGTAGTTCATGGATCTAAACACGATAAGTGGCTTGTAGCAGGCCGAGTGTTAATCATTCCTCGACATTCGGAGATTTCATCGGGCACGGCTGAAAGTATTATGAAATCCTTAACTCCTCAATTCGGAATCGGATGGTGGCGAAATGATTAAAACTAAATTTACGATAGATGTTGAATATATTGATGGAAACTACAAGGCTCAAATTCCGCAACTAAATCACACAGATTTTCTCGCTGAAAACTTGGTGGATCTCAAGGGATTGGTGACCTGGCATCTTGCCGATCAAGAAGAAGTTGAAGAGTCGGCTCTCGATGTCGCGTTCATTCTCAAGGATTAATTGAATTAGCCGTAAGTGGGGCGGGTCGGGCTCGAACCGACGACGACCGGATTATGAGTTCGGCAGCGACGAAAAGGAGTAAGACGACTTACACCTGTTTACGCTGGCAACTATAAACAACTTCAGCAATGATGAAGACCTATATCGGGGTGTAAATGGGTATCAAGTGCACGAAATGTGCACTGACCATTCAACGAGTGAGGCGGGTCGGGCTCGATTCGTTTACTTCCCAAACCTAAAGCCTTACGCTTGTCGTATTGACGGAATCAAATCATTGTTTTGTCAGCCTGAATTCCTAGAACCACCTACTCGGTCTGGTTCTAGTGCATCTACTGTGTTGGAGGGCAGGAAATGTTTAGAAACTCCGAGCCGTTCCAAAACGCCGACTATTACAGCGATGATCCAGATGTATTTAGCCAGAAGCCAAAGAAGGAAAAACTCCCAGCAATCTTAAGTGCCCTAATTCTTTTGGTTGGTGGCGGATTTTTTGTGCAGACAACTCTTGCTGCAAATATTTCAATCAACTCAGGGCCGGTTGAATTTGGCCAAGGAATAATGCAGGCCGTGGCCTGCTCGGGTGCCACAAACTTAACAGTAACTCCTAACTCCACATTTACTAATGTCTCTAACGGGGGAGCTTTCTACTTTTCATCGGTAAGGGTCTCAAATATTCCTGTTGATTGCTATGGAAAAGATTTCACTATTCGTGCATACGGAAATAGCAGCAGCACACCACTTGCCCTCTTTAACACCGCATCAACTGCTGGAGTCGTCTATAACAACAGTGGAACATTCCAGGCTGGAGTTGGTAGCACTGGTGCGTCAGTCAGCAGCAGTTCTGGAACATTTACCGTTACCTTTGCATCACCAGTTGCACTTGCATCTTCGGTCGCTAAAATCACTATAGAAAGCGGAGCCCATACCTTTAACGTTGGAGATGCCGGTCCAGGCGGTGGAACCATTTTCTATTACTCTGCAGCAGGATTTAGCTGTGGCCCAACACTTTCGTCCACGTGCAACTATCTTGAGGCAGCACCAAGCGGTTGGAACGGTGGATCAGACCCATCCAAACTCTGGGCTGTCGCATCGAAACAAAGCACCGATGTCACGGCTATTGCTAATGATGACCCTGCATATAACAACGTGCTTGGAATTGGTCTCGGCTACAAAAACTCGGTTGCGATTGTGAATCAAGGCAATGACAACACGACGGCTGCAGGCGCAGCACGTGCCTACTCAGGTGGTTCTAAGAACGATTGGTACTTACCTACAACTGCCGAGTTGAACTTACTGTGCCAGTGGGCAGGAGGTGTTGCTCCAAATGTGACAGTTATGTGTGTGGGTGGAACTATTAACAGTAATACTTACGGTGCAGGGTCAGCAGGATTATTTGGGGGAGGCTATTGGTCTTCTTCTGAGGCGACTCCTACCGCCGTGTGGGTCACGGACTTAGTTTCGGGCGCTTATGGCTATCAGCTGTACGTACCAAAATCCAATACCAACTATGTTCGACCAGTGCGCGCTTTTTAACTAGTGGTGGGGCGGGTCGGGCTCGAACCGACGACGACCGGATTATGAGTCCGGGGCTCTAACCAACTGAGCTACCGCCCCCTAAGTTGTTAGAAGGACACTTTATTAGAGGAAATAAGTAATGCCCAACAATCAGAGCTTTTACGCTTCGATTGTTGGGCATTAGCCATTAATTAATGAGCGATAACGCCCTCAGTCTCAACAAGTGAATCCTTGCCGATATTGATGAAGAAGAAGAGCACGACAGCGCCAGTAAAGAGGAGCACTGCGCTCACCTTAAAGGCAACGGTGAAACCGTGAGTCATGGCAAATGCCTGGCCCATCTTTCCGAGATTGGTATGAGCGGTTGCATAAGTCGTGGTTGCAGTCGCGGCAACAGTGTTGAGAAGTGCGGTACCCAAAGATCCACCAACTTGCTGGCTGGTATTGAGCATTGCACTCGCAACTCCAGTGTCGTGATTACTCACGGCATGAAGTGAAGTCGATGTGAGCGGAATAAAGACAAGTGCCATACCGCTCGACATAATCAACATCGAAGGCAGTACGTGAGTCAGGTATGCAGTCTCTGGCGTAATGCGTGTCAGAAGTAGCAAGCCGATTCCTGCAGTGATCAGACCAGGAACCATGAGTGGTTTTGGACCAAACTTAGGCAAGAGCTGGGATGCAATGCCTGCGAAGGTGATGATTCCCGCAGTGAATGGCAGAAATGCAAAGCCAGATTTCAGCGGGCTATATCCCAAGACAACTTGTAGATAGAGACCAAGGAAGAGGAACATCGAGAAGAGGCCAGCTCCGACGACAAGTGATCCAAGGTAGGAACCACCGCGGTTGCGCTCGGCAAGAACTCGAAGCGGCATAAGTGGGTTAGCAACTTTGCTTTCGATGGTGACGAATACAACGAGAAGTACTACCGCTGCCGAGAGGAAACCAATGGTGTGGCTATCTGTCCAGCCATGAGTAGCCGCTTGGTTGAATCCATAGGTCAAAGAGAAGAGACCAGCGGTTGCGGTGATAACACCAGGAATATCGTATTTGCGATTGCCCTCTGCCTTAGATTCGTGAACGAATTTAAGGGCGAGGAGGAATGCAATAAGTGCGATTGGAACGTTAACGCCTAAACACCAGCGCCATGAGAAGTACTCGGTGAGAGTTCCGCCCATGATCAATCCAATTGCCGCGCCGCCACCAGAGATTGCACCGATTACGCCAAATGCCTTTGCGCGCTCTTTTGGAACGCTGAAGGTGACAGAGATAATTGCGAGTGCCGCAGGTGCGAGTAGCGCACCGAAGACACCCTGCAATGCGCGGGATGCGAAGAGGAGTCCTTGGGTCGATGAGATTCCGCCGAGCGCAGATGCACCAGCGAAACCAATGAGTCCCACCATGAAGATGCGCTTGCGGCCCATGAAGTCACCGATGCGGCCACCGAGAAGGAGTAAGGAACCAAATGCAAGTGTGTAGGCCGTAATGACCCATTGTTGGTTGGCATCGCTGATATGTAAATCAATCTTTGCGCTAGGAATTGCGATATTTACGATGGATGAATCCAATACGACCATCAACTGAGCAATCGCAACAACAAAAAGTGTGCGCCAGCGGTTGGGATCTAGGCCATCTTGGGCAGGGGTCTTCGACATTTACTCTCCTAAATGTGGGTAAGCCCGAAGCCTACCCAAGGGGTGGATACCTATCGACTCGAACCGCATGCAGGCCTTGTGGTTTTACGCACGAAGGATCAACCTTTAAGGTTAAAACCATGAAAAGTTTGGAAAACGTTATTCTGGCAGCAATTCTCGCCAGTATTTTTCCAGCCCAAGCTCAGGCGGCTAATACCTATGTATTTCCAGTTCAAGGATGTGCTGTCACTTTCTCGCGATATCACCACAACTATCCAGCAACAGATATTTTGGCGAAGGTAGGTTGCGAATTTGTTGCCCCTACTTCTGGTGTAATCGATGAGGTAAACAAGGTCGATCGTTTTAACTGGGCAACTAACAAGGGCGCCGATCGTGGCGGAAAAATGATTTCCATGGTTGGCGATGATGGAGTTCGGTATTACGGCTCTCATCTCTATTCCATACGTAGCAAGTTTGTGCCCGGTGTACGAGTAGTCGCCGGAGAAATGCTGGGCCGGGTGGGAAATACTGGTGACGCCAAAGGGACAGCTCCCCATTTACATTTTGGAATCTCGTGGCCGACAAAGCCAGGAATTTGGTGGGTGCGTCGAGGCGAGCTTAATCCCTTTGATTACATCACCGCATGGAAAGCGGGCAAAGATATTTCACCCGTTATATCAGTGGCGAAGTTGCGCGCAAAATTGGGCGAGATTCCCAAGCAGGTTGGATATTAATTCTTGCACTAAAAAAGGCCCCCGATTAATCGGAGGCCCTTCTTATTGTTAATGGTTATTAAGCAGGGTTAACTGCATCAGCCTGAGGACCCTTAGGACCTTGTACGACTTCGAAAGTCACGGCTTGACCCTCTTCAAGAGACTTGTAGCCATTGCCTTGAATTGCTGAGTAGTGAACGAAAACATCTTGTCCGCCACCATCAACTGCAATGAAACCAAAACCCTTTTCAGAGTTGAACCACTTAACTGTACCTGTTGCCATGTAGCTTTTTCCTTACGGTAAATGAGTGATCTAGAAGAATTCCTTCGAGACCGGTCTTCCTCTGTACAGATTTACCGGATTAACGGGTACTGCCAAGCGTCGGACTGTTGGAAAGTGTAACTGCATATCCAGTAATAGGGAATTGCGGGTTTGGCAGATGTGGAGTAAGAATCGGGTACTGAATTACAACTTTTACCATTTTTGAGCGTACTGGTGGGCTGGGGAAGGTCGCACCAAGTAAGGCCTTAGATGGAGAAGTACCCATGTTTAACCTACCTGCCGGTAACCAGTCCTTATCTGGCGATCTGCGCATTTACTCTGCGCCCAGAGCGCTGCTGCGCCATCTTCAATGGTCGATTAATGAAATCTTCGGTCGCACCATTTCTCTTGATTGGCAGCCCCAACCACTTGCCGCAGGTTCGATGATGTGTGAACTTCAATGGCGAGATGTGAAACCCGTTGCTTCCAAAATCGCTAGTTCATTGAAGTCTTGGCATTACCTGCGTTTTGAAGTTCGTGAGTTCTCTGTCAGCGGAGGAGAAGGCGTTCTTTACCGTTGCACTCCAACTTTAGGATTGCATCAGGCAGTTACTGCATCGACCGGCGATGTGATGATTCACGAAAATAGAGTGATGACCGCCTTGGCTAACCACCGAAGTTATGAATCACTTCGCGAAGCCATGAACGATGCACTGGGAACTGCCTGGGATGCAGAGCTTGAGTGCTACCGCTTAGGTATTCGCGATGCGGGAATTGCGCAAGTGAGTACTATTTAGCCATGGAAACAAATACACCAATAGATAGCAAAACTCGTGCACGTTCAATCACTGCAATTGCAGCGGCTCTTATTTTGGCCGTAGGTATGGGATACGGGTTAAGCCTGGTCGGTAGTGGATTTGCTTCGCGTTCTGGCAACGCGATTACTGTTACAGGATCTGCAAAGACCAGCGCGGTTGCCGATAACGCAGTCTGGGTTCTCAATGTTCAAGAGAGTTCTCCTCGTGTGGCTAGCGCAGTCGCCAAAGTTGAAAATAGCGTGGTTGCACTCACTGCCTATCTCACCAAGGGTGGAGTAGATAAGGCTGCGATTGAGACCGGTGGCATTAATACATACGCAACCCAGGAATACAACAATGGCAATCCGACTGGACGCATTCTTTCTTATAGCGCCAACCAGAATGTGACTGTTCGCTCCAAGGATGTTGCGATGATTAAGACGCTCAGCAACGGAATCGGATCACTCTTACAGACCGGCGTAAACGTCAATAACTATGGCCCTCAATACTATGTTTCAAATCTCGCATCCATGCGACCAAAACTATTGGCAGAAGCCATGGTCGATGCGAAGCTTCGCGCGGTTTCCATTACTAAAGCGGTTGGGTCAAAGCTCGGTGCTGTTGTTTCAGTAACCAGCGGACCGGTTCAAGTAACAACACCAGATTCTGTTGATACTTCTGCAGGTGGCATGTATGACACATCATCCATCGATAAGACAGTTACAGTCACCGTCTCGGTGGCCTTTAAAGTTTCTTAAGGGTTAACCTTCGTACGAGCGAAAAACGAGCACGACATTATGGCCACCAAAGCCAAAGGAATCGTTTAACGCTGCAATCGGACCATCAGGAAGCTTGCGCGCAACATCGCGCACGACATCTACCTTCACGGCTTCATCCAAATTCTCAATATTGATAGTTGGGGGAGCCATGCGATGATGCAGGGCGAGCACGCAGAAAATTGATTCAATGGCGCCAGCGCCACCAAGTAAGTGACCGGTCATCGATTTAGTCGCAGAGACTGCAACATGGGAAATATCTGCACCTAGCGCCGCAGTGAGAGCATTTGCTTCCGCCACATCTCCAGCAGGGGTAGAGGTTGCGTGGGCGTTGAGGTGAACTACCTCGGAAAGTTTGACGCCGCTGTCATCCAATGCAAACTGCACTGCGCGAGTAACGCCAGCACCTTCGGGATCGGGTGCGGCAATGTGATAACCATCAGAAGTCAGGCCTTGGCCAACGACCTCTGCATAAATCTTTGCGCCGCGAGCCTTGGCATGCTCGAGCTCTTCGAGAACAAGGATTCCGCCACCCTCGCCGAGAACAAAGCCATCACGGTCTTCGTCATAGGGGCGAGAAGCTTTTTCGGGAGCATCGTTGCGCGTTGAGAGCGCTTTCATGGAAGCAAAGCCAGCCATCGGCAATTGGTGAATCGCTGCTTCAACGCCACCGGTCACGATGATGTCGGCGCGATTGTTGCGAATCATTTCAAGTGCATATCCCACTGCTTCAGCGCCGGATGCACATGCGCTGACGGGAGTGTGTACGCCAGCTTTTGCTTGAAGTTCGAGTCCCACATTTGCAGCAGGACCATTAGGCATCAACATCGGCACAGTATGTGGACTGACCGAACGAGGACCCTTAGTTTTTAAGACATCGTATTGATCCAGCAGAGTGATAACTCCACCAATTCCAGATGCAACGACGACGCCCAATCGAGTCTTATCGACATCGGGGGAGCCAGCATCTTTCCAAGCCTCGCGCGAAGCAATAAGTGCAAATTGCTCGGAGCGATCTAAGCGGCGCATTTCTACCCGCTCCATGACTTCAGATGGCTCGACGGCGACGCGCGCTGCAAAAGTTACCGACATCTCGCTTGCCCACTCTTCAGTGAGGGTGCGCACGCCACTCTTACCAGCTATGAGTGCATCCCATGTAGATGGGACATCACCGCCCAGCGGGGTAGTGGCGCCAAGGCCAGTAACAACAACGCGACGTCTGCTCATCAAGAAACCTTTAGTACGTAGCTCTAATTAGGAGTTGTTAACGATGAAGTTAACAGCATCTCCGACAGTTGCCATCTTGGTTACTTCTTCGTCAGGAATCTTTACGCCGAACTTTTCTTCAGCGGCAACGACTACCTCAACCATGCTGAGTGAATCAACATCGAGATCATCTGTGAACTTCTTATCCATGGCGATAATGCCTGCGTCAATACCTGCAACCTCAACGACGATTTCCTTGATTCCTGCGAGTACTGCATCTTGTGTTAGTGCCATTTATTTGGTTCCTTTTCTCTTTTTGTTACTTATTTTTCGGTACGGGTGGAAGTTCAACAACTTGACCTGCATAGACAAGTCCTGCGCCAAATCCTACGAGAAGGGCGCTCTTGCCGTGCAAATCTGGGCGCTCTGCGAGCAGCGCGTCCATTGCCAAAGGAATTGAGGCGGAGGAGGTATTTCCGCTGGTGCGAATATCTCGCGCGACCACAACTGAATCTGGGAGTTTCATCGATTTAACGAGTGAATCGATGATCCGGTCATTTGCCTGGTGGGGGATAAAGACATCGAGGGTTTCAGGAGTGAGGCCAGCAGCTTCCAGTGCGCGCAGGGCAATCGGTGCAATCTCATAGACGGCCCAGCGAAAAACAGTCTGTCCTTGTTGGTTGATATTTGGCCAACCTAGATCTGCTTTGCCAGGATTCTTTTTATATTCCAAATATGAAGGATCAAGGCGGATGGCATCGCGGGTTTCAGAATTTGCACCCCAGACCGTTGGGCCGATGCCCACATCTTGCGATGGTCCAATGACAACCGAACCAGCGCCATCAGCAAAGATAAATGCAGTTGCCCGGTCATCGGGATCGGTGAAATCTGAAAGCTTTTCGGCTCCGACAACAAGTACGTTAGTTGCATTGCGACTGCGGACCATGTCATTAGCCAGTGCAACTGCATAACAAAAACCGGCGCAGGCAGCTGAGATATCAAAGGCAGCGGCGGTGGAGTTATTGAGTCGAGTGAGTAATTCGGTGGCAGCGCTGGGAGCTTGGAAGGGATAAGAAATAGTGGCAAAGATGACGGCATCAATATCTTCGGGCTTCAGACCAGCGCGAGAAATTGCTTGCAGTGAAGAAGCGGTAGCCATATCGATCAAGGATTCATCGCTATCGGCGATGCGCCGAGATTCGATACCTGTGCGTTGCTGAATCCATTCATCGCTGGATTCAATGCGATCGACAAGTTCGGAATTAGGGACCGAGCGCGCAGGGCGGTAGGCACCGACCGAAAGGATGCGGGCATTTTGTGGATCTGTATTAAATGCGATTGTCATTATTTTCCACCGTGCTTTGCTACGAACTCGCGAGCAGCTGGAAGATCATCGGGAGATTTAAGAGCAAAGGTTTCTACATCTGGAGTTGCGCGCTTGACCAAACCAACCAAGGTTCCAGCCGGTGGCATTTCGATAACACCGGTGACGCCGAGCGCCGCAAGAGTATTCATGCAGAGATCCCAGCGAACTGGTCCTGCAACTTGTCCGACGATGCGAGCTAAAACTTCGTCGCCAGAATCGACGACTTCACCATCTTTATTAGAAAGGATAGAAATTCGGGGATTCTGCGCAGTGAGAGCTCGAACTTTCTCTGCCAGAACGGCAACTGCAGGTTGCATCACTGCTGTATGAAATGCGCCAGCGACAGCTAACGGCCGAACTCGCGCACCCGCTGGTGGATTCTCGGCTAGGGCAGCAAGTGCATCGAGTGCGCCAGCTGCAACAATCTGTCCGGCACCATTTTCATTTGCTGGCGTGAGTCCCAGCGCGGCAAGTGCGGCCACTACTACATCACGTTCGCCACCGAGAACGGCAGACATTCCAGTTTGAGCAACGGCAGCAGCCTTCGCCATTTCTACTCCTCGAGTGCGGACTAATGAGATTGCATCATCGTTCGTGATAACTCCAGAAATTGCAGCAGCTGCGAGTTCACCGACGGAGTGTCCGGCAACGTAGCTAATTGCGGAGGTATCCCCAGCAAAGAGGCGAGTGGTGCCAATAAGTGCGCCAGCAACCAAGAGCGGTTGGGCATTTGCGGTATCGCGAATTTCATCGGCATCGGCAGTTGTGCCAAGGCGAAGGAGATCTAAATCAATCAGGCCAGACCAGTGCTTAATCAGGTCAGCGGTCGCCGCATCTTCTACCCACGGCGCAAGAAAGCCAGGTGTTTGCGATCCCTGTCCGGGAGCGAGGATGGCGAGCAT
>CANBVO010000028.1 GCA_947372915.1 Actinomycetota bacterium | reverse complement strand
ACCGCCGGCCGACGGATCTTGGGGTAACGGCGCCGGGGAAGGGGCGTCGTTATTGGGTCGGCGATGGCCACAACAGAGAGTTGTTGACTTTTAATAGGTCTAGAAGAGACCAGGTATCACCTCCGAGGAAACATCGGAGAAACTCTTTTCGCGATCTGCAAGATATGAATCCCATGCAGTTGCATCCCAAATTTCTAAACGAGTATTTGCGCCAATAACAACGCACTCTTTTTCTAGTCCTGCATATGTGCGAAGACCGGCAGGAAGTGTGATGCGACCTTGCTTATCGGGAACCTCATCGTGTGCGCCAGCAAACATCACGCGCATGTAGTCGCGTGCTGCTTTCTCGGTGACGGGAGCCTGGCGCAGACGATCAGTGATTGCAGAGAATTCACCACTGGGAAATACGTAGAGACAACGTTCTTGACCTTTAGTAACGACGAGGCCATTTGCTAATTCATCGCGGAATTTGGCGGGCAAGATAATGCGCCCTTTTTCATCAAGTTTGGGTTCATGGGTGCCGAGAAACATCAGACCCACCTCCCCTTTTATCTATTCAGCGAGATTCCCCTCCCCACGAGGGAGAAATCGCTACATTCACCACTTTACTCCATTTTTCCCCACTTTGCACCATTTTGGGCCACTAATTTCCCCCATTCCCCCCGCCCGCTCCACCTTTGAGGCATAAAAAAACCACCTAAGAATCAGGTGGCAGAAGGAGCGGCTTAGGCCTTATTGATCGAAATTACGGCGTTCCCAGCGATCTTCCAAGCGTGAGGACCACTTTGGCTTGCTCGGCTTTGGGCCAGTTCCGCGGCTCGAGCTGGCTGAGCCCCCGAGTGAGAGGTTAGAGAAGATAAAGACCAGACCCACAAGGGCGACCAAAAATCCAAGGATTCCAATGGCAATAACTTGGGCAATGAGGCCGGCTAAGAGAATAGCCATTCCGACGAGGGCCAGGATTGCGCCGGTGAGTAAACGTCCAGCAGCGCGGGTACGTACTTTGCCGGTCATCGTGGAAACTAAGCGTGGATCTTCTGATTCCAGCGCAGCTTCCATCTCAGCAAGGAGGCGCTTTTCGTGGTCAGAGAGTGGCACGGGCTCAGAATAGAGCAGTCCGCCCTTGGGGGAAAGTCCAAAATTACTGTTGGTTATTCTGGCTACTCGAAGAGCTCTCCATCAGGCTCAATCAAGCGCGCTGGCCGCACAGAACCGGCTCCAAAGCGAGTCGAAGCAGCATCAATGGCCTTAGTTGCTTCGCGCCAGCCCTTTTCGCGCTCGCCAAAGGCAATCTGTTCTGGGCCATCGATTCCATCGACCAAGCCATCGAGTCCTACTCCCACTAGTCGTAGGCGCGCACCATCGAGTTTGAGCGCAGTAAAGAGAGTGCGCACAATTTCGAAAACTTCTTGAGTGCCGCTAATGGGAAGCGCAACAGTTTTCGATCGTGAAATAGTTTTGAAATCTGCAAACCGAACTTTGATTGAAATAGTTTTCGCGCTCTTATTGGATTCGCGCATCCGGTGCGTCGCTTTCTCGGTCATGCGCAAAAGCTCACGCAGGATAATTTCAGTGTCTTCAATATCGCTGGCAAAAGTTTCGGCATTGCTAATGCTCTTATCTGGTTCGTCCGGAAGAACATCGCGATAGTCACGTCCCCACGCTAGTTCGTAGAGATGCGCACCGGTTGCTTCACCTAGCGCGCGAATCAGCGTTGCTCGTGGCGTATTCGCAATATCTTCAACGGTACGCAGCCCTAATTTCATGAGTTCTTCTGCGGTCTTAGGGCCCACTCCCCACACCGCAGAAACCGGAAGCGGGTGCAAAAATTCGAGAACTCGATCTGGTGCAATCTGCAGCACGCCATTTGGTTTGCAGCGATCGGAAGCTAACTTTGCAATAAATTTAGTGGATGCGATTCCCACTGAACAAGTGATTCCTTGAGTGGCAAATACTTGCGCGCGAATAGATTCTGCTATTTCGCGACCGGTGCCTAATAAGCGTTGTGCACCAGTGACATCGATAAATGCCTCGTCCAGTGAGAGCGGTTCTACTAACGGCGAAACCGAACGAAATATCTCCATCACCGCTTCGGAGACTTCGCTATATCTGCGGTGGTCTGGCGCTACAAAGATTGCATGCGGTGCCATGCGTTGGGCTCGCCCTACGGGCATCGCTGCCCGGATTCCAAATTTACGGGCTTCGTAGTTAGCCGAGAGGACAACTCCCCTTGCGCCAGCACCAACCACAAGTGCTTTACCGCGAAGTTCTGGGTTATCTTTTTCGGCAACAGATGCATAGAAGGCATCCATGTCGACATGGAGAATGGTCGAAAACTTCTCATCCATTGATTGCTCCATGAATACCGAGGTTACGCCACTTCTCATACGAGGCCACTAATTCCCACGCCGCAGTAGCTCGAAGCGATATTCCACGCGGCCCAGTTCGGCGAATGACGCCGCGGATTAAAAAGAGCGATGAGCTACGCAGTAGCCCGGCATAACTATTTTGTACATCTTCAAAGAAGGTCACATCGTTGCAGCCATAACCATCATCGAGAGTGAGAAACATGACCCGACGACCAGAGCGCACCGGTGGGGTCTGCAGAGCGACTTTTACACCAGCAACAAGAACACTAGAACCCGCGCGCTCCTTGATGAGATCAGAGGACTTAATTGCGCCAAGATGATTAAGGAAATCGGCATAGAACTCAAGCATGTGGTGAGAGATATCCATTCCTAAGATATCGAGTTCATTAGCAACCACTTCGCTGGAAGTTAAATCAGGTAGACCACTAGAGACTAGTTCGGGCGGCGCTAAATCCAGAGTTAATTGAGAAGGAGCGCTCTTCTTTTTGCCAGATGTGGCTTCATGTAAGTCAAGGAGATGAAGCAATAAATCTCTGCGATTAATTTTCTTATGATCGAGGTTATGTAGGGCATCAAAGGCTCCGACCATAATCAGCGATTCGGTTGTCGGCCTGCTTGCACCCGAGCGATAAACAAAATCAGCTAAATCCTGATAGGGGCGAGCCGCAATAATTGAATCGATTTCAGCATCGCTAATACCTTCTACATCGCCAAGCGCTAATCGAATGGCATAACCACGAGCATCGGGTAAGGAGAGCGATGCACCGCTACTTAAAACGTCAGGTGCTTCATATGGTGCACGCGTCATTTGGCTGGTGCGCTCGACTCGATGCGTGCGATCCGAGCGATTGATATCTAGCGGGGCAAGCGCAATCCCCCATTGCTTAGCTTCGTCAGCAATTAAACGCTTGGGATACATACCTGGATCGTGCGTCATTACTCCTGCGATAAAAGCTGCGGTGTGATGCACCTTGAGCCAGGCCGATTGATAAGTGGGCAAAGCAAAAGCTGCAGCATGCGCTTTACAGAAACCAAATGAGGCGAAGGAGCGCAGAATTTCCCAGATATGCGCAACGACGTCGTACTCGTACCCTTGCGCAATCGCTGCCGGAAAGAACCAATCGCAGGTCTCTTGCTGACCTTCGGGACTTCCTAAGGCGCGACGCTTTTCATCGGCCTGCGCCAAAGTCACACCGGTAAGAGTGGCGATGATGCGAATAACTTGTTCATGAAAAACAACAACGCCTTCCGTCTCGCGCAAAATTGATTCTAAGTCAGGATGTATCTGAGCGCGACCGTTGAGTCCTTGTCGGAAATTGAGAAAGGGCGTAATCATGTCGCTCTTTACTGGCCCGGGGCGAAAGAGCGAGATATCGATAATCAAATCAGTAAAAGAATCAGGAGCCATCTTGCCGACGAGTTCGCGCTGTCCCGGACTTTCAATTTGAAAGATTCCGAGCGTCCGCGCAGATTTAATGAGATCGAAGGTAGGGGCATCATCTAACGCGACGGCATCAATATCGATATCAACGTCTTCAACCCGCTTGATTTCTTGCAGGGCATAAGCGATAGCAGATTGCATGCGTACGCCAAGGACATCGAGCTTGAGTAAGCCAATTGCTTCAACATCATCTTTATCCCATTGCACCATCGCATATCCGCTGGCATTACGTTGGAGAGGTGCGTGATCCTGCAAACCAATATCAGAAAGTGCAATTGCACATGGATGCATCGAGAGATGTCTCGGCAGACCATCAAGGCGCGCAGCTAGCTCGATAGCGCTCTTTAACAATGGCGTATCAACATTGAGATTACGTAATTCGGGAAGGTTAGCGAGAGCGGCGCTAATATTTTTGGCGCGGATATGTGGAAGAGATTTGGCGATGACATCAATCTCCATGGGGGCGATACCTAAAGCAGCTCCGACATCGCGAATTGCATGGCGGGCACGATAGGTCTCGACCATTGCAACCGTTGCACAACGTGATTGATTGCCGGGCTTGCTCCAATCAGCATCGCCATAGCGTTCAAAGATGGCATCATAAATTTCTAATCGCCGGGCGGATTCCACATCGATATCGATGTCGGGAAGCTCACCGCGTAGCGTCGAACAGAAGCGCTCCATTAATAAACCTTGCGAGATGGGTTCAACGCCAGAGATGCCCAGCACATGACAGATCAATGAACCGGCGCCACTCCCCCGTGCGGAGACGCGAATACCGCGTTGCCTGGCCATGTCAGCAATATCTGCAACAGTCAGAAAGTAAGACTCGTAACCCAAGGTCTGCACAGTCGATAGCTCTTCTTCTAAGCGCTGCGCTGCTGTCACTGAGAGCGCGCCGGTGTATTTACGAATCAGCCCGCTCTCACAGCGAGAGCGCAGTAGCGCAGCAAGTTCGGTGGAGTTGCGAGCACCGACAACACTAGGTTCGGGAAGATGAATATCTCCGATGCCGATATCAGTGCGGGTGGAAAGTAGCGCGCGCTCTGCCCATTGTTGGGTAGTGGCGAGCAAGATTCGACCATTGCGTTCGCCAGCAGAACGTGAAATTTCATCAGCAATCCGATGCATTGAGTCGGCATCTTTGAAATAGCCCTCACTATTACTGCGCTCGATATGGCGCGGATGCAACGGCAGTAAATGACGAGCAGCATCCAACACATCTGCAACTGGGCCATCTTCACGATTGAGCATGCGCACTGCATTAGAAAGAATTGCGGGTAGACCGTGATCGCGAGCAAAGCCGAGCATCCGACCAGCAAAGGGCGTGGAGAGCGGTCCATCGCCCCGGACTTGATGAGAGACACATTCCACAGCGCTCTCTGCAAATGCATCTCGAGTAGATTGATAAATCGAAAGAGCTTCTGGGTGGCGGCGATGAAAGATGGCATCGGCTAATTGGGAATGCGGACCATGCATCGCTAATACATTGCGCGAATATTGCGAGAAGCGCTCCAGAATTTCGTGGGTCAAAATTCCATCATCATTGTTGAGATTAATGGCGCTGACTAATCGATAGAGTGAATCTAACTGTCCACTCTGCGCCAATAAGGTAATGCGATATTTCTTCTGAATAAAACTGAGGTTGACGCCGAGAATCGGAGTTATGCCGGCAGCTTCGCAATTTTGCGCAAAACGAATTCCGCCCGCCATGCCATCGCGATCGGTGAGTGCAAGCGCCCCCATCTCAAAGCGAGCAGCACGTTCTACGAGTTGATGGGTATGCGCTGTCCCGTATTTAAAGGAGTAACCACTAGCAACTCGTAGATGGGTAAATTCTTTTCTACTTTTCATTTCATGTGTATTAGCGTTTTATTGATGCGGACGAGAGGTGGGGCGAATCAACCATTTTTTAGTGAGCTCATCGAGTTCGATTTCAAAGGTCGCCATTGCACCTTCTGGCGCGGCCTCTACTCGCCAGATGGCGCGAGCGCCGTCATCGAAGATGCTGAACTCATCGTGCGGACGCGACTTACCGTCACCAATGCGATTCCACCATCCCCCGGATTCGCGCCATCTCGAGACGATGGCATGGATATGAAAGCGGCGGCCCTTGTAGATGAACTCGATGGGTTCTCCTTCAGGGGCGATCACTTGAGGTACTTGAGGCGCAGGCGCCTGGGCTACAGGGGGCTGCGGGACGGAGGCTGATGATTCGAACATATGTTCGAAAGATAACCGCCTCCACCGACAGTGGCAAGTAGGCCACCGGCCACGCTCAGATCCAGAGATTTCACCCCTGATTAACCTGAACACGCCCACGATTTAGTTGAAATTTCAACAACTAACATTTACCTTTTACCTAACAGTGGCCGGCACGCAAGGCGGGTTCACGACTTACTAGAAAAGGATCTCCATGAAAGCACTATTCGTAATCGGTCAGGTAATCGCTGGTCTTTACTTCATCAACAGCGGAATTGCACACCTCACCAAGGTTGAAGCAATGACCGGCTATGCAAAGTACAAGAAGCTCCCTGCTGCAAAGCTCGGCGTAATTCTTTCAGGTCTCCTCATGCTCGTCGGCGGCGTCTTCATCCTTCTTGGATATTACGTTGACCTCGCAGCAATCGCGATTGCAATCTTCCTCGTCCTTGCAGCAATCATCTTCCACAACTTCTGGACCATCGAAGATGCAACCGCAAAGATGGGCGACATGGTCAACTTCAGCAAGAACATTGGACTTGCTGGCGTACTACTAATGATTGCAGGATTTGCCGCACTTGCAGCAAAGAATGGCCTCGATATCGGCATCGTCGTATCAAAGGCACACGCAGTTCTCTGGAAGTAAATCTCCAGTCATTAACCAATAGTTACAAAGAATTAAGCCTCTGGACTTCGGTTCGGGGGCTTTTTTCACGCCCGAACTGGCACGATTGCACACATGGATATCGCACTCGCCCTGATTGCCGGTGCCTTTGTGGGTTCAATCCTGGGATTCATTGGTGCAGGTGGGTCGATGCTCACTGTTCCAATTCTGCTTTACCTTTTTAACTTCACTCCCCTAGCCGCTACCACTGGCTCGTTAGCCGTTGTCGCCATCGCTGCACTTGCTGGATTGATTCCTAAGTGGCGTGCCGGCGATGTACTCGTCCGAGAAGCGCTGACCGTCTGGGGCCTAGGACTCATCACCAATATTGGTGGCGCGCTACTTGCTAAACATATTCATGAAAATATTATCTTGACTGGCTTTGCCGGAATTCTGATCTTCACTGGGCTATCCATGTTGCGCGCACCCATTGCCAATCGCAGCGAAAAGAAAGTCCCCGTACTCGCCTTGATTCTGATTTCACTCACTATTGGTACCATTACCGGAATCTTCGGAATCGGCGGTGGTTTTCTTGCTATTCCTATTCTGGTTCTCTTCTTCCACACTTCACAAAATAAAGCGGCTGGAACGTCGCTCCTGATTATCGCCATGAACTGTGCGACCGCGCTGCTCGGCCACCATTCGAGCTGGTATCTAGTGCAATGGGCTATTCCTATGCTGATTGCAACAAGTGCAGTGGTCATATCTCTCGTAGCTTCACATTATAGTTCTCGAGCAAATGCACAGACCTTGCGTCGCGCCTTTGCTATCACGCTCTTTGCAATCGCTGTATTCACCATACTCAAAACATGGATAGGGTTCTAATGCTCAAGAAATTAACTGGCGAATTCATTGGGACATTTCTTTTGCTGGCAATGATTGTCGGCTCCGGGATTATGGCTACCAATATCAGCAGCGATGTAGGCGTTCAATTGATGATTAATGTCTTCTCGATTATTAGTCTGCTCTTCGTCATTATCTTGATCTTTGGGCCAATTAGTGGTGCGCATTTCAATCCTATTGTGACTATCAGCGAACTCTTTTTGAAGCGCATCGATGGCCTTACTGCTGGGCTTTATATCGTCACACAATTTCTTGCAGCGACCGCCGGAACGATGGTTGCCAATTACATGTTTAATAAACCGCTCATCTTTTCATCACACCATAATCGCGATGGTTTTCCCATCCTTCTCGGTGAAGTAATCGCCACAGGTGGCTTGATGGCCATCATCGCGCTACTGCGCAAGCAAAATAAACCTGGCCTGACTCCGATTGCGATTGCCGCTTGGATTGGTTCAGCCTGTTTCTTCACCTCATCAACATCGTTTGCTAACCCTGCGGTCACCTTCGCCCGCGCTTGGAGCGATACCTTTACCGGAATTGCACCACACTCAGTACTTCCCTTTATTGGCGCACAAATAGTGGGCGCTGTAATGGGACTGCTCTTTGCGAAAGGTATTTCAGTTAACGAAGAAGTCGCTTAGCATCGGCAGTTAAAGCGTAGAAGGCCCATTTGCCACGTTGTGACCGCGTTAGCAGTCCGGCGTCCACCAATAATTTCAAATGATGGCTGACCGTGCTTTGAGCTAAACCAGTTTCGGGAGTGAGATCGCAAACGCACGCTTCATTGTTTTCACCCGCTGCGACGGCGTACATGAGTGAGAGCCGAGTGGCATCACCTAAAGCTTTGAATTGGTCGGCATGTTTTTCCAGACTTTTTGCTGACTTACCCATGTGAAGCGCCGTAGACATGCCATCATCATACATTGACAATCTTCGATATGAGGGCTTAACTATGTATCGAAGGATTTCGATAGGTCAAAGACCATTAGGGAGAACCGTGAAAGAACTCAATCTCATCCCTGTTGAGTCTGCATGTTGCACGCCGAGTAAAGATGCAGAGCCTGCGTGCTGTACCCCAAGTGCCCCTCTCAATGCTTCTCTCTCTACCTTTAAAGCGCTTGCCCTCTTCGCAGCCCTCATATTCACTTTTCTTATTTCAGATTATTGGCTGGGCGGAAAGATTTCTAACGCCCTTCCCTCAATGTCGATTCATCTCCGAGATGGCATAAGTTTTTTCATCTCCCACTCCATGGGTTTAATCGCGCTACTTGCGGCAATTACCTACCTTGCCGTCTTCGCGCGAACTTTCATTGATGCTGAAAAAGTGAGATCCAAACTCGGAAAAGTGAATTCAAGCAGCGCACATGGGCTGGCAGCTGCAATTGGAGTAGCCACTCCGTTCTGTTCCTGTAGCGCAGTGCCCGTATTCACTGGATTTGTTCGCTCGGGCGTTCCGGTCAGTCAAGCAATTTCGTTCTTAGTGGCAAGTCCACTCGTAAACGAAGTAGCAGTTGTCCTCCTTGCTACATCGGTGGGCTGGGCAATAGCCGGACTCTATGCAGCAACAGGTTTTGCGTTGGCAATTGCCTCTGGACTCTTGCTGCGCCGTATTGTTAATCCTTCGTGGACCGAGGTTGAACCCAAGCAATTACTTAATCTTATGGATAGTAATGGGAGCCGCGTCGTACCCACCTTTGGTGAACGAGCTCATGCGGCGTGGGCAGAAGCTACAGAAACAGTAAAGACTACATTTCCATACATTCTTATTGGCGTTGGATTTGGTGCTGCAATTCATGGCTGGATGCCAACCTCCCTTGTTCATCAAATTGTCGCTTGGGGTCCTGTTTTTGGAGTAATCGCTGCCGCAGTAATTGGAATCCCCCTCTACTCTGGAATTGCAACTGTCATCCCGGTTATCACCGCACTTCATGAAAAGGGCATGCCCATGGGAACGCTTCTCGCTTTCTCCATGAGCGTGACTGCGCTCTCGTTGCCGGAGGCGTTACTCCTTAAAAGTGTGATGAAACCAAAGTTGCTTGTGGCATATTTTTCGACGGTTGCTATTGGAATAATCACGATCGGAATATTTTTTAATCTAATCCTCGGAAATGCATAAGGAGCTTTCATGACTCAATCTCAACCCACCGTTCTCTTCGTATGCGTGCACAATGCAGGACGTTCGCAAATGGCAGCCGGTTTCATGCAATACCTGGGGGCTGGACGAGTAACAGTTCTTTCTGCGGGATCTGTTCCGAAAGATTCTATTAACCCAGTGGCGATTGAAGCCATGGCTGAGGAAGGTATTGATATCGCCAACAATCAACCCAAGGTCCTGACACCAGAAGCGGTGCAAGCCTCGGATGTTGTCATCACCATGGGGTGCGGGGATGCCTGCCCCTTCTACCCAGGCAAGCGATATGAAGATTGGGTGCTTGAAGATCCAGCTGGGCAAGGCATCGACTCGGTGCGCGTGATTCGTGATGAGATCAAGGGTCGAGTGACCCAACTTCTCTCCGAAATTCTTTAATTCCCGCGATAGTATTTCAATCTCAGGTCAATCGGCACATTAGGAGTTTTTGTGGAAAATATCTCTGCCTTTAATAATCACCTTCCCGTTAAAGTTCGCTTTGGTGAAGGTGTAGCGGAAACTCTTCCAGCAGTTGTCGCCGAACTCGGCGCGAGCAAAGTCTTCTTAATGGTCGATGAAGGAATTGAAAAATTTAATCCTGCAGCAGCATCGTTAATCAAGAAGTTGCAAGGCACATCTGGTGTCACTGTGACTCTCTTCGAAAAGCCAGCCGGTGAACCAACTATCCAAATGGTGGATGACTCCATCGCAGCACTTAAGGCAGCCGGTTCCGATGTTGTTGTCGCACTTGGCGGGGGTTCAGTTATCGACACCGCAAAAGCCGCTCGCCTCTGTGCGCAACTTGGCATTACCTTCCGCGAATTCCAATCAAAGGATCCGGTCTATCCGGCTCCTACTCTTCCACTCGTTGCGCTTCCTACATCCGCGGGTACCGGTTCTGAAGTATCCGGTGGATCAGTTATTTCAGATCCAGAAGCTGGCCGCAAGGCAGGAATCGCAAACGGAAATCTCCGCGCGCAAGTAGCGCTCGTCGATCCCGTTCTTACTTATTCCATGCCGCCATCGATGACCGCCAACACTGGCATTGACGCTCTTGCGCAAGCAATTGCCGGAATCATCGCTAAGTGCAGTACTCCTATCGGAGATGCAATTGGTTATGAGGCAGTGCGCATTATGACGCCAGCTCTTGTTGCAGCATATAAAGATGGCAACGACAAAGTCGCGCGCGCAGGTATGGCTTCTGGCAGCATGATGGCTGGCTTAACTATGAATATTTCGGATTGCACTGCCGAACATTCACTCGGTCAAGCAATCGGTGGCCTCAAGCACGTGCCACATGGTCTGACAATTGGACTCGTTCTCGTAGAGACTCTTACTCGTGAAGCTCGCGTTGTTCCCGAAAAAATGGAGCGCATTGCAGATGCCATGGGCGTTCCACAAGATGGCACCAAGAACGGCTCTCGTTGCGTCAACGCTGTTCGCAAAATCTTGGCTGATCTCAACTTCCCCGTTCTCTCCAGCCTAGGATTTACTGAAGGCGATATTGATAACTTGGCGGATATTGCACTCAAAGACTTCTTTATCACCCAAGCCCCTACTCCTTGGAGCAAGCAAGAAGTAGTCGACGCATTTATGGCGGCACTCAAACTCGAAAGTCGCGTCGCCTAACAACTCCAATGGATGGCGTCTTAGAGAAAGCCGCTGTTAAGCGTTGTATCTCCGCCTTGTGCGAGAACGGTGTTGCCGGAAAAGTTCGAGTTCTCGCCGACAGCGCCCGCACTGCACAGGAAGCTGCATCTGCACTAGAGATTGAAGTTGGGCAAATCGCATCTTCCCTTATCTTCAAGCTTCCGGATGGTTCACCACTTTTAATCATCACAAGTGGACGCCATCGAGTCGACACTGATGTGGTTGCACGCAATTTAGGAATTGCACAGCTAGATCGCGTTGATGCTGCTTACGTGAAGGAGAAATCAGGTTATTCGATTGGCGGTGTCGCTCCTCTAGGTTGGCTTACTCCCGCAACAATTTTGATTGACCAAGCACTTGCCGATTATGAAGTCATCTGGGCGGCAGGCGGACATCCGCACGCGGTTTATCCCACTACATTTTCGGAATTAATTGCGTGTACGAATGCACAACCTATGGTCGTAGGCGACTAGAGACGAACTAGACTTTCGATATGGCCGTTCGAACCAAGAAACCAACTGCGCCCGAGCTTGGACGCAAGAGTGCGTATGTGTTGCGCAATCGAGCCGCGCTCCTGAAGGCTACGCAAGAGGTCCTGGCCGTCAAAGGTCACGCAGCTACCGTCGAAGACATTGCCGCACATGCCGATATAGCTGTCAGCACGGTTTATAAACATTACAAAGATAAAGATGCCTTAATCGCTGCATCCATTATGACCGCATTTCAAGAGTGGGAGATCTGGGCAGAGAGCTTTGTGTCGGATTCATCTGATCCATTAGAGCAACTTGTGGTGCCAATGCGAGTTTTTGTTCGCCTGCATCAGACCCATCCACCAAGTGAATTGCCAACAACATGGAGTTGAGAAATCTTCATCTGATCGAGATAAGTAATAATGAGACGAGCCAAAGATTCAGGATCAAGGGGAGTTGTATGGTCCAGCGGAGATTGGCCATGTCCGGGTAGGTCAACAG
>CANBVO010000027.1 GCA_947372915.1 Actinomycetota bacterium | reverse complement strand
GTATGGCTCGCCACGGCGGGGGCGCTTTCTCCGGAAAAGATCCTTCAAAGGTGGATCGCTCTGCAGCGTATGCAATGCGTTGGATTGCAAAGAACGTTATCGCAGCTGGCTTAGCTTCACGATGTGAAGTTCAGGTTGCATATGCAATCGGCAAAGCTCATCCGGTTGGTCTCTTCGTCGAGACATTCGGAACCGAGAAAGTCCCAGTACAACAAATTATCGATGCAATTTCCTCAGTCTTTGATCTTCGCCCTGCTGCGATTATTCGTGACTTGAATTTACTTCGCCCAATCTATTCACAGACTGCGAGCTATGGACACTTCGGTCGCGAACTTCCTGATTTCACATGGGAGAAGAGTGACCGTGCAGCAGCGCTTAAATCAGCGGTTAAGGGATAACGTTCTCACTCCTTGAGTTCTCGCGTCGTGCCTCATGATTGAAGCCAAACCTCTTCGTCTCAAGGTGCAGAAGGCGCAAACTCATTCCGTAGTTGAAACCGCGGAACACCTGCCAGTACTCCGGGTAATGGTTGATACCGATGTCTTTCATCTCGATGAGCCATATGACTACCTATTGCCGGCTCGTCTGACCCATGTAGTTCACGTTGGTTCATTAGTTCGAGTTCCCTTTGGCGGGAGAACCTGCACGGGGTTGGTGATAGATCGAATCTCAGAGAGCCAAACTTCAGGGCTCAAGCACATTGAAGAGGCACTGACTTCGATTCCTGTCTTATCGAGAGATTCGATTGCCCTGCTACGGGGTGCGGCGACACGTTATGCCTGTTCACTGTGGGATTTGATGCCAGATGCGGTGCCTACTCGAGTCCAATCAGTTGAGAAACTTTTCCAGAATTCTTCTGACTCATCGAATTCGATTCACGCACAGCCATCTCATTCGCTACAGATTCTTTCGGCGGGCCGTTCGTATTCAGAGCAAATCGTTGAGTTGGCCACAACTGCGATGAAAGAGGGACAGGTTCTTATTATTGTTCCGGATGAGAAGGAATTGAACATAGTTTCAACAGAAGTTAAGTCGAAACTTGGGGTTGAACCGTTGATTTTCAATAGCCAACTTTCCAAATCAGATCGCTTCCGCAACCACCTCAAGGCGCTTTATCAAAAGCCAGAGATTGTGGTGGGTACTCGAAATTCCATCTTCACCCATCTTGATGGCGGTTCCACCATCATCATTTTTCAGGATGGTGACGCTTCGCTTGTCTCCAGGAGAAACCCTGAATGGAACGTTCGTGATATCGCACTCCTACGGGCCCAGCAGGTCAATCTCATTTTCGCCTCATTTACTCCCACCCTGGAAGTGGCACGATTAGTTGAACTGGGTTGGCTAACACTCCATCAATCGGGTACGCCTGCGATGCAGATTTCATGCGAAGAGTCCGACCCTCGATTCCACCCAGTTATCTCTGCCGGTCTGAAGAAAGGTTCAGTCCTGGTAACTGTCGCTTCCGCTGGATACGTGAATTCCTTTGCTTGCCAGAGGTGTCGAAATCACGCGCTCTGCTCATGTGGCGGTCGATTGGTTATTTCGGCTACTCGCCAGGTTGAATGCTCTCTCTGCGAAAAGAAGTTCTCTGATTGGAGCTGTCTCCATTGCGATGGAAAGTCTCCTCGAGCAATTTCCCGCGGAAGTGCACGAATCGCCCAGGAACTGGGAAGTGCGCATCCCGGAACAAGCGTCCTCGTAAGTTCAGGCAAGAATAGAATCGATCTTCTTCCCGAGGGCAAACATTTAGTGATCTCTACCAATGGTGCTGAACCGGTTGGTCAATACTCTGCGGTAATTCTTCTCGGAGGTGATTCTCTCTTTAATCGTGTGGGTCTTCACGCCGAGGAAACTGCTAGGAGAGATTGGTTCACTGCGCTATCTATGCTTCAACCTGGCGGACTCGGATATATCTCGCTGCCGCATTCACATCCAGTGTCTCAATCGCTGATTAAGTGGTCGCTCTATCCCCAAATCACACAAGAGATAGTGGAACGAGGCGCAGCTCATCTTCCACCATATTTTCGACTCACCACTGTCGAGGGAAGTAATAGTGAAATCACCGCACTCCGTCAGATTTGTGAAGAGTTGCCGCTCTTTAAGGCTCTGAGTTCATTGCGGGTAGATGCTGAAAATTCCAAGCTCCTCCTTCGTTCTGCTGTTGAAGATTCCGAGAAGGTTTCGCAGTTCTTCTATGATTTTAAGCGGGTGCGCAGCCTAAAAGCGTTGCCTCATCTCAAGATTCGCCTCGATCCATATGAAATTTAGGGCGAAAGCAGACCACTTATCTCCGTTAGAATAGGCGAGTGCCAGTTCAAGAAATTCGACTCTTCGGGGATCCAGTCCTCACTACACCGGCAGAGCCAGTTGTCACCTTTGATAAAGAATTGCGCAATCTAGTCCGTGATCTCACCGAGACGATGCATGATGCGCCTGGAGCCGGTCTGGCAGCTCCACAAATAGGCGTATCACTCCGGGTCTTTGTCTGGGATTGCGACGATAACGAGGGTCATCTCATTAATCCATCCTTAGATCTCAGCGATGAGATGCAAGATGGGGGAGAAGGCTGCCTAAGTTTTCCTGGCTTGAGCTATGAAACTCCACGCGCAATGCGCGCAGTTGCAAAGGGATTCAATATGCATGGCGAACCTATTGTCATCGATGGCTCAGAACTTCTCGCTCGATGCCTGCAACACGAAACAGATCATCTAGATGGAATTGTCTTTATCGATCGCATGGTTGCTGAAGAACGAAAGAAGGCCATGAAAGAAATTCGCGAATCAGAGTGGTTCGGCTTAGCGCAAGAATTGGGTAATACCCCGACCGTCAAAGTAAGCCCGCACTCAACCTTTGGATTAGGCCTCTAACTCGTGCAATTATCAATCGCATCTTCCTCGCTTGTTTCCGTTCCGGTCATTGAAGCACTCATGGCCTCCGAGCATTCGATTGGTTCGGTTATTACCAATCCCGATAAGGAGACCGGTCGAGGTCAAAAGGTTGTTCCCAATGAACTTGCTGCTTGGGCTGAGTCAAAGGGTCTCAACGTTGCAAAGCCTGCCGATACCTCTGAACTTAACCGTCATTTATTGGATGCCCAGCCACAATTGATTGTCACGGTTGCATACGGACGCCTGATTCCAGTGGAACTTCTTCATGGCCCACGTTTCGGTTGGATCAATCTCCATTTCTCGCTCTTACCCGCTTACCGCGGCGCAGCACCGGTTCAATGGGCGCTGTTGAATGGGGAATCACGGACTGGTTTCACAATCTTCAAACTCGATAAGGGTATGGATACGGGTCCGTTCTATGTCCAAGAGGAGTTAGATATCTCTCCAACGGATACAACTGAGACTTTGCTTCATACGTTGGGAGTCAAAGGCGCTGAATCCATGATTGAATTACTTAAGGTGATTGGTAAGACTCGTACAACACCCCAACCAACAGCTGGAATTTCGCTTGCACCCAAAATCTCTAAGGAGATGGGCGCTATTAATTGGAAGGATGATGCCGAGAAAATTCTTCGTACCGCTCGAGCACTTCAAGAGCGACCAGGCATTTATACTAAATGGCAAGACAATAAGATCTCTCTTTACGGGCTCGCCGAATCTTTGCTACCCAATTCACTCACTCAACCCGGTCAGATTGAAGCTTCTGCTGATGGACTTCTCGTTCGATGCGCTGACAGCGTCTTATCTATTGCGGAAGTTACTCCAGCCGGTAAGAAGCGAATGAGTTCACTTGATTTCGCTCGCGGCGCGCACCTCACCAGTGAGTCTACTTTTGAGTAGTACTGAATTTAAGAAGCCAAAACCAGATAAGGCTCGGCTCCTTGCTTATGATCTAATTTCGCAGGTCAACCGAGAGGGCGCATATGCAAACCTCCGGTTGCCGGATTTGCTAAAAGCTTCACAATTAGAACAGCGCGATAAGGCACTTGCTACCGAACTTTCTTACGGAACTCTTCGCATGCAGGGGAGATACGACTATTTCATCGCGCTTAAAATTGATAGACCAATCGAAGAGCTTGACCCAAAAATTCTGGATTTGCTCAGACTCGGCATCCATCAAATTGAATATATGCGAATTCCGGATCACGCGGCAGTTTCGGCAACGGTTGAAGTTGCGCGATTTGTCGCAGGTGAATCAAAGGCCTCGTATGTCAACGCAATTCTGCGCGCCATTACCCGCGATGAGACTACTTTCAATGCTATTGATACTGATGCCAAACTCACAGATATCCAAAAGCTCGCCGTCAAACATTCCCACCCAGAATGGATCGTCAAAGCTTTCTACGACCAGCTCAAGGATTGGGCCGCGGTAGAGGAATTACTTATCATTGACAATCAACCGGCCGCTCCGCATTTAGTTGCCTGGCCTGGAAAATCTACGGTTTCAGATCTTGCCAAGACTGGCGGAACTCCGCTACCGCTCTCATCATTCGCGCTTCTCTCGGATCATCTTCCGACTGAGTATCCAGAGATCATGTCACGTCAGGCTGGAGTTCAAGATGTAGGTTCACAAGTTGTTGCCGAAACCTTCTTCAACACCAAAGATCTCAACCGAGTCGGACCCATGTCGTGGCTCGACTTATGTGCAGGTCCTGGAGGTAAGGCGGCTCTTCTTTACAATTTAGTTGAGACCGAGTTACCAGAAGATTCCTTCCTAGCAAATGAACCAGCAGAACACCGTGCTGAACTTGTCGCTCGAGTTGTTCCAAGTACGCTCGTCGTCAGTCATGATGGACGAGATGTCGCCTCGTTCGGAAAATCGTTCGATCGAATATTGGTGGATGCACCTTGTACGGGTTTGGGTGCGTTACGCCGAAGGCCAGAGGCGAGGTGGCGTCGTACCCCGGCAGATTTAAAGAACCTAGTCACCCTCCAGCGAGAGCTTCTCGATTCCGCATATGAACTTATTAACCCTGGTGGCGTAATCGGTTATGCAACCTGTTCTCCACATTTAGCTGAGACAGTCGGCCAAGTCTTGGACTTTACTTATCGTCACAAAGATATGAAGGTTATTCCAGTAGCGGAGTTTGAGCATCTACCTACCGGGGGAGAGAAGAGCGATGGCACCCTTCAACTCTGGACTCACCTCACAGGAAGCGACTCGATGTTCCTAGCGCTCCTTCAAAAGCAAGGTTAGCTAACTCCCAACAAGTATTCTTTCCTCATGAGTTCAGTGCGGATATGCCCGAGCATCCTTAATGCTGATCGTTCAAATCTGTCGGCCGAGATCGATCGTATTTCTGAAGTTTCAGATCTTCTCCATTTAGATGTCATGGACAATATATTTGTTCCGAATTTCACGTTCGCTTTTGAAGAAGCGATATCAATCATCAAGCAATCTTCCCTGCCCGTCGATTCGCATCTCATGATTGCTGACCCTGATCTTCATGCCCCACGGTATGCCGAACACGGAAGCACGAGCGTGACTTTTCATCTGGAAGCGACCACGAATGCTCGCACCTTGATTAGCAACATAAAGGGCAACGGCTCTCGAGTCGGCGTCGCCATCAAGCCTGGGACACCGTTTTCATCGGTAGAGCCATTTATGGCGGAGATTGATATGTTGCTTGTGATGACGGTTGAACCGGGCTTTGGTGGCCAAAAGTTTATGCAAGATATGATGCCAAAGGTTAAAGCGGCCCGAACCTGGATATCCGAGAACAACGCGAAGGATCTATGGCTTCAAGTCGATGGTGGAATCTCTCTAGCAACTATCGAGGAAGCCACGTTGAGTGGGGCCGATACATTTGTTGCCGGAAGCGCCGTCTTCTCTTCGCCCAATCCGGCACAAATGGTTCGAGATATCAGAATCGCCTCCGAGAAATGTCAGGGCAGCTCAGCAAGTTAGTCGCTAAAATATCCTCATGAAATCCTTTGATGAGCTTTGGCTTGAACTCAATGAGACCGCTAAAACCAGGCCAACTGGCTCAGGGACAGTCGCGGCACTCGATGCCGGGGTTCACACGATTGGGAAGAAGATTGTGGAAGAGGCAGCAGAGGTTTGGATGGCCGCAGAGTTTCAAAGTGATGAAGCACTGGCACTTGAGATCAGCCAATTGCTCTATCACCTACAGGTTTTGATGATTGCTAAAAATATTCCTATCGCCGCTGTCTACGAACAACTCTAATTAAGGAAGTTATGACGCTACGCATTGCTGTACCCAATAAAGGATCGCTCTCTGAGTCCTCTGCTGCCATGTTGCGCGAGGCGGGTTATCGCCAACGCAACGATCTTCGCGATTTAACCTTTATCGACCCTGAGAATGATGTCGAGTTTTACTACTTGCGTCCGCGCGATATTGCAGTCTATGTGGGCCTCGGAGAACTAGATGCCGGAATCACTGGCCGTGATTTATTGCTCGATAGCGCGGCATCTGCACACGAAGTCCTCGCGCTTGATTTCGGTCGCAGCTCATTTCGATTCGCAGCGCCTGATGTACCGGCTAATTCTGCGATTTCAGAGAAGAATTTGGAAGGAAAGCGGATTGCGACCGCCTATCCAGGTTTAGTCACCGCGTACCTTACGAAGAACTCCATCTCTGCAGAAGTCGTCCAGCTCGATGGCGCAGTCGAGGGTTCCATTCGCTTAGGCGTTGCCGATGTAATTGCGGATGTGGTTTCGACCGGCGGAACACTCCGTCAAGCCGGATTAAAGATTTTCGGTGAGATTCTTCTTTCCAGTGAAGCAATCCTGATTTCGAGATCAGCTTCAAGCCAAAGCGCCGCCATGGAGACTCTGATTAGACGCCTCAATGGTGTTGTAATGGCCCGCCAATATGTCTTGGTTGACTACGACGTAAAGAGTTCTGATTTGGAAAAAGCGTGTGCTCTGACTCCGGGTATTGAATCCCCAACGATTTCGCCACTTCAAAAATCAGAGTGGAATGCTGTACGGGCAATGGTGAAGCGCAAAGATATCAATCGAGTAATGGATGAGCTTTACGCAGTTGGTGCGCGCGGAATTCTCGTCACCGATATTCACGCCTGCCGACTCTAATTACTCGAGATCTGCTCTTTCAATTTCTTCGCGGCTAATGCCGATGAGATAAAGGACAGAGTCCAAATAAGGAGAGTTGACCGCGCTATCAGCAGCTGCCTGAACGGCCGGTTTGGCGTTGAAAGCAATGCCGAGGCCCGCTGCTTCGATCATATCTAAATCATTTGCACCGTCCCCGATGGCTACAGTTTGATCCAGTGGCACTCCCTCGCGCGCAGCAAATTCTCGTAGCGCTGTTGCCTTCGCGGCTCTATCAATAATTCTTCCGGTAGTGCGTCCGGTAAGAGCACCGGCTTCGATTTCGAGGGTGTTTGCCTGATAAAAATCAACATTGAGTTCCTTCAGCAGAGGCTCGATGACGTTGAGGAATCCGCCAGAGACAACTCCCACCTTGTGGCCCAAGCGATGAAGAGTACGGATCAGGGTGCGTGCACCAGGAGTAAGAATGATTTCCGAAGCTACCTCTTGAATCGCAGACTCTGATAAACCCTTTAATTGCGCAACGCGAGCTTCGAGGGACTGTGCGAAATCGAGTTCACCGCGCATGGCTGACTCGGTAATTGCAGCAACGGTCTTCTCGACCCCAGCCTTCTTTGCCAGTAAATCAATAACTTCTTGTTGAATCAAGGTCGAGTCCATATCGAGCAGAACGATGCGCTTAGATTTGCGGCGCAATCCACTTGACTCGATAGAGATATCTATCTTTTCAGAAAGTGCTACTTGCGCCAGAGTACGTCGGAGTTGCGGGACCGTCGTCGCAGCAGGTGGAAATGAGATATCCAGTTCGATAGCGGTCAAAGGATAGGTAGCAGTTCGATGTATACGATCAATGTTTGCACCAGATTGCGTAATGCTGGCAGCGACAGTGGCGACGGCTCCAGGGCGCATGAGGGGAGCGAGAATAACTACATGCGCTTTTTCAGAAATCTGAGTTGTTGGAACTAGTGAATCCTGAAAATCAATCGCAAGGTCGAGGTTGAGCTTCTTTGCCATTTGGTCAAGATCTTCCTCGATGGCATCACAATGAGCTGGATCCAACGAGATCAGCGCGGTGAGAATTAGTCGACCTCGGATTACTACTTGTTCTAGGTCAATAAGAACGATGGAGAAAGGGGAGAGGGTCTGGAAGAGCTCCGCTGTAACACCGGGGGAATCTTCGCCAGAGAGCAAGATTAGACCGGTAAATTGAGAAGCAGTGTTGGATACCACTGGCCTAGGTTAGCGTCTTATCCGATGCCAAGCGGGTATCTTTACGGTCATGAGATCAGTCCTACACATGCGAGATGTCACAGTCTCCCGTGAAGGCAAAGTAATTCTCGGACCTATTACGTGGAGCGTCAACGAAGGCGAACGATGGGTCATTCTCGGCCCAAATGGTGCTGGAAAATCTACGCTCTTAATGCTCTGCTCCACCAAGATTCATCCAACGTCGGGCGAAGTAAATATTCTCGAAGAACAACTCGGAAAAGTAGATGTCTTTGAACTTCGTACGCGACTTGGTTTAACTACTCCAGCTTTGATTTCAGATATTCCTTACGAAGAGCGAGTTATGGATGTAGTCCTCACTGCTGCATACGCAATCACCGGTAGATGGCAGGAGGATTACGACCTCTGGGATGAGTCACGAGCGCTGGCCTTACTCACCACTCTTGGCGTCCGTGAACTAGGGGAGCGTCTATTTGGTTCATTGAGTGAAGGTGAAAAGAAGCGCGTTCTCATCGCTCGTGCACTCATGGCAGACCCCGAGCTACTGCTTCTTGACGAACCAGCAGCTGGCTTAGATCTTGGTGGGCGAGAAGATTTACTACGAAGACTGGAGAATCTGGCGATTGACCCACTTTCGCCTGCAACAATCATCGTTACTCACCATATTGAAGAGATCCCAGTTGGAACAACGCATGCACTTCTATTGTCAAAGGCAAAGCCGATCGCCTCGGGATTAATCTCAGATGTTGTCACGTCTGAAAATCTCAGTGCTGCTTATGGTTTAACAATCGCCGTCACCACTGAAGGCGGCCGTTACTTCGCACGAGCCCTCTAATATCTGTGTCTCTTTTTGATTCGCTCCATCCCGATTGGCAGATACAACTTGCCGATATGGAAGACCGAATCTGCTCGATAGCGGAACAAATTTCGAGTGAGAAGTATTTGCCAGCTAAGCATCAAATATTTAGAGCCTTATCTCAGCCCATAGCCCACACAAAGGTATTGATCGTCGGTCAAGATCCATACCCTAATCCCGATTATCCATGTGGTCTTGCCTTTTCCATAAATCCAGAGGTAACAAAGATTCCTGGCAGCTTAAACAATATTTTGAAAGAGGTCGGAAACGATATTGGTTCAACCCAAATTGTCGGTGGAGATTTAACGCCCTGGCACGAGCAAGGCGTGATGTTACTTAATCGAATATTAACGGTGCGTCCGGGAGAGTCCGGTTCGCATTCCTCACTGGGATGGCAAGCAATTTCCGAACGAGTGGCAGAAGTTTTGAATGAAAGATCAGTTATTCCAATTCTCTGGGGGAAATTTGCCCAGGAACTTACTCCGAAATTTACTCATGGCTCAATTATTTCTGGGGTACATCCGAGTCCGCTATCTGCTCACCGAGGATTTTTCGGTAGCAAACCATTTAGTTCAGCAAATAGGGCACTTCGAGAAATGGGACTACCTGAAATTAATTGGTAGTGCCGGCATATCGATTGACCACACTGAGGAAAATCGCCATCGAGTTTCCGATAAGTAGCGCAAATAACGCCGTACCTAATCCAACACGGCCACCGAGTAGTGAGCCACAGATAAGCGCGCAAATCTCAATAAAAAGGCGTACTCGGCCAACCCGAATACCGGTGCGGTGATGCAGCGCCGTCATAAGGCCATCGCGAGGCCCAGGCCCAAGTCCACACGTAATATAAAGCGCCGTACCGCCGCCAACGAGAGCGATACCGGAAAGCACGTAAAGAAGTTGAATCAGAAAGTGATGACTAGCTACTGGAAAAATGAAGAGGCCAAGTTGGAGCGCGGCAGAGATCAATATGATATTTGCAATCGTGCCAAATCCGGGTCGCTGCTCTAGCGGCCACCATAGAAGAAGTACGGCAGCGCCAATAAGCAGTGTCGCCTCACCAATGGACAGGGGTGTGTGATTAGAAATTCCCTGCGCGAGCACTGACCACGGGGCATTTCCAATATGGGATTGAATGATGAGTGAATCACCAAGACCGAAGATAATGAGACCCAGAGAGAGGATTGCTAGACCTTGAGGTTTGACTGACCAGCGATGCTCGGCGGTCCAATGGGTGCGTGGGACCGTCCGCGAAGGCTTGAGGCGTCGCAGAAATGAAAGTGAGTTGGGATTGCTTGCGTTACCCTCAGTGCTTGTGGCCATCAGCCAATAGTAGGCGATGGCGACTCCGCGCGAGAGAGATTGAGGAAGTCAATTGGTTGGTTTAGGAACCATTATCAATGTTGTTGCGATTGTGACAGGTTCATTCCTGGGACTCCTCGCTGGTTCAAAATTCAAACCAGCTACGCGCGATCTCATCACTTCCACACTCGGTTTCGTCACGCTCTTAGCAGCAGCCGATTCCATTAAGAATGTCTGGAACCCTCATCTCATTTCTGCACTCCCTAAGGGCTGGACTGTCCTTGTCATCCTCTTCTCATTGCTGATCGGCGCCCTCATTGGTTCGGCACTTGGGATAGAGGACCGGTTAGAAAAACTTGGCGGAACACTCAAGTCGAAACTGGATAAGAATGGAACTTCTCCGTTTGTTGAAGGATTTGTTGCAGCCTCGCTGCTCTTCGTGATTGGCCCTATGGCTATTCTCGGATCAATCAGTGATGGAATGGGCACTGGAATCGACCAGCTCGTACTTAAGAGCATCCTCGACGGAATTACTTCTATTGCTTTCGCCGCATCTATGGGTTGGGGAGTGGCCATGTCTGCGTTGCCCGTT
Organism: Actinomycetota bacterium; assembly: GCA_947372915.1. Taxonomy (GTDB): domain Bacteria; phylum Actinomycetota; class Actinomycetes; order Nanopelagicales; family Nanopelagicaceae; genus AAA044-D11. The sequence goes on along the minus strand of CANBVO010000027.1, from coordinate 1,428 downwards.
GGAATTTACCAAGGACTGTGGACCGTTGTTGGATTGATTTTGGGTAGCGTACTTCCCGACTATCAAATCTTGGCCATGACTGCGGTGGGTGGAATTTTGCTTCTCGGGATCTCATTCCGGCTTATTCGGATTGCAAACATTCAAGTGGGAAATATTCTACCGGCGCTATTTCTAGCGCCGATTTTTGCGGGCATACTCCATCAATTTATTTAATTAAAGCCGGGGCTTGTTAGAAAGTTGCTGCATCAATCACGAAGCGGTATTTCACATCACTAGCAATAGTGCGCTCATAGGCCTGGTTTATATATTCGGCCTTCACGATTTCAACATCGCTCACAATGTTATGGGTTCCGCAGAAATCCAACATCTCTTGAAGCTCAGGAACACCACCAATTTGGGAACCAGCAAGTGAGCGGCGCTTTTGAAGCAAGCCACCTGCGGAAATTGGATATTGCTTTCCGGAGAGGCCAATCATCACGAGAGTTCCATCTAATTTGAGAAGCTCGAGGTAAGGATTGAGATCGATTTCGGCAGAGACGGTATTGAGAATCAAGTCGAACTCAGGCTTCATACCTGCAAACACAGAGTGGTCAGCCGTGGAGACAAAGTGATCTGCTCCCATTGCAAGGGCATCATCTTTTTTGTGAGGGGAGTGCGAGAAGACAGTGGTTTCTGCTCCAAGCGCGGCAGAAAACTTCACACCCATATGTCCAAGTCCACCCAAACCAATGATGCCGACCTTCATACCAGGTCCTGCCTGCCAATGACGAAGTGGGGAGTACAAAGTAATGCCAGCGCACATGAGTGGTGCAACACCTGACATTTCTAAGTTGCCGGGAATCTTGACTGCGTAATCAGCATCGACAACGAAAGAATCGCTGTAACCACCCATAGTTGGGCTCTTGCCGTCGCGCTCCATACTGTTATATGTGGCAGTCATGTTCTCGTAGCAGTAATTTCCAAGACCCTTCAGGCATGCCTCGCACTTCTTGCATGAGTCAACAAAGACGCCGATGCCGATGCGATCGCCAACTTTGAACTTGGTGACGGCGCTTCCGACTTCGGTGACAATGCCAGCAATCTCATGGCCTGGCACCATAGGAAATATTGATGGACCCCATTCCTCGCGTGCCTGGTGAATATCGGAGTGGCAGATACCAGCGAACTGAGTAGTCAATGCAACGTCGTTCGCCTTGAGTTCACGACGATCAAACTCGTAAGGAGTTAATGAGGCCTTAGCTGTTAGAGCTGCATAACCTTTGCTGCGCATGATGGTCCTTTTCTTCTTATGTTTATTTGGTTATGAAATTAATTGTTAAAGGGGAGTGGCTCAAATACTGCCGTCTTGGAGTGATTAGAGGTCACCTTGCGCATGTGATGGCGGCGACAGAGAACTTCATATCGGACTTCAGCGTCGGCGGTAACGTC
>CANBVO010000026.1 GCA_947372915.1 Actinomycetota bacterium | reverse complement strand
CGCCGGTTTAGTTCCGCCTGATGAGCGATCGCCTTGAAGGCCAGGTTCGGTATAAGTAATCATCATCTCAACAGAGGCAGGTAGTTCAACGTAGAGTGGGTTTCCTTCGTGGACTGCGACGTTTGCTGAGCAGTTCTCCAGCATGTAGTTAGCCGCTTCCCCAACAACATCCTCAGAGATCGACATTTGATCGAAAGTCTTATCGTCCATAAATATGAATGAATCGCCATCCTTGTAAAGGAACTGCATATCGCGCTTCTCCAAAATCGCAACATCAACCTTCACACCTGCGTTAAAGGTTCGGTCAATGACCTTGCCAGAAAGAACATTCTTCAACTTGGTGCGAACGAAAGCTGGACCCTTGCCCGGCTTTACGTGTTGGAATTCGACAACGTTCCAGAGCTGACCTTCGATATCTAAAGTCATTCCATTTTTCAGATCATTAGTTGTTGCCATGATTTATCCAATTCGTATCTAGGTTGGTCTGGGTAATGTCGCGCTTGGTGCAATGGGAAGAAGGATACCTGAGGTTTTACTTATCTAAAATTTGGCGTAGCGCCTGCAAAGCCAACGTATACGAGTGCGGGCCGAAACCAGCGATTGTTCCATCTGCAATCCCCGAGATGACCGAGGTGTGTCTAAATTCCTCGCGTGCTAATGGGTTGGATAGGTGAACCTCAATTAAGGGCGACTTGAGAAGTTCTGCCGCGTCTCGAATTGCATACGAATAATGGGTGAATGCCGCAGGGTTGATAATGACTGGAATCTTGGCATCGGCTGCCTCATGGAGCCAAGCAATAATTTGAGATTCGCTATCGCTTTGACGAACATCTGCATCTAGATTGAGAGCAGTAGCAGCATCTGTGATGAAGGTTGTGAGCTGATTGAAGTCGAGACTGCCATATAGCTTTGAATCTCTAATATCTAACCGGCCTAAATTGGGTCCGTTAAGGACGAGAACTTTGCTGCTCATATCGAAATTCTCTCATAGGCACGTGCGAGATTTTCGGTGGAAACACTCTCTAGCCAAGTCGGTTCGCCGCGATCCTGCAGACCTATAAAACGTAAGCCAGAAGCGCGGGATTTCTTATCCGATGCCATCAATTCTTTCAGCTCGTCCCACGCACCTGACTGGTACGAAATGGGAAGGTTAAACTTGGTCAGCAGACGTCGGTGTTCTGAAACGACTGACTCAGAAAGTCCGAGCTCAAGAGCGCTGAGTTCAGCTGCAAAAACTAAACCAATCGCAACTGCTTCGCCATGTCGAAGTTGGTACTTTTCGCGTTTTTCAATGGCATGACCAAGAGTATGGCCATAGTTGAGAATTTCGCGAAGCTTGCTCTCCTTGAAATCCTGACTTACAACGTCAGCTTTTACTTTGATTGAACGCGATACCAGTTCAGTGGCCACCCCGCGAGCCTCGGAAAGATTTTTTGTCTCGTCTAAAATTCGAAGAATCTCAATATCAGCGATAAAGCCAGTTTTAATAATTTCGGCAAGTCCCGCCGAAAAATCACGGTTAGAGAGCGTCTCTAAGAAGGCGATATCAACAATCACCGATGACGGCGAATGGAAGGCGCCAATTAAATTCTTTCCTGCTGGTGAATTGATACCGGTCTTTCCGCCGATAGAAGCATCAACCATTCCAGCCAGCGTGGTGGGGATTGCGTGCCACGAAACTCCGCGCAACCAAGATGCAGCGACGAAACCAGCAACATCTGTCGTTGATCCTCCGCCTATCCCCCACACAGCATCTGTGCGGCGTATTCCTGCTTTACTTGCCGCCTCCCACATAAGTTCGACGGTGGAAATTTGTTTAGCATTTTCACCTGAAGGAAGAGCGAAGAACAGGTCATCTGGTCCGAGGATTTCAGATAGTGCTAATCCTGCTTCGAGCTCGCGCGGTGCAAAGATCAAATTTCGTGCGTAAGTAGCTTTAGTGCGAGCAAATTCCGCGCGCCATGAATCCGTAATGATGACCGGATACTGATGCTCTGCTTGAACGGAGATAATTTCACTCACGAGCTGCTCCTCTGTAAAAATTGGTTAATCTCCTGCGCAACTAAGGGTGCTTTCTTGCTATCTGTAGAAATAGTAACTGTCGCTAATCCTTTATATATCGGCTCTCGAACTTGCATGAGTGAGAGCCATTGTTGGCGGGGATTCACAAGTAATAACGGACGATCCTTGTTGAAGCCTACGCGAGGAGCTGCTTGCGCTATTGAGACTTCCAAATATATGACGGGAGATTTACCAGATTTCAACGCTGATTGAACTCGAGGATCCATCACGCTGCCACCACCCAAAGCAACAATGCCACCGAAAGAACTTATGGTTTCGAGAACTACCTCGGACTCAATCTCTCTAAAAGCAGGCTCTCCATCATCGATGAATATCTCGGAAATCTTCTTGCCGGCCCGATTTTCTACTAATGCGTCGGTATCAACGTATTCGCATGCCAACTCGCGAGAAAGCGCTTTAGCAATAGTCGATTTTCCACACCCCGGAGGGCCGATCAGAATTGCGGTAGGCACTACTTAATAGCCATTGCTGCTATGTAGCTCTGATAATTTCGAGCCACCTGTGCAACGCTATCTCCACCAAACTTCTCTAGAACAGCGTCTGCAAGAACCAGCGCCACCATTGCTTCAGCAACAATGCCAGCAGCAGGAACTGCGCAGACATCTGAACGTTGATTGATCGCCTTTGCCGCTTCGCCAGTACGAACATCAATCGTATCTAGCGCTTTCGGGACTGTCGAAATTGGTTTCATGGCTGCGCGAACTCTTAATATCTCACCATTGGAAATTCCACCCTCGGTGCCGCCTGCGCGATCTGTGCGGCGAATGATTTCGCCAGCGGAATTCTTTTCGATCTCGTCATGTGCAACCGACCCACGTCGGCGTGCAGACTCAAAACCATCCCCGAGCTCAACACCCTTAATTGCCTGAATTCCCATCAGCGCACCAGCCAACTTGGAATCAAGTCGACGATCCCAATGTGTGTGCGAACCGAGGCCGATGGGAAGATTGAAAGCCAATACCTCAACTACTCCACCCAAGGTGTCTCCGGCCGAATGTGCATCCTCAATCTCTGCAACCATTTTTGCGGATGTAGCCGTGTCTGCACAGCGGACCGGGTCAGCATCTACTCGGTCACGATCATTAGCGGTAGGAAGCGCGACATGTGAAGGAACTGCGACTCCACCAATAGAAAGTACGTGACTAATAATTTCAATTCCAACACTTTGTTTCAAGAATGCACGGGCGACAGCGCCGAGTGCAACTCGTGCCGCGGTCTCGCGCGCACTCGCGCGTTCTAAAATAGGCCGCGCATCATGAAAATCATATTTCTGCATTCCTACCAAATCTGCATGACCTGGGCGCGGTCTGGTTAATGGCGCATTACGAGCTAAAGATTCGAGTTCGACTGCATCAACTGGGTCAGGTGACATCACCTTTGACCATTTTGGCCATTCCGAGTTTCCGATTTGAATCGAGATAGGGCCACCTTGGCTAACGCCATGACGAATACCGCCAAGGATGGTGACAGCATCTGCTTCAAAATTTTGTCGTGCGCCTCTACCAAAGCCTAATCTGCGGCGCTTGAGATCAGCATCGATCATCTCGGTCGTGATGTCGATATGCGCCGGCATGCCTTCCAGAATGGCCGACAAAGCAGGACCATGGGACTCACCTGCTGTTAACCAACGAATCATGGTCATATTCTGACAGATAGGGGCGCCATCTTGCGCCACATTTACCGAGAAATGATGAAACCCAGACAGATGTAAGGGGCGAAGGCAATTGAATAACGCCACTTTCCTTTAAAGATTCGATAGAGAAGAACTCCGAATAGCGCAATGAAGCATGCAAGCCAGAGGGCTCTTAGTGCTGAATTAATGGAGCTACTGCCTACTCCAAAAACGAAGATTAACTTTGCATCCCCCATTCCAATCTGGTTTCCGCTCAGCCCTCGAAGCAGAAGAACCAGGAAGAAGAGGGTGGAGGCCACCAAGACATTGGGGCGGCTAAGGAAGATCGACAAGAGAAGGAAGATGAGGAGTGAAATATTAGGTATTCGGCGATATCGAATGTCGGTGTAACTCAGATGCAATAACAGAACTAATTGAGCAAGAAGATACATCCCATAACTATCTCAACTCGCGATAAATCAAGATTCAATCTGTGGATTATTTGCTCAGCTCTTCAAGTCCAACTTGGAGTAGTTCTCTGCGCATCTCTGCGTAATCAAAGTCCACCATGGTAAAGAGCGCAATTTGATCGAGCGCTTGCTCTACTAATAAATCTAAACCATCAAGACATTGTGCCCCCAAAGTTCGCATTGAGGTAAGCAAATCAGTCGGCCACGGGTTGTACAGAATCTCAACAAAATTAAGCCCGGAGAAATCACCGGAGACTGAGCCCAATTGAAGCGCAATCTCATCACTCGCTCCAGCCGGCACTGTGGAAATGAGATAGTCACACGAAGAAAGTGAGTGCGGCTCGAATTCGGCAAAGTTTGAGATGGTGAGTTCGCAATCTGGCGCAGACTCAATCAGGGCAGCGGACTTTTGAGGCGACCTGAGAAAAACCTCCACTTTGCACACTCTCTGATTGAGAGAATTGAGGGCGGAACGAGCTGTGCCTCCCCCGCCAAGCAGAACAATTCTAGAATCTGACTTTACTCGAAGCAGGCGATCAAAGGCCAACTTATCGGTCGAGAGCGCGCGCATCTGAGTTCCATCTTGCGAGAAGACAATGGTATTTGCTGATTTACTTACTCGAGCGTCTTCGTCAATATTGATATCGAGATGTACAACTTCTTCTTTGAGCGGCATGGTTAGCGAAAGACCAGTCCAACCAGATGTGCGTGCTGAATCCAGAAAACTCGCTAGCCCTCCTGACTTTACTTCAACTTTTTCATAACTTCCGTCAACCCCGAGAAGTTGGTAGGCGCGACGATGGAGCAGAGGTGAGAGTGAATGTGCAATGGGCGAACCGAGGACGGCAGCTTTAATCATTTGAAAGCTCCCGCTTTGAGATTTCGATGGAAAAGAACTTCCCATTCCTGGAATTGCGAATAGTTCTTTGTGAAACGAGTATCGCCAGGTGCCACAGTAATGAAATAGAGCCAATCCCCTGCGATGGGATGGAGCGCAGCTCGCACAGCGGCTTCACTCGGATTGGAGATCGGGGTGGGCGGAAGCCCGGTGTGCCTATACGTGTTGTATGGTGAATTAATCTGAGTTGCAGTTGTCGACAGAGTAATGCGGCCTCGTAAATGAGCAGCATATTGAACGGTGGAATTAAGTTGAAGCGGCATGCCGATCATCAATCGGTTATAGATCGTACGAGCAACCTTCTCGAAATCGGTTGGGTCTCCTTCTATCTGCACCATGGAGGCAACAGTGAGCACTTCGTAGGGCGAATATTTTCCATACCCCTGAGAAATGCCGGTTGTCCGAGCTGACTCTCCAAATCGATCAACCATTGAAGAGAGCGCTTCTAAAACAGTCGTGCCAGGAGCAAATGCGTAATGAGCAGGAAAGAGTTGACCTTCTAATGAGCGAGCAGGGTTCGCAAGAAAAGGGTTAAGATCTTTGAGATTCAATCGGGCGGATGAATCAATATTTTTCGACTTTTTCAGAATCGCTAGGACATCGCCATATGTGCTCGCTTCAGGAATTTTCACTTGATCGGCTAGTCGCTTCTGATCTAATAGCTGAGTGAGCGCTTCTTTGACCGGAAGGTGAGTTTGGATGCGATGAGTACCGGGTCCGATTCGGTTGGCAGAGCTATCGCGCCTGGCTAAGTTGATAAATGTCGATGCCGCTTTGATCACTCCGGCACGTTCCAACGAATTTCCAATTTGGGCTCCGCTTTGACCGGCTAAAACGTCGATAGTGATTTCTGGACCCGCCTTGCCCGCCCCAAAATCATTAGCTGGTTTCAATACATAATATCCACCTGCGAGAATCACCGCGGCAATGAAGGGAATAAGAATCTTCTTCATGCAAGTTCCTGAGAGGGTGCGCCTTGTAAGCGTTCTTGATGAAGGGCGCTTTCGAGTATTCCCACTGCCGCTGCGCCATCAATTTTGGATTTACCTGCTTTTGAATTGATGCCTGCCTCTCGAAGTGAGCGAGAAGCGCTGACAGTCGTAAGACGCTCATCAAGCAGATAAATAGGAATCGTCGTGATCGACTTGAGTAATGACACAAAGGTGCGTACGGAATCGGCCTTGGCGCTATCAGCTCCAGAGAGGTGAAGCGGCTTACCGACAACAATATAAGTTGGTTCGTTCTCTTCGAAGAGAGTGAGGAGCAGTTGACTTAGCAGCGGGGATGTCGCATCTATATTTTCTTGCGGAGAGGCAAGTAGCCCCGAAAGGTCACTCATAGCGACACCGATACGAGCAGAACCGTAATCAAAAGCTAATCTGCGGCCGGGCTCCATGGTGAACTATGCACCGATAGATGTATTGATTGCGTTGCGGATTTCGGTGAATGCAGCTGGCAGCGCTTCGATCTTGGTACCTCCGCCTTGCGCAAAATCATCTTTACCGCCGCCGCCACCACCCAAAATCGTGGAAGCACTCTTTACTAGCGCTCCAGCCTTAACGCCAGCAGCGCGAGCAGCGTCGCTGGTAGCAACGACCAATGAAATTCTTCCATCCGTAACAGATGTCAATGCAACGACACCGTTGCTAATGCGGTTTCTTAAATCGGTTGCGATAGTACGGAGATCATCAACCGAGACCCCATCAACAATCGGAGCGGCAATGACTGTTAGCGCTCCAATAGAAGCAGCGTTCTCAATCAACGAACTTGAAGCGGCAAGAATGGAAGCTGTTTTAAATTGCCCGAGCTCCTTTTCTGCTGCCTTCAATTGATCGACGAGAGCAGCAATTCTTTCTGGAAGTTCTTCTACGCGGGCACCCTTAATAATTTCAGTGAGTGAATTGAGAAGTAAATGTTCACGAGCTAAGAAATCGAATGCATCTACGCCAACGAGCGCCTCGACGCGCCTGACCCCAGCGCCGATAGAAGCTTCAGAGAGGAGTTTGATCAGGCCAAGTTGTCCAGATTGGGAGACGTGCGTACCGCCGCAAAGTTCATGAGCCCAATCACCAACGCTTACTACTCGAACTTGATCGCCATATTTCTCGCCAAAGAGCGCCATCGCGCCCATCGCCTTGGCTTCGGGTTGAGTCATTGTCTGCGCCGTGACAGTTAAATCTTCCAGCAACAAATTGTTTACACGAGCTTCTACATCCCGCAACACCGAAGGTGGAACAGCGCCCGTGGAAGGGAAATCAAATCGGAAACGACCTGGCGCATTCTCGGAGCCAGCTTGTGTTGCGCTCTCCCCCAGTGCCTCCCGAAACGCTTTATGAACCATATGCGTTGCCGTATGTGCGCGAGAAATTGCAGTACGTCGTGCCTTATCAATGGCCGCCATAGCACCATCATTCACCTTCACAACTCCGGAAATAACTGTTCCGCGGTGGATATAGAGCCCTGGAACCGGAGCCTGAACATCATCAATCTCTACGACGGCACCGTTAGCTAGACGAATGATTCCGCCATCAGGAAGTTGTCCGCCTCCTTCAGCATAAAACGGTGTGCGATCAAGAACGATTTCTACTTCGCCCGATGCGCCGGTCTCGGCAACAGATTTTCCGTCAACGAGAATGGCTGAAACTTTAGCTTCGCCCTCGACCTGCGAGTACCCAATAAACTCAGTCTTTCCATGGGTATCAACGATCGATCGATATTCCGAAAGATCTGTGTGCCCCGTCTTTTTGGAACGAGCATCCGCTTTCGCGCGATCTTTCTGCTCTTTCATCAACTTGCGGAAGCCATCCTCATCGACCGCTAATCCTTGTTCGGAAGCCATCTCTAAAGTTAGGTCAAAAGGGAATCCGTAGGTGTCGTGCAACTTGAAGGCAGTCTCTCCGCCGAGACGAACGTCGTGCGCGCTCTTGGCACTCTTCGCGGCCAAGTCAAAGATTTGGGTACCGCTCTTGAGCGTTTGAAGAAATGACTCTTCCTCGTTCACAGAAATCTCGATAATTCGAACCTGTTTTTCAACGAGTTCTGGATATTGCGGCCCCATCGCTCCGATAGCAGCAGTGACTAATTCGGTGGCAGTTGGTTCATGGGAACCAAGAATGCGCATGTTACGAATAGTGCGTCGCATCATTCTGCGAAGGACATATCCACGGCCTTCATTCCCAGGAAGTACCCCATCTCCGATGAGCATCATTGTTGTGCGAGCGTGATCCGCAATGACTCGAAGTGCGATATCACTCTTCTGGTCCGCGCCGTAACGAACACCAGTGAGTTCGGAAGCCTTATCGAGAATCTGCTTTGTCGTATCAATCTCGTAGATATTTTCTACTCCCTGCAGCAAGGCAGCCATACGTTCGAGTCCAAGACCGGTATCAATATTCTTTGCCGGCAATTCACCCAAAATTGGATAATCATCTTTGCCAGAACCCTCGCCGCGGACATTCTGCATGAAGACTAAGTTCCATACTTCTAAGTAACGATTCTCATCCGCGATCGGACCGCCATCACGACCGTAAGCAGGTCCGCGATCATAATAAATTTCAGAGCATGGACCGCAAGGGCCAGGAACGCCCATCGACCAAAAATTATCTTCCATCCCACGACGTTGAATCCGCTCTTTGGGAACGCCCATCTTCTTGTGCCAGATATCGGCAGCTTCATCATCGTTCTGAAAGACCGTGACCCACAGCTTCTCTTCTGGAAAACCATAACCACCTTGCGCTACCGGCTTTGTAAGGAGCTCCCATGCAAGTGCGATTGCGCCCTCTTTGAAATAATCTCCGAACGAAAAGTTTCCGCACATTTGGAAGAAGCTGGCATGTCGTGTTGTCTTTCCTACCTCATCAATATCAAGCGTGCGAACGCATTTTTGAACTGAAGTAGCGCGCACAAATGACGGCTTCTCTTCACCAAGAAAGTATGGTTTGAACGGAACCATTCCGGCATTAACCAGGAGCAAGTTGGGGTCATCGGCAATGAGAGATGCTGATGGAACCACGGTATGCGCTAAACCTTGGCTGTTACCGGATTCAAAGAACTGTAACCATCGTTCACGGATATCTGCTGAATTCACGAACTACTCTTGCTCCGACTTAGATTTTTTGGTGCGCTTTACTGGGGATTTCTTTCCCTTAGTAGCTTGGACGAGCGAGAGCAGCCCACCGGCAACCTTCATTGCCGTTGAGTTCTTATCTGCAAATGAGCCAGTAGCTTCTGCAATCTTGCCTGAAACTTCTTCAATATTCTTTGATACCTTGTTGATTGCATGAAGTGGACCGTTGACCAAAGTCACGGTGGTGGTCACTTCTTCAAGGAGTGGCGTTGCTTCCAGAGTGAGCTCTTCGAGAGACTTGCTCGCTTGATCAACCAAACGACCAATCCGAACCACCGCATAAGCGACGGCAAGTGCGATAACGGCGACCGAAATAGCCAAAATTATTGTTGCGATTCCACCTGGACCCATGCGCAGAGCCTACCCGAAGGAGCAGAGCTCACGCTTCAAATACTGGCAGCGCAATCTCTGGCTTCTTATGACCAAGATGTGCCACAACTGCAGAATCGTGATAACTCTCAATTAAGGCGATATTTTCGGGGTTTGAATAAGGTCGACCATCAACAAGTGGCCCCACTCCCCCTTCCATCACGGCAATCACATCCTCACCAGAAATCGTTTTATGCGCCTCGAGTGCATGTGCCAACGCGAGAACCTTGCTCCGGTTCTCGCGAAGAATCTCTTCAGATTTGGTTAGCAGGCCGGCGAGATTATCTTCAATTCGATCGGCAAGAGCTACCCGCAGCGCCTTGGAATCATCTTTGGCATCGCGTGGTTTGCCGCCGCCCGGGGCGCCAACCTCAAAACGACGATTGGAAGCATGCGAGGAGACTGTCGAACCCATTCCCCAATGACCTTCCATAAAACTTGCGATTGTTGTGGCGCTCTCTAAATCTCCAGATACGCCCGAAGAGTTATCGCCACTAAAGAACATTCGCTCTCCAGCAAGTGAAGCAAGGGAGACAAGAATATCCGCCTCATATTCGCTCTTCCATCTCGTGAATTGATCATCTGGCGGAATGCTCGCCACCATTCCTAGATAGTCTGAACCCTTTTCAATCGTCGCAAGATCAATCGACATATGGTGACGAACTAGATATGCCATCACACCATGACACGCTTCATGGACAGCGACTGCGTGACGTTCTCGCTCGATGTATTCAACATCTTCCGAAGGTCCAAGCTCCTTGAGTTGTTTCGCCTTAATGACATCGCTCCACGTGATTGATGTACGGCCATTTCTGATAGCCATAATAAGCGCTTCGTTAATAGTGTCCTTAATTGTCGCGCCCGTTGCATACGGAGTTATCGTTGCTAATTTATCTACGTCTTCGGGAGTTAATGAATGGGAGACCTTAGAGAGATAACCTTCATAAGTTCTGATTCGTCCAGCCTTGCTTGGATATCCCACCCGATACATGCGATCGATTCGACCAGGGCGCAGCAATGCTTCATCAAGTGCCTCAGGCATATTTGTAGCCATTACTACCAGGATTCGATACTTCGGCGGATTTTTAGGTCGCATGCCCAGTGCTCGGCGTAGAACTCGGTTAAAAAAGCCCCGTGGTTTCTTTAAACCACTGAGTTCGGTGAGGAGCGCTTGAAGTGTGCCCATGCCACCGCCACCGCCACCGGCAGTGCCAGCAACAAAAGCATCACGCATAAGTAGCTCTGCCGTTGTGGGTGCTAGGTACGCACCGCCGTGGCATTCCTCGCCAAATACTGCCGGAGCGCTTCTCGCCTGAGTACTTATTCCGCGATTGCCGAGCGAATCTGCTTCATCGAAAAACACGACTACTCCACCATAGCGAAGAGCGAGCTTGCGAAGTTTTCTAAAGAGCGACTTCACCTTAAGAACGCCAACCCCAAAGAACATATTGTTAAATGCGCCCGGATCGACGAATACGAACGGTTTACCAGTCTCGCCTGCCATCGATTCCGCCATCAAAGTTTTGCCGGTACCAGGAGGTCCCCACAGAAGTAATCCGCCGGGAACGTAGCCACCATGGGCTTCAATGCTCTCTGGTGATTCTAGAAAAAGTAGATTCTCTCGAATTCGATTGAGCACATGATCTTGTCCCCACACATCCGAGAATCGGGTCCGGATATCGTCTGGGAAATAGGTATCGATTCCACCGCGAGAGAGAAACCAGAACATTGCTCCGAATTGAATAATGATGAAGAAGACAGCAAAGAGAAGTTGTCCGAGCATGGGAAGCGCGCTCCACAGCGCCTTCGGAGCAAGGAAGAGTGCCTTTACTGGAGTCTCTTTATAAATAGCTCCGAGGACGACTGCTAATAGGGCAACAAGTAACAACGCCTTTATAACTCGGGAGAGTCGATAACGATTCCAATCACTGAGCTTGTGAATGAGGCGATCTATGAAGTTGAAATACTTCACCCAAATGCCGTGATACGGCGCCAATAATTCAGCAAGACCAAAGTGAAGTTGTCTAATTACTTCAATACCGAAAAGTACGAGCAACCAACTCTTAGAGTTAGCGATTTCACGGATGCCATCAGAGAAGGTGAGCAGCGGATTATCTGCCATTCCCGCCCAGACTAAGACAAAAAAGACCAGGAGGAAGAGAGCTAAGAACTTAGTGCGATCGAAAAAGGTGAGGTGAACTCGAGTCTTTCGATCGGTGTCGCGCGGTCTACTCGTTTGGCTCATTTCGCTCCTCGTATCGTCCAAGTATCAGCAATCTTTGAAATCTCAGCTGCATGTTTTTGGTAGAACTCAGTCGTGCAGCGAACGAGCAGAACATACATAACCTTGCGATCATCCGAAACTAATGCGCTCTGATCAAAGGTCTGGCTGACGCCATCGCTGCCGGTAAAGGAGAAGATAGAGCGAACGCCATGTGAGTTCTTATCCGCAACTTCAAATTCATTGAGGTAAGTAAATTTAGTCATGGGCAGTGGCGCAAGAGAGGAATCAGAAGTGCTATTTAACCAAGTGGTCAACGGAACAAAAATATCTCGGAGAAAATTGTAAGAAACGCTATTAATCTCATCCGGCAGTAGCGAGCGAACTCGAACGAAGGCAATTGGTGAGCTCGGCGCTTTCAATGAGAAAACATCAGCAGGGGTAATCAATTTCGATGGTGAATACGCTTCTTGCCACATAACAGCAGCGGCGCGATCAGAAGCACCTTGACTGGTCGACTGCGCTTCGCGTTTACTGAGTTCTGATTGCGATATTTTCTGCCAACCATAGGGAACAGTGAAATACGTTCCAGCTTTCGAACTCTTTGCATAGACCCGCGAAGGGTGCGACGTACAACCTGCCAGAAGCGAGACAGCAAGAATCGAGAACGCCAACGCAAGCGAGGCGGCCTTTAAAGATTTCACGCGGGAAGTCTGCCCTATTTAGGCTGAATTTTCTCCGGAACAAAATCCACGCCCGCCTCTTTACGTTGAGGTGCAGTGATTGGAGTAGGCGCACCCGTGAGTGGGTCTCCTCCGCTAGCCGTCTTAGGAAATGCAATGACCTCGCGGATAGATTCGGCGCCGGCCAACAGAGCGCATAGGCGATCGAGGCCTAATGCGATACCACCATGTGGTGGTGGGCCGTAATTAAAGGCTTCCAGAAGGAATCCAAATTTGCTCTCCGCTTCTGCCGGAGAGAGTCCAATTGTGTCGAAAACCCGCTTCTGCATATTTCGGTCGTGGATACGAATCGATCCACCGCCGATTTCATTTCCATTAAGAACAATGTCGTATGCATATGCCAAAGCTTCACCTGGGCTCTT
>CANBVO010000025.1 GCA_947372915.1 Actinomycetota bacterium | reverse complement strand
GCAGCGCCGTTGATGTATTCCAGAGCAATCAGGGCAATGCCGAATTCACCCGAAGGGGAGAGCAGAGCAAGAGTCTTGCTCTTGCCTCCGGCTAGCGCGCCGGCGGCGAAGTTGGGGCGGTAATTGAGTTGAGCGACTGCTTTGAGTACGCGTTTGCGCGTCTCCTCTTTAATAGAGCGATCTCCGCTCAGGGCATACGAGACAGTGCTGGCGGAAACCCCCGCTAGCTTTGCGACTTCTGCACGTGTGGCCATATATAACGTTTCTATCACAATCTTTATCTACGCGTGTCGACTCCTTGCCGACTAATCGCAACTGGAATAGGTTACTACTACTTGTCGACGCGTGTCGACAAAAACCTCAAATTATTGAGGTTCAACTCTCCTGAAAGGGAAACTATGAAGCTAGTGAACAAGAAGGGTGTACGCGTCCTCGCTGTAGTAGTTGCAGCAGCATTCGTTACAACCTCAACTCTTGCATCAGCGCCAGCTGCGTCGAAGAAGAAAGTCTTCAACGTCTGGTGGTACTCAAAGGACAACACGCCTAATGGTCAAACATGGGCAGTTGCTCTAAGCGAGTTCAAGAAGAAGCACCCAGAACTTGACGTCAAGTTCCAACTTAAGACATTCGAAGGCATGAACAATGCTGGAGCGCAGATCCTTAACTCAAATGCAGCTCCAGATGTCACTGAATACAACAAGGGCAACGGAACCGCTGGTCTCGCTGCAAAGGCAGGCCTACTTACAGACCTCGCTCCTTACAACACAAAGTACAAGTGGAACCTTCCATCATCTGTAGCTCTTTACGGTCAGTATGACAAGGGCCTCATGGGCACAGGAAAGCTTTACGGAATCCCTTCATACGGTGAATACGTATCTGTTTTCTACAACAAGGATATCTTTGCTAAGAACAACGTAAAGATCCCAACAACAATGGCACAACTTGAAGCTGCAATGGCGACTTTCAAGGCTGCTGGCGTAATCCCAATGGAAATGGGCGGCGCTGGATACCAGACTGTTCACAACGTTTACGCACTTGCCGTATCACGCGCTAACCAAACTTGGATTAACTCATTCCAGTTGTTTAAGGGCAAGGCAATTGACGCAACCACAGATGCAAACATCAAGTGGGCAGCTCAGACACTTCTCAAGTGGAAGACATCTGACTTCTTCGAGCCAAACGTTTCAGGTGTTTCACCAGATGACGCTGTAGCAGAATTCCAAGCTGGAAAAGCTGCAATGGTTATTGGCGGATCATGGCTTGATGGAAGCATGCAGACCAAGGTTTCTACATTTAGCTACGGAAAGTTCCTTGTACCAGGAACTCTTTCAGTTGGTTCTGCAGGAAACTTGCTCGTCATTCCTACCAAGTCAAAGAACAAGGACCTAGCTGCTGAATTCATCAACATGGTTCTCTCCAAGAAGTACCAGAACTACCTCGGTAACGCTGGTGGACTTCCACTCTTTGCTGATGCAGAAGCAATTGCTAACCCAGCTTCAATCCTTACAGCTACACCATTTGGTGTTGCAGTAAAGAAGAACGCTTTGGCAATGTACCCAGACTGGCCCGTACCTGGCTACTACGACATCCTTCTATCTAACGGAACAGCGCTTCTTTCAAGTGGCGATGTTGATGCTTACATGAAGGCAACCGGATCGTTCTACAACGCCGGTCGTCCAAAGGCATAAGTACAACCTGAAGTCGAGTTCGCCTCAAGTAGAAATACTTGGGGCGAACTCACTTCGACTTAGAGCAAGACCAACGAATAGGATTAACAAATGTCATCAAGGGTTCAGCAGACCAGGCAGTACTACTGGTATGCCGTACCGGGCATTACCGCTTTCGCGGCGCTAGTTGGTGGATCATTCGCTTACAACATCTATCTCAGCTTTAATAACTGGCAAGGCATTGGTACCCCAGAATGGGTCGGCCTAGCCAACTATCAAGAGCTATTTCATGATCGCGTCTTTTGGATTTCATTTCTTCACGCCTTTGAATTTATTTTTGCAATGTCCCTAATTCCGACCGCACTAGGTCTGATGATTGCCGCACTTATTTATGACTTCATTTCCAAGCACTTTGGCAATGCGATATCTACTTTTCTTCGGATCAGCCTTTACGTACCACAGATCATTGCTCTGCCCGTGGTCGGTATTTTGTGGGCTTGGATGCTTTCTCCAAACGTTGGCGTAATAAATACAATTTTGAGAAAAATGGGCTTAAGTAATCTCGCGCTTAACTGGCTTGGTCAATCAAGTACAGCGATGTTCGCACTCTCCATCATGATGATCTGGATTCAAGTGGGCTACACGATTGTGATTTTTATTTCCGGCATGTCCCGCCTAGAT
The DNA here is from genome assembly GCA_947372915.1 of Actinomycetota bacterium. GTDB lineage: Bacteria > Actinomycetota > Actinomycetes > Nanopelagicales > Nanopelagicaceae > AAA044-D11. The sequence continues at coordinate 10,581 of CANBVO010000025.1, read as the reverse complement.
CCATATTTGGATGAAGCAGCACAGCTCGACGGAGCAACTTGGTTTGAGCGTTTTCGAATCGTGACAATTCCTCAGCTCTATCCTGAAATTTCAGTTGTACTCTTGACGACAACTGTTGCGGCGCTAAAGGTCTTTGGTCCGGTCTACGTCATGACAAATGGCGGGCCTGGCGATGCAACTCAAGTACCTGCCTACTTCTCGTACTTCCACTTCTTCTCTACCCTGAAAGTCGGTTACGGTGCTTCTATCGCGACCGTGCTCGCGTTACTTCTCACCGTGCTCGCAATTGGACTACTTAAATTCCAAAGAAAGATGGGGCTACTTCGATGAGCGTGCGTCGCAAGAAGGGCGTTGCCCCATATCTCGTGCTTGGCGGGCTAATTTTTATGGCTCTCGTCTGGCTCTTCCCTATGTACATCGCATTTATTAACTCCTTTAAACCCGAGAAAGAGTTCATTCAAAACGGTGTGCTTTCCTTACCGCATCACTGGGATTTCTCTAAGTTCGGTAAGTTTTGGGGAGAAGTAGATTTCACCAAGAAGTTAATGAACTCCGCGCAGGTCTCCATCTGCGTAGCAATTATTGGTGTATTCCTGAGTTTTCTTACCGCCTATGCGATTGGAATTGGCCGCGTTAAGGGACGTATTTGGATCCTGGGATTCTTCATGGTTGCCTTCACCATTCCACAAGAGGCTCTTATCTATCCGCTTTATTCAGTCTCCAAGACACTCAACCTTTATGACAATATCTGGTCGATCATCATTATCTTTGGCGTGATGTCGACTGGCTTTGGTACTTATCTACTTTCATCTGTAATGAGCACCTTCCCGGATGAACTTCTTGAGGCCGCCCGAGTCGATGGAGCTAGCCCCTGGAGAATTTTGCGCAGCATCGTTCTTCCACTGCTTCGCCCCACCCTATTCGTCTTGGCCACTATGTTCTTCATCTTCACCTGGAACGAATTCTTAATTCCACTTGTAATGTTGCCGTCAAATAACAATCAAACGGTTACTCTCGCAATGGCTGTGACAACTGGTCAGTACACAAGTGATCCGACGGCTCGCGCAGCAGCTGCGCTCATTGGCTTCATGCCATCGGTAATCTTCTTCCTAATATTCCAGAGAACACTAATGCGTGGTATCACGCTAGGAGCGGTGAAGTAATTCAATGAAAAAAAGTGCAGATTGGTGGCGTCAGGCTGCCATTTACCAGATCTATCCACGCTCCTTTAAGGATTCAGATGGGGATGGTCTTGGCGATATCAAAGGCATTACATCCAAAGTCGATTACCTAAAGTCATTAAGTCTCGATGCCGTATGGCTCAGCCCGTTCTATCCATCTGATTTAGCAGATGGGGGATATGACGTTGCTGATTATCGCAATGTCGACCCGCGCCTAGGCACACTTAAAGATTTCGACAAAATGTTAAAGGCGCTACACAAGGCGGGAATTTCAGTTTTCGTCGATATTGTTCCTAATCACTCTTCCAATAAGCACGCGTGGTTCCAAGAGGCGCTTAACTCCGCGCCAGGATCAAAAGCGCGCGAGCGTTACATCTTTAGAGATGGGCGCGGAAAGAATGGCGAGCTTCCACCTTCAGATGAAATTTCGCACTTTGCGCCATCAGCATGGACTCGCACCACAAATGCAGATGGAACTCCGGGCCAGTGGTACATGCACCTCTTTGCTCCAGAGCAACCAGATTTCAACTGGGATAACCGCGAAGTCCAATTAGATTTTATTAAGACGCTACGTTTCTGGGCAGATCGCGGAGTCGATGGCTTTCGTATCGATGTCGCTCATGCGCTCAAGAAAGATTTCAAGCGATTGCACATTGCCAAGAAATCGATGAATGGTTTCAAGATTCCACAAGATGGCACAGATATTCTCTTTGACCGCAACGAAGTTCATGAGATTTACCGTGAATGGCGCAAGGTATTTAACGAATACAACCCACCTCGGGTTGCCGTCGCTGAAGCATATGTTCAAGCAAAGCGTCGCATGCTCTATGCACGCCCTGATGAACTAGGCCAAGCATTTAACTTTGACTTACTCGGCGAAGAATTCGACGCCCGTCGCTTCAAGAAAATTATCTCTGACAATATTCGCCTTGCTCAATCCGAAGGTTCTTCTTCTACCTGGGTGCTCGATAACCATGACCGAGTGCGCCATGCAACGCGCTACGGATTACCGAAGAAGACAGACTTGGTTCAATGGTTATTGTCTGATGGAAAGAACGCCAAGCTCGACCGCAAGCTAGGCCTTGCTCGCGCTAACGCCGCCACCATGATGCTGCTTGCACTTCCAGGATGTACTTATATTTATCAGGGTGAAGAACTCGGTCTCTTTGAAGTAGAAGATCTTGCACACAAGGATCTGCAAGATCCAACCTGGCACCGAAATGTGGTCCCACAGATGGTCAAGGGCAAAGTCGCTGGCTTAGCTTTGATTCATACTGAAAAGGGTCGCGATGGATGTCGTGTTCCACTTCCGTGGGATTCAACCAAGCCATCATTTGGATTTGGAAAAGATAAGTCGCATCTTCCACAACCAGAATGGTTTGCAGATCACGCGATTAATAAGCAAGATGGAAAGAAGGGGTCGACTCTTTCTTTGTATCGCGAAGCACTTGCCCTTCGCAAGAAATTGCAGACCGAAGAGGAATTGGAATGGATTCCAACATCCAATCCTGAGGTAATTCATTTTGCTCGTCCAAATGGATGGCAGTGCATCATGAATTTCAACGGCCGTCCATACAAGCTACCTGCCGGAAAAGTTGTTCTTGCAAGTGGCCCAATCACTGGCGGAAAGATTCCTGCGAACACAACAGTCTGGCTGCAGGCTTAAGTTATTTCGTTACGACCCTATATGTTTTCAATGTGGGGTCGGTTGCGTAGGCAATGCGCACTCCCGCTGCTTGGGTAGAAGTCAGGCCATCGACAATAGCTGGAGTCAAGATTTCTCCGGGAGCTACGACTGCAACACCAGGTGGATATGGCGCAATTAAATCCGCGCTGATTCGTCCAACTGCGTCGGAGGCGTTAACCATTTCCGAATCGGCAAAGTATGCATCTCTAATCGAGGTACCAATCTGCGGAATTACCGACCAGCTCAAAGAGGTGGCAGATGGCCGTGGGGTGGATTGTTGGTCTTTGAGAATTGGTATCAGTAATTGGGCAAGTTCGTGGAAATCTTCGGCAGTATCGGCAAGTGTTGCAAGAAAGACCATCGTGTCCCGGTCAGCCATTTCGACGCGGACACCAACTTTTTCTAGCGCGCGTTCAACCACAACGCCGGATAGTCCCAATTGATTAGCGCGCAAGACAATCTTGACCGGATCAAAGCGACCAGGAGGAAAATCTGTGGCGTTGAGGAATATTGGAAGTTCGAACTGTGACTGAACTTCAGCCTTAAAAGCATTTACATGTGCAAGAAGTGCTTCAGTGAGTTCTTTACCTCTGAGCTCAAGCAGTGCTCGAACGGCATCAATGGATGCAAGCGGAGCGCCCGCGGGGGATGTGGTGTGGGTAGTTTCAAAGTTCTGTTCAATCCGAGCAAGATTCAAATATTTTCCTTGTGCCAGCAAAAGAGCTGACGCGCTATACCCAGGTAAAGCTTTATGGACACTTGTAATAAGTGCATCCGCGCCTAAAGCCACTACATGTTGGGGCAGAAGTGGCGAAAATCCAAAGTGACCACCCCAGGCTGCATCCACAACAACTGGGATTGAGTGCTGGTGCGCTTTTGCAATGAGCGCAGGTAGGTCTGAGAGCGTGCCGAGGTATCCGGGTTCGGTGAGCAAGAGTGCGACTGGATTTTGATCAATCACCCGCTCTAATTCCGAAAGTGGAATTCCAATGGGAACTCCAGTCGCTGAATCAATCTCAGGAGTCAGCCAGATGGGCTCTAAACCGGTAAGGCTCAGTGCGCTGAGCACTGAACGGTGAGCAGTTCTGGAGATGGCAATCTTCTGACCGGGTTTTCCGAGCGCCAAGATAATTGCTTGATTGGCGTGGGTGGATCCACCAGTGGAGAAGCGCGCGTAATCAGCGCCCCAGAATTTAGCTGCCAATTGTTCAGCTACTTTCAAAACCCCTTGAGTGAGCTTGATTTCATCGAGGCCGCCATAGAGCGGTGTATCAGAATCAACGAGTGCACCTAAGCCTGCGTCTAAACGAGATGCTTTCTGCTTGTGCCCAGGAATGGTGAAAGGCAGGCGATTGCTTTCAAAGTAAGAGAGGTAGGCGTCAAGCAATGGAGCGCTTTGACGTAATTCACTCTGAATTGGAAAGGATTTCACTCCAGAAGCCTAACTTCTCGGCTCGCTAGAAAGAAATGAGGCTCTAGACTTTTCCCATGACAACACTTACCTCATTGCCACAAGAGCGTCAGTTGGTTACCGCAATTCCGGGACCAAAATCTCTCGAGGCGCTTAAGCGCCGTACAGAAGCGACCTCAGGTGGACTAGGTATGGCGATTCCCGTCGTTATCGAACGAGCGAGCGATGCAATACTTCTCGACATCGATGGCAATCAGATTATTGATCTTGGTTCCGGTATCGGCGTAACCAACGTTGGTAATGCTGCAAGCCGAGTCGTTGATCGCGTTATTGATCAAGTGCAGGCATTTACTCATACCTGCTTCACCGTTGCTCCTTATATGGGATACATTGAAGTTTGCGAAAAACTTAACTCTTTGATGCCCGGCTCATTTAAGAAGAAGTCACTGCTCGTAAATTCCGGCGCTGAAGCCGTTGAAAATGCAATCAAGATTGCGCGTCATTACACCAAGCGCCAAGCAATTGTTGTTTTCGAGCACAGCTATCACGGCCGCACAAATTTAACGATGGCGCTCACCGCAAAGAACATGCCGTACAAAGAAGGCTTCGGTCCTTTTGCTCCAGAAATTTATCGAGTTCCAATGCCATATGCCTATCGCTGGATTGGCGATAAGGCCACGATTACGCAAGACGCTCTCGATATGGTCACTCACAAGATTGAGAAAGAGATTGGCGCGCACAATGTTGCAGCAATCTTGATCGAACCAATTCAAGGCGAAGGTGGCTTTATCGTTCCTCCTAAGGGATTCCTTCCTGGCCTCTCTAAATTTGCCCAAGACAATGGCATCGTCTTTATTGCAGACGAAGTTCAGACTGGATTTGCTCGTACTGGACATATGTTCGCAGTCGAAGAAGAAAGTGTTGTTCCAGATATGGTCGTCACTGCCAAGGGAATCGCTGGTGGACTTCCACTTGCAGCAGTTACTGGTCGCGCAGAGATTATGGATTCTTCACACGCTTCAGGTCTTGGAGGAACATACGGTGGTAATCCCATCGCTTGCGCTGCCGCGCTCGGAGTCTTTGAAACTATGGAAGCTGAAAAGTTAGTAGAACGTGCTCGCCATATCGGAGACCTACTTGGCGCTTCTCTTAAGGCGTTACAAGCAAAGTATCCAGTCATTGGCGAAGTTCGTGGTCGTGGCGCGATGCAAGCAATCGAACTCATCAAGCCAGGCACCATGGATCCCAACACTGAAGCGATGAACGCGGTTGTAAAGTATTGCCAGAGCAAGGGCGTTCTCATCCTTACCGCCGGCACTTACTCCAATGTGATTCGTTTCTTGCCTCCGATTGTTATTACCGATGAGCTACTTCAGGATGCATTGAGCGTTCTCGATGAAGCTTTCGCATCTCTCTAAAGAGTTGTGATGAGTACCTTTTCTGACCGTCCCAATAGGGCGCTGATTGTCATCGATGTTCAAAATGGTGTTGTCGGTGATGCATGGAATCGAGCGGCAGTTCTAGCCAACATCAATACTTTGGTTGATCAAGCTCGTGCAATAAGTGTTCCCGTGATTTGGGTTCAGCATTCTGAAGAAGAGATGCCTATCGGATCGGATAACTGGCAGATAGTTTCAGAACTCTCACCGTTGGAATCTGAGTCTCTTATTCGTAAGGAATATGGCAGCTCCTTTGAGGCAACCAATCTGGATCAAGTACTCGCAGATCTGAAGGTTGGCCAGTTAATTATTTGCGGCGCTCAAACAAATAATTGCGTTCGCCATACATCGCATGCCGCCCTTGAAAAGGGTTATGACATCACATTAGTTCGAGATGCACACACGACATCAGATGTGAACTGGGGCGAGTATCAAATCAAAGCCGACCAAGTCGTTTCTGAGCAGAACTTGGCCTTTCTTAATTACGCACTCCCAGGCCGCAAGGCCACAGGCAAGCTAACTTCAGAAGTATTTTAAATCTCTGAACCGCTATTGATGTTTTTTCGAACATTTTTAGCTAAAGCAAAGCCGACTAATCCAACAATCAAGTCCACGGCAATAGTTCCAATGGTGAAAGTTTCAACTTTGCTGCGGGAAAGTCCCCAGATATCTTGGAAGTTGTAATCAATTCCCAATAATCCTTCGACTAGCCCTGGAAAAATTACGCCCAATGAACCAATAAGAATGTAAAGAAATACAACGGTTCCCATTATTTGAAAGCCGCGCACCCCACCCGGAGTTCTAAAGGGTCTATTCACTTCAGGGAATGAACGATTGAGTTTCATAACCGCAGGAATAATAATTAAGTAAGAGACCAAAAGAGTGGAAACTGCGCAGGCAAGTACGACTGCAAAAATTGCGCCAGTATCGCCATTGACCAACTTCATTCCCGCTACTAAAAAGAGCGATGCCATCACGCCAGAGAGAAGGTTAACGCGCATTGGTGTTCCAAAGCGCTCACTGAATTCGCCGAACCAACCATTCATAAATGATCCATCTGCGGCAGCGATTGCTTGAACCCGATCGGTCGACATCATCCATGACGACCCGAGACCGAGTAGACCAACGATAAAAAATATTGCCGCAAGGCCTAGGAGGAAAGTGCTTGCCCCGCCGTAAACACTAAAAACTGTTTTCACTGCATCCATAAATCCCGCGATACCGCCTACATCCTTTGCTGGGACAACGAGCAAAATAGAAAGGACGGGCAGAATATAAGCGAGAGCAGAAACGATTGCGCCGATACGAATTGATGGTGCGGTGTCCTTATGTGGGTCATACATCTCACCCGAAGCTGCATTCGCCGCTTCAAAGCCAACGTAAGAGAAAAGCAGAATAGGTGCTACCGCCATAAATCCTGTGACTGATGGGGCTAAGCCTGCGAAGTCAAAGGGTTGAAAGCCATTTTTGATTCCATATATTCCAGTGGTGATCACCATGATTGCAAGAAGGGCAATCTTTGCGTAAGCACCGATGTTGATGACGTGCTTACCTTTTTGCAGACTAATTATCGCTAGCCCAATAGCTATCCAAATGAAAGCTAGTTTGAAAGCCCACTCACCAATAGAGCCTGATTTAATATGTATGACATTTGCGCTAAAGGCATCGAAAGCAATAAAGCAAAGTGAGCCACCCAACCAAATGGGATTAGTAATCCAGTACAGAACTGAAGCAATTCCTGCAGGGAGACGTCCGAAGGCAAATTTCACCCATTGGTATGGACCTCCTTCTTCCGCAAATGCAGAACCAGTCTCTGCCATCAATAGCGCAATAGGCGTCATAAAGGTAAGAACGATGACAACTGCCCACAGGAGAGATTGCGAACCACCAGTTGCAATTGTTCCGATGGTGTCGAGTGAAATATATGCAGCGATGATAAAGAGAATGATGTCTATCCGGCCGAGGGATTTAATGAGGCGCTTCTCTTGCGCGGCGGCGAGGGTGGTGAGATGAGTATTTTCGCGAATTGTCATGTCAAAAAGGGTAGCAATGGAGCCCTGTCTTTACCCTAAAGTTCTTCCATGAGTTCTACTAATTCAACACTTGACCGTGCATTCCGCCATTTAGCATGGGCTAACCAAGAGGTATTCGCTGCGCTCCTTAAGATGCCAGAATCAACACTGGCACTTCGCCTCCACCCTGATCATTATTCAGTTGGTCAGTTGGTCGAACATATCGCCGGTTCATCAGGGTTTTATGCGTGGAGATTAGATGGCTTAGGCGAAGATCCACAATATCCAGCAGCGACAACTCATGCTGATGTGGCGAAATTTAAGGAAATGCTGGTCGGATTTGATGAGCGCTTGCGCGTAGAAGCCCAGAAGTCAGACGAGGCTATTTCTTACATTCGAGAAGGTAAAACAGTTTCGAGAATGCGTTCAACCATTGTGATTCAAGCTATTCATCACGCAACAGAACACCGGGCACAGATTGCTGCAATTCTGACTGCAAACAATGTCACTGGGATCGATCTTGATGAGCTTGATGTCTGGGCACTGGGTGATGCTGAAGGAAAAGGCGAATAGAACGACTAGTTCGCTTGGCTCACCGTTGACATATTAAAGTCATCGATAATCATCGCTGGCGCAGCTACCCGCTCTAAATCCCCAGCCCATTCACGTGGTTGAGTGATTTCAGTGGCTCCTGCTGCCGCAATGCGATTGAGAATTCCGAGCGGCGAATCATTCCAGCGGAAGTTGTTGACGGCGCCCGTTACTTCACCATCGCGAATCTCATAGACACCATCGCGAGTTAAGCCGGTGAGCAATTGAGTTGTGGGATCGACAAGGCGGATATACCAAAGTGTCGTAACGAGAAGTCCGCTCTTTACTTGCGAGATTAAATCTTCTTTGGTGCCAGCGCCACCTTCAACATCAATAATGACATTGTCGCCCCATGGTGAATGGCTGAGGCCAGTTTGGGTTGAGATTGCTCGGTTGGTCATGAGATTAGCGAGCTTTCCTTGGGTAAAGAGATTGACCTTGGGGTTATCAATGCCATTATCAAATACCGAGCTCATCGAACTAGATGATCGAGTAACTTGATAGGGCACTGATTCCAAGCCGCGGTAGGTAGAATCTGAATAAATATTGACTGGAAGATTGGCGAACTTCTCGCCAATTCGGGTCTTGCCGTTTGGCGCTGAGAATGCAGAGATACCGTCGACCGCATCTTTTCCGCTGGCTAGCCACAACATATAGGTATAAAGATCTGCAACCGAGCCTGAAGGAAGAACGGTTTGATATTTACCTGCTGGAAGTTCAGTGCGACGAGATTGCCAATCCAAACGCGTGCGAATTGTTTTATCAATTGCAGCTACATCAATAGAATCGAAGTTGCGCGAAGCCACACCCTCCCATGTCGATCGAGTTCGATTGTGGGACTTACCGTTCATTTCGATGCGACCATCCGGTCGATCGAAGCGAAGGCGCAAACCACCCTTAGATCCGACCCAGATTGTCTTGCTGGTGTGCTCGGCATATCCAAAGAGTTCGATGGCATCGGACTTAGATCGCTTAAACATATCGCCCAGATCGCCAACAAATTTCTTAAATATTGCAGGGCCAGTGGCTGGATGTTCCGCGCTCCAATCGCCAAATGACTTATTGGTTAACAGGGGAGCGGCATCTTCTGCCTTGCCCGCCGCACGAGCAGCGATGCCCGCAAGTTTCGCCAGCTCGATGCAATCATCGAGTTCAACAGCTGTGCGGGAGACTGATCCGGAAGCCATGGATCCATCAACCGCAACAAATCCAATAACAGTCACATCTTGTTCGGCAATGACGCCATTTGTAGTGAGCGTGCTGCTCGCCCAACGTAAGTTTGCTTGAGTTTTGCTCTCAACAATAACGATGCAATCGTCATAGTTGGCGGCTGCGGTAATACGCTCGATGATTTCTTGTGGAGTGATCATGCGCCTGCCTCCGATGCGGTGTTGAGAACATTAACTTTGTCAAAGACCGCTGCAGGGCATCCATGGCTTACGGCTGCGACCTGACCGGGCTGTGCTTTGCCGCAGTTAAAGGCGCCACCAAGTACCCAAGTAGATTGATTACCAACGTTTTTCATGGAGCCCCAGAAATCCGTCGTCATTGCTTGGTAGGCAACGTCTTTGAGCTGTCCAACAATCTTTCCATTCTTAATTCGATGGAATTGCTGACCAGTAAATTGGAAGTTGTAACGCTGCATATCGATAGACCACGATTTGTCTCCCTTAATCATGATGCCGTCTTCAACGCTTTCAATAAGTCCCTGCAGGTCAGGACCATGAGGATTGGCTTTCAGCGAAACGTTAGGCATGCGCTGAATGGGAATATGTGCTGGTGAATCAGCAAAGGCACACCCATTGCTGCGATCGCGGCCGACGCGCGCTGCAATCGTGCGATCGAGTTGGTAGCCCACAAGCAATCCATCTTTGACGATATCCCACTCCTGCGCCTTGACGCCCTCATCGTCATAGCCAGTGGTGCTTAAGCCATGAGGAGTAATGCGATCGCCGGTGATATTCATGAGCGGCGATCCGTACTTGAGTGAATTCAATTTATCGGGCGTAGCAAAGGAAGTACCAGCGTAATTAGCTTCGTAGCCAACAGCACGATCGAGTTCGGTTGCGTGTCCAATCGACTCGTGAATGGTTAACCATAAGTTTGAGGGATGAATCAGCAAGTCATAACGGCCAGGTTCAACAGAAGGCGCCTTCATTTTTTCGGCCAGCAGAGTAGGAAGTTCTGCAACCTCTTCATCCCAATCCCAAACTGAGTTGCCCATCCACTCCCAACCAAAGCCTGCTGGTTGAGCAAGTGT
>CANBVO010000024.1 GCA_947372915.1 Actinomycetota bacterium | reverse complement strand
CGCCCCCGCCGTGGCGAGCCATACCACCGTAAGTGTCAACAATAATCTTGCGACCGGTGAGGCCGGCATCTCCCATTGGTCCGCCAACGACAAATCGACCAGTGGGGTTGATCAAAACACGAACATCCGAAGTATCAATCTTGAGATCTTTGATGATGGGATCGATAACCAAACGCTTGAGGTCGGGTGCCAACGTCTTCTCTAAATCAACTGTTGGTGAGTGCTGGGTGGAGATGACAACTGTATTGAGCGCAACTGCTTTATCGCCATCGTATTCAATGGTTACTTGAGTCTTACCATCTGGACGAAGGTAATCGACAGCACCTGATTTACGAACTTGTGAAAGTTTGAGCGATAGTTGATGAGCTAAGTGAATAGGCAGTGGCATCAATTCTGGGGTGTCATCACAGGCATAACCAAACATCAGACCTTGGTCACCAGCGCCTTGAAGATCAAGCGGGTCAACTGAAGCAGATACTCGCTTTTCAAATGCACTATCGACACCTTGGGCAATATCTTGAGATTGCGCACCAATCGAGACTGAGATGCCGCATGAATTACCGTCAAAGCCCTTATCGGATGAGTCATATCCAATGGCATTGACTGTGTCACGCACGATTGTCATCACATCGGCATAAGCATCAGTTGTTACTTCACCAGCGACGTGAACTTGGCCAGTAGTAATTAAAGTTTCAACAGCAACACGACTCTTTGCATCTTGCGAAAGGAGGTTATCGAGAATCGCATCTGAAATTTGATCTGCCATCTTATCCGGATGGCCTTCGGTCACGGATTCAGAGGTAAAGAGGCGCTTTGTCATTGGATTAACCTAACTTAGTCCGGGCTACATCCAAGAGTAGATGAGCTAGTGAGTCCTTACTGGTTGTTGCAACGGGCGTAATATTACCTGTTCGATCAATAATTGAGCCCTCAGTTGAGTCCGCGCCGAATATTGCTCCGCCACTAACATCATTGACGTAAATGGCATCTAGGCCCTTCGCCTCTAATTTAGCGGCGGCCTTGGAAAGCGCCTGCTCCCCTGTTTGCGCAGCAAAGCCTATTAAGACCTGTTTTTGCGAACGTTGTGCATGAAGAGTTTTTAGGATATCGACGTTCTCAATCAGAGTTAGCTCCGAGAGCTCGTGCTTATCAATTTTGCCAGTCGAAGAGATGGAAGGTCTGAAATCCGCGACCGCAGCACTCATGACCAAGAGATCAGCCGTTGAAAAATTACCTTCGAGCGCAGCGAGCATTTCTCGCGCAGTCTGCACATGGATTGTGGTGACACCTTCGATATCTTCAATCTCTGAGTTGGCGGCAACGAGAGTGACTGTGGCTCCGCGAGCAATTGCAGCTGCTGCAAGTGCATAGCCTTGTTTACCGGAAGAGCGATTTCCCAGATAACGAACTGCATCGATAGGTTCTCGAGTTCCACCAGCGCTAATGAGAACCCGTTTACCTACATAGTCCGCCCGTGCACCGAGATGCTCGGAAAGTTCTTGCACAATTCGTTCTGATGTAGGGAAACGCCCCGGACCACTATCGGCTCCGGTTAAGCGTCCCTCGTCCGGCTCAATGACGAGAATTCCACGACTCCGAAGAGTCGCGACATTGGCAACAGTTGCCGGATTAAGCCACATCTCTGGGTGCATGGCTGGAACAACGATGATCGGAGAGGATGAAGCAAGAAGAACATTGGAAAGTAGATCATCGGCGAGCCCGTGTGCCATCTTGGCCATCAGATCTGCAGTTGCGGGTGCAACAACAATGGCATCGGCAGTACGAGCGAGTGAGATGTGAGGAACGCTTGCAACATTGTTCCAAAGATTGTCGGCAACTGGTCGACCCGAGAGAGCTTCCCACGTTGCTTTACCAACAAAATTTAAACTCGAACGAGTGGGAATGACGGTGATGAGAAAACCATGATCTTGAAGCCTGCGCAGTAAATCAGCTGACTTATATGCTGCAATTCCCCCACCTACGCCAAGAATGATCTCTCGACCTGGAGATGGCATTTAAATCTGAGGGTTAAGCAGAAACTTCTGGAGCTACTGGCTCCAAGTTTTCAATGGTGAGTAGACCTTCGTTGATTTCACGGAGTGCAATGGAGAGTGGCTTCTCATGAACATAAGTATCAACAAGTGGGCCAACGTATTCCAACAGACCTTCACCGATTTGTGAGTAGTAAGCATTGATCTGACGCGCACGCTTTGCTGCGTAGAGAACAAGGCTGTACTTAGAGCCAGCTGCATCAAGAAGACCATCAATCGGTGGATTGGTGATTCCGTCTGAAGTGATACCTGATGACATTCTTAATCTCTTTTCTTTGGTGAGGTTGCCAAGGATAGCAGTTGAGCGGCTACCTCTTCGACCTGAGAATTGACCAGAATATGGTCGAATTCGACCGAAGCAGCCATCTCCTCGCGAGCTAAGGCCAATCGGGCCTCCCGCCGCTCAGGTGAGTCTGTCCCTCGTGAGGTCAAACGTGCCACCAACTCATCCCATGATGGTGGCGCGATAAAGACAAGTAACGCATCTTCATCAGCACTACGCACTTGGCGCGCCCCGGCAATTTCAATTTCGAGTAATACATGCTTTCCTAATTCCCGCCATTGATTGACTGGTGCCTTAGGTGTGCCATACCGAGCACCAGCGAACTCTGCCCATTCCAGAAATTCATCATCGTGAATCATCTGGTCGAATTTTTCATCAGAGATGAAGAAATAATCATGTGAATCGCGTTCACTCTCTCGGGGAGCTCGGGTGGTTGCAGAAATACTTACCCAAAAACTGGGGTGATCGCGTAAGACCGAAGTGATTGTGCTTTTACCAACCCCACCGGGACCGCTCATGACGATGAGCGTGCCGTAGTCGGTTGAACTCTTGCTCACAAGTAACTCATTTCGTAGCGCGATTAATTGTTTATCACCTAGGCCGGCAATTCTACGTGATGGTGAGATGCCGATCTTCGCCATGATATGTTCGCATCTCTTCTGGCCGATTCCCGGAACTGCGGCGAGCAGTTCGCTCACGCGCATTCGTTGAATACTCTTTCGAGGATCGTTGATTGCCTCGAAAATTGAGCTCTCGCCCTTGGCAATCGACTCCTTGACCGAACTTCGCAGTTGCCGCGCCACCACACCCGCACGTGATGCTTCTGCTCGTGCCTGCGCAGACAAGATGGGCGGCGGTGTCTTTGCCATTTCTAATTAATTAACAGATTCCAAGATTGCTTGCGCGGCAGATTGCATCACTTGGCGTCCTTGACTCCAGGCACCAGTGATGGGGCGACCAATAACCAGGTAATCAGCACCGGCGGCGATAGCTTGAGGTGGCGTCATCACTCGGGATTGATCTCCCATATCAGCACCCACCGGACGAACGCCAGGAGTGATGAGCGTCAGATTTGTGCCGACTGCTTCCCGGATGGCTGGTACTTCAAATGGTGAACAGACAATCGACCTAGCGCCACTTCGAGCAGACATTTCTGCTAATTGAAGCGCAGATGCGTGAGCATCTTGGCGATATCCGATCTCTGCAACTTCGTCATCCGATAGCGAAGTTAATATGGTGACCGCGGTAATTGAAATATTTTGATTTACTCCCGCTGCTGCTGAGATCATCTTGCTACCGCCGCTGGCATGAACGGTAAGGAAGCGAGGATTGATTTCGCTTACTGATTCAACTGCGCCAGAGACAGTATTGGGGATATCGTGAAGCTTCAGATCCAAAAATAGATCAAAATCTCGGCCTTCGCGAAGTTCGCGCAGACCAGCTGCGCCATGCTTGAGAAAGAACTCGAGCCCGATTTTGTAGATATCAATCGAATCTCTGGTCGAATCGATCCACGCCTTTGCGGTATCTAAATCCTTAGTATCTAGCGCAAGAATAATTGGTCTATTCATTCTCAGACCTCGCTTCTATGTGCATATCCAACTGCTTCCTTGAAAGAAGAAAAACCTTTGGCGATAAGTAAATCGTGCAATTCAGATTGAACCGACATTGCGGCAAATGGATTACCGAAGGTAGCGGTTCCAATGGAGACAGCAGAGGCCCCGGCTAAGACGAGTTGAAGCGCATCTTGCCCGGTTGCGACTCCCCCCATTCCCAAAATGCTGACATGAGGAAGTCGTGCATGTACTTGATAAATTGCGCGAACAGCAATTGGTCTAATTGCTGGGCCCGATAAACCACCGGTCTTTCCAGCAAGTTTTGGGCGCATGGTGTTGGTGTCGATGACCATTCCCAGAACAGTATTAATGAGAGCAAGTCCATCTGCGCCCGCCGAAACAACTTCCTCAGCGATAGTAGCTATATCTGTAACATCTGGTGAGAGCTTGGCGATGATAGGAAGTTCGCCCCCAATATTGCGGCGCACTGATTCGATAGCAGCGCGCGCCGTTACTGGGTCGCAGGCAAAAACTTGTCCGCGATTTTCAACATTGGGACAGGAAATATTCACTTCTAGAGCGCTAATACCAGGGACCGCGCGAAGTCGACGCGCAAGAATCGCGTAATCTTCGACCGTCTCCCCCGCAATGCTTACGACAGTTGTTGCACCTTGCGATACCAACCACGGGATATCGTTTTCGAGAAAGAGATCAATACCAGGGCCTTGCAGTCCAATGGAATTAAGCATGCCACTGGGTGTTTCGGCCATTCGTGGAGTTGCTCGACCAGAGCGAGGTTTAAGCATGATTGACTTTGTGACAACCGCTCCCAAATTCTCGAGGGGAAAGAATTGCGAAAGTTCTTTGCCGGATCCGGCACAGCCAGATGCCGTAAAAATAGGGTTATTGAAACGTGCCGCCCCGAGATGAGTATGGAAATCAAAATCACTCATGCGCCCCACGTCCCTTCTGGGATGGTGCGTTTGCTCTCCCAGATGACATCCGCGCCATCCATGACTGGACCATCGATACAGGATCGAAGCATGCGGATTACTCCATCTTCACCCCGGACCGGAAGAACGCAGGTCATACATACGCCAATGCCACACGCCATGGATTCCTCAACTGCGCATTGATGCATTACTTCTTTCGCGCGCGCAATATCAGTAATTGCCTGCAACATTCCCATTGGGCCGCAGGAGTAAATAATGTCAATATTATTGGTATCAATGATATCTGGGATTACATCGCTCACTCGGCCTTGAATACCCGTGGATCCATCTTCGGTCGTGATTGTCAGTGCATTAACTGAGCGCTTGCCTTCGAGTGGTGCATAAATCTTCATTGCAGTACTTGCACCCAGAACCATATCTACCCGACAACCGCGCGCTTTGAGAACTTCAGAGAGTCCGAAGAGTGGTGCACTGCCATAACCTCCGCCAACAAGGAGTGCGCGCACTGGTTCGGTAGGTATTCCAAAGGCGGTGCCCAGTGGGCCAATTACATTCAGTTTTGCTCCGACCGGCTGACTTGCTACCCAAGTCGATCCTTGACCATGTGGAGCCACAACAAGTTCAATTTGCCCTTGGCCATTACCTAAATCCACACTTCGATAGATAGCGAAGGCACGACGAAGCACCATGGAACTTCCTTCGCCGCCGACTGAAATCGCAACGAAATTACCAGGTCGTACATGAGCTGCCATCTCGCCAACGCTCAGCGCGATGTGGTGATAAGCGCCAGCTTTGCGATTGCTGGTAATTTCGGCATAGACATTGGAAGCGCTTCGATTGATGCTACTCATGAATCGCCAACCATTCCTGAATCGAAGCAATGCTGAAGGCTTTACCGTTGAGCTCAGCGATACCTGCAACCGCAGCCTTAAAACCTGCAATCGTTGTTATACATGGAACAGAACGCTGGATGGCAGCGGTGCGAATCATCCAACCATCATGCCGAGAACCCCGACCTAGTGGCGTATTGATAACGAGTTTGATTTCACCGGCGTTAATGAGATCAACGCAGGTCGCGCTTCCATCTGCACCTCGGCCCTCAGAGTTCTTTCGAACCAGTCGCGAAGAAATCTGATGAGTAGCGAGGAAATCATGTGTTCCTTGCGTCGTGACTAGGGTGAAGCCAAGTTCAACAAGAGTGCGAGCTGAATCGACACTCGCCTCCTTGTCTCGCTCGGAGAGAGAAAGAAAGACATTTCCAGAGCTGGGCAGGGTTCCGAATGCAGCGCTCTGACTCTTGGCATATGCCTCACCAAAGGTGGCAGCTATTCCCATAACCTCACCCGTTGAACGCATCTCTGGCCCGAGAACGGAATCAACACCGGTTCCATCAATTCTGCGGAATCGGTTCCACGGAAGTACCGCCTCCTTGACCGAAACGCCATGCGTGATTCCATCGCCAGATGCAGGGAGCAAACCACTTGTTCGTAGCTCGCTGATACTCTGCCCGGAAGAGATAAGAGCGGCAGCCTTTGCTAATGGAACCCCCGTTGCCTTGCTGACAAAAGGTACGGTTCGAGAAGCTCGAGGATTAGCTTCAATGACATATAGCTCTTCATCAACCAATCCATTATTGGTGATTGCAAATTGAATGTTGATGAGACCACGAACATTGACACCACGAGCAATCTTTTCAGTTGCCGCGCGGACCTTCTCTTTCATGAAGGTGGAAATTGAATAACTAGGGAGCACACATGCGCTATCACCTGAATGGATTCCAGCCTCTTCAATATGCTCCATCAGGCCAGCGAGGTAGAGCTGATCGCCATCAAAGAGGGCATCGACATCGATTTCGATCGCATCATCGAGGAATCGGTCAATGAGTACAGGATGATTTGGAGTAATTTCAGTTGCCTTGGCAATGAATCCTTCCAGAGAGGTGTCATCGTAAACAATCTCCATGCCGCGTCCGCCAAGAACAAAGGATGGGCGCACAAGAACTGGATAACCGATTCGGTGCGCAATCTCGAGCGACTCTGGATATGAGTTCGCCATTCCAAATTCTGGGGCGTGAAGTGAATTGACTCGAAGAATTTCTCCGAAGGCGCCTCGCTCCTCTGCTAAATCGATGGCATCAGGCGATGTACCCAAGATGGTGACACCTGCCTCCATCAGACCACGAGCAAGACCAAGTGGAGTCTGACCTCCTAGTTGAGCAATTACTCCGACAATCGGGCCCGCTAGAGATTCGGCATGAATAACTTCCAGCACATCTTCCAACGTCAATGGTTCAAAATAGAGACGATTAGAAGTGTCGTAATCGGTAGAAACTGTTTCTGGGTTGCAGTTGATCATGATGGTTTCAAAGCCAGCCTCACGTAACGCAAATGATGCGTGCACGCAGGAATAGTCGAATTCCACACCTTGACCGATGCGATTTGGTCCGCTGCCGAGAATGATGATGGCCGGCTTGGTGCGAGGTTCCACTTCAGTCTCTACGTCATAACTGCTGTAGTGATATGGGGTGAATGCTTCAAACTCTGCTGCGCAGGTATCTACCGTCTTATAGACCGGACGAATATCCAGACGATGGCGAGTAGCGGTTATGTCAGCGACCGGCTTATCGAGGATATCGGCGAGCTGTAGATCTGAAAATCCGTTGGACTTTGCCCATCGAAGTGACGCTTCAGTGAGCTCTCCGGAGGTCTTGATATTTCGAGCAATCTGATTGATCTCTTCAATCTGACTCAGGAACCACGGATCAATCTTCGTGGCAACGAACACATCTTCGATTGAAGCTCCGAGATAGAGCGCGCGCTGAACTTGTTGGAGTCGAAACTCGGTAGGAATCCGGATCGAATTCATGAGTTCATCGAGAGAGCTTCCTTCGCTCGACCAAGAGAAGGACGTTCCCTTCTTCTCTACCGAACGAAGAGCTTTTTGCAGAGCCTCAGGGAAGCTGCGACCGATAGCCATCGCCTCGCCAACGCTCTTCATTGTGGTGGTTAAGCGAATATCGGCTTCCGGGAACTTTTCGAAGGCAAAGCGAGGGACTTTAACGACGATGTAATCAAGGGTTGGTTCGAATGACGCCGGAGTCGATTTAGTTATGTCATTGGTGATTTCGTCCAAGGTATAACCAATTGCCAATTTGGTAGCGAATTTTGCAATCGGAAATCCGGTTGCCTTTGAGGCTAGCGCAGAGGAACGAGAAACACGAGGGTTCATCTCAATCACGATGATGCGGCCATCGGCTGGGTTAACCGCAAATTGAATATTGCAACCGCCACTTGCTACCCCGACCTCGCGGATGATTTCGATCGAAAGGTTGCGCAGCTTTTGAAATTCAACATCCGTCAGAGTCATTGCCGGCGCAATAGTTATGGAATCGCCCGTGTGCACACCCATAGGATCAATATTTTCGATACTACAAACGATGACTACGTTATCTTTATGATCCCGCATCACCTCTAGTTCGTATTCTTTCCAACCAATGATGGATTCTTCGAGAAGTACTTCGGTAGTTGGACTATGACGAAGTCCGGCACCAGCAATGAGTTCGAGCTCGGCTTGATCGTAAGCAATGCCTGAACCTAAGCCACCCATGGTGAACGAAGGTCGCACAACAACTGGGTACTTAAGTTCGACAACAGCCTTCAAGCAATCTTCCATCGTGTGACAGATGGCAGATTTAGCTGACTCTCCCCCGACTTTCTCAACGATGGTTTTAAAGACTTCTCGATCTTCGCCTCGCTTGATGGCAGGAATATCTGCGCCAATAAGTTTGACCCCAAGTTTTTCGAGACTTCCACGCTCATACAAACTCATAGCTGCATTGAGCGCAGTCTGACCGCCCAGGGTTGCCAGGATGGCATCCGGCTTCTCTTTTTGAATAATGCTCTCTATTACCTCGGGCGTAATAGGTTCGATATAGGTTGCATCCGCAAATTCGGGATCAGTCATGATGGTCGCGGGATTGGAGTTAATCAGAATTACTCGAATACCTTCGGCTCGAAGTACTCGGCAAGCCTGTGTACCCGAATAATCGAATTCGCATGCTTGACCAATAACAATCGGACCACTGCCAATAACTAAAACACTCTTAATGGAGGTATCTCTAGGCATTTGTCTTCACCTTCTCCATCAGTTCTACGAAATGGTCAAAGAGATAATTTGCATCGTGTGGACCCGCAGCTGCTTCAGGATGATATTGGACAGAGAAACACGGAGTCTCGAGGAGCTCTAAGCCTTCGACTACATTGTCGTTGAGACAGATATGGCTAACATAGCCGGCGCCATACACCGTAGTGAAATTACCTTCTATGGGCGCTGATACGGCAAAGCCGTGATTATGTGCTGTGATTTCAACCTGAGATGTTTGCAAATTTTTGACAGGTTGGTTAATTCCGCGATGTCCAAAGGGCAACTTATAGGTCTCAAAGCCGAGGGCGCGACCGATAATTTGGTGCCCAAAACAAATTCCGAAGACCGGCGTCTTCTCGCTAAGGAAATGTCGAACAGTGGTAATGACTTCAGTCATCGTCGCTGGATCGCCAGGGCCATTCGAAAGAAATACCCCATCAGGATTAATTGCTTCGATATCGGCGATGGTTGCGGACAATGGAAAGACGTGAACTTCGATTCCTCGAGCGGCCATCTCTCGTGGAGTAGCTGCCTTAATGCCCAGGTCAATCGCAGCAACAGTGAATTTCTTTTCGACGCCGGCTGGCGGAGCCACTATGTATTTCGTTGGTGTGGAGACATCCTCAGCAAGAAATGCACCGCTCATTTGTGGCGACTTGCGAACCCGAATGACCATCTCTTCACGAGAGAGTTCAGCTCCGCTGAAAATTCCTACGCGCATTGCGCCACGATCTCTGAGGTGTCGGGTAATCGCTCGGGTATCAACACCGCGAATCCCAATCACTCCCGCATCAATCAGGCTATCTTCCAGGCTTTTTTCGGAGCGCCAGTTACTGACTCTGGGTGATGGATTTCGAACAACGAAACCTGAGACCCAAATTTGCTTCGACTCTTCGTCGGCGCGATTCATGCCGGTATTACCAATATGAGGCGCAGTCATAATGACCACCTGCTTGCGATACGAAGGATCGGTCAAAGTCTCTTGGTAGCCAGTCATCCCAGTAGAAAAAACTGCTTCACCAAAAGTTTCACCAATGGCGGCCCAACTTTCACCCTCAAAGATTGCACCATCATCAAGTACCAAGAAGGCTTTACTCATTATTCAGTAATCCCTTCTAGTGAGTGCACTAGCTTGCCGTTGAAGAAAGTATGGGTAACCTGAGCGGGTAGCTCCATATCGTGATACGGAGTATTACGACTCTTGGATGCCATCTTATTGCGGTCCACCCGTTTTTTAGCTGAAGGATCAACGATGATGAGATTGGCCACAGCGCCCGGTTTGAATTCTTGACCGTGATTGAGATAACCCGCAATTTTGGCAGGGGTGATGGACATGCGATCAACCAGATCCTCCCATCCCATAAGTTTTGTCTCCACCATGGTTTTGACGACAACCGAGAGGGCGGTTTCCAACCCAAGCATTCCAAATGCAGCAGCTTGCCACTCGCAATCTTTATCTTCAGAGGGGTGAGGCGCATGATCGGTTGCAACGATATCGATGGTGCCATCGGCGAGACCGGTGCGAAGAGCGTCAACATCTTTTAAAGTGCGCAAAGGTGGATTTACTTTATAGACCGCGTCATAACCCACGACCATTTCATCAGTGAGAAGCAGGTGGTGTGGTGTTACTTCTGCTGTCACATTAACGCCACGAGATTTTGCCCAACGAACGAGATCGACTCCCCCAGCGGTGGTGAGATGGCAGATATGAAGACGACTGCCCACATGTTCAGCTAAGAGAATATCCCGCGCAATGATGGCCTCTTCTGCAATCGCTGGCCAGCCCTTGAGCCCGAGCTCGGAAGAGATGATTCCTTCATTCATTTGAGCATCGACAGTTAATCGTGGCTCTTGAGCATGTTGAGCGATGATGCCATTAAATGTCTTCACGTATTCCAGCGCGCGACGCATGATCAAAGGGTCGAAGACGCATTTTCCATCATCACTGAAAATCCGGACCTTCGCCGCGGAGTTTGCCATCGCGCCAATTTCTGCAAGTTGTTCTCCGGCTAGTCCTTGGGTAACTGCACCAACCGGAAAGACATCGCAAAGGCCCGCTTCTTGCCCCAGGCGAAAAACTTGCTCCACAACTCCAGCAGTATCGGCGACTGGCGTTGTATTCGCCATTGCCGAAATGGCAGTAAAGCCGCCGGCAATTGCAGCCTTACTTCCAGTGAGTACCGTCTCTGAATCTTCGCGTCCAGGCTCACGCAGATGAGTATGCAAATCTACTAACCCAGGAAGAACCTTCATTCCAGTTGCATCAATGGTCTCAGCGCCATCAACAGAAAGGTTTGAACCTACTTCAACAATTACTCCCTTGTCGATCATCAGATCAACTTTGGAACCATTAGCTAATTCCCCACCTTGAATTAAATATTTCATTAGTTCACCGCTCCTGCTAGTAAGTGATACAAAACTGCCATTCGCACAAGCACTCCATTGGTGACTTGGGCAAGTACAACTGATTGCATGGAATCAGCGCTGTCTGCAGAAATCTCTAATCCACGGTTCATGGGACCCGGATGCATCACGATGCCATCCTTCTTAATTGAATGCAGTCGGCTCAGATCTAGCCCAAATCCTCGGGAATACTCTCTCGCCGATGGGAAGAAGGAGTCGTTCATTCGTTCGCTTTGAATGCGGAGCATCATGGCAACATCTAGGCGAGGTAGCGTCGCATCGAAGTCATAACTCACGTCAACGCCCCAGTTTTCAACTCCAACCGGTAGAAGTGTTGGAGGTGCAATCAAGGTAACTTTCGCGCCGAGCTTTTTGAGAAGTAAGACGTTGCTTCGAGCTACGCGCGAGTGCAAGATATCGCCGACGATGCCTATCTCAAGTCCAGCGAAGTTGAAATCATCTATTCCAAATCGCTCGCCGATAGTGAAAGCATCAAGCAGAGCCTGTGTCGGATGTTCATGTGTTCCATCTCCAGCATTGATCACTGAGGCCGAAATCCATCCCGAATCTGCAAGGCGTTGAGCCGCGCCACTCGCGCTGTGACGAATGACGACTGCATCTGCGCCCATTGCTTGAAGTGTTTGAGCAGTATCCTTTAAGCTCTCCCCCTTGCTTACGCTTGAACCCTTGGCGCTGAAGTTGATGACATCGGCCGAGAGCCGCTTAGCAGCTGATTCAAAAGAGATACGAGTTCGAGTCGAATCTTCAAAGAAGAGATTAACAACAGCTCGCCCGCGCAAGGTAGGGAGTTTCTTGTGCCCACCTTCACTCACCTTTCCTAATTCTCGGGCAGTGGTGAGAAGTGAAATTGCCTCTTCTCGCGAAAGATCATTAATGCTCAGCAGGTGGTTTTTCATTTTGCGGCCTCAATATCTACGCCGTCTTCGCCATCGACTTCACTCAACAAAACCTTGATGCTTTCAGTTGACGAGGTGGGAATATTCTTGCCGACGTAATCCGCCCGAATCGGAAGTTCGCGATGGCCTCGGTCAACCAGAACTGCGAGCTGAACTGATGCTGGTCTGCCAATCTCACCGATTGCATCTAGCGCGGCTCTAATAGTTCTTCCGGAATAAAGCACGTCATCGACCAAAATCACGTGACGGCCTTCAATTCCCTCGGAAGGAATAAGTGTTTCAAGGAGTGGACGGGGTGGGCGCAGACGGAGATCATCGCGATGCAAAGTGATGTCGAGAGTCCCCACGGGAGTGGGTGAACCAATCTCTCCCAAGATTTTGCCCAATCGTTCGCCTAAGTAGGCGCCGCGCGTCGGAATACCCAGAATGGTGATTTTTGATGTGCCTTGATTGTGCTCAATAATTTCGTGAGCAATACGTTTTAGTGCTCGGCCAATATCGCCGGAATCCAAGATGCGACTCATCGCTCTCCTTCTCCGCCTCTCTGGACGGTTATTAAAGGACGTGCTGTTACGGGTGCAACCCTAGCACTTGTGGATAAGTAAATATCCATAGCGGCGCGCCTGGCTATCCTCCCGAGATGACTACAACCGCCGACATCGATATCAAAGCCATCGCCGCCTCACTTCGTGCCATCCGCAAGCAGCAGGGACTCACCCTAAAAGAGGTCGAAGAACGCTCAAACGGTAGGTGGAAGGCGGTAGTAATTGGTTCCTACGAGCGTTGCGATCGCTCGCTCTCGCTCAATAAAGCAATCGCGCTAGCCCAGTTCTACCAGGTTCCGCTCGACCAGCTTTTGGGTCTTAATTCCGAATCGATGGACTCAGCAACATCATCATCTCGAACAATTCTCGATATGCGAGCTCTCGCTGCGCTTGCCTTCTCCGATGAACGAACAACTCTCCTCAAGAGCTTTCTTGGAGCACTCTGCGCCAAGCGGCGGGATTGGAATGGCGAAGTTCTCTCACTCCGGATATCAGATATCGCTCTGTTGGGCTTATTGCTCTCTATGAGCGAGAGCGCTGTTCACGAATGGCTTCTTACCCACAAACTAATACTGGGAGCCGCTTAACGAATCACCTAAATGGCGAATGACGGTTTGAGAATAATTATGCGACCCAGAACTCCATTGATGTATGCAGCCGAATCCTTTGTTGAGAGATCAGTGGCAAGTTCTACCGCTTGGGAGACTGCAACGCTGTCATCAATCTCGCTTCGCCATAAAATCTCATAGATTGCAATGCGCAAGATATTTCGATCGATAGCAGGCATTCGATCCATATCCCAACCTTGGGCATAGGTCACGATTAACTCATCTATCTTCTCTTGATGCTCAACAACTCCACTAACGAGCGAGGTCGAATATTCACCCTGAGAGAGATCTTCTGGTGGACGCGCACTCAACAGTTCTAAGGCAGAACTCTTTCGAATATCAGATTCAAAGAGAATATCCAGCGCGCGCTTTCGCGCCTTACTTCGGGCGCTCACTTAGTTGGCGCGGCCGAGGTAATCCCCGGTACGAGTATCTACCAAGATCTTTTCATCTTGCTTGAT
>CANBVO010000023.1 GCA_947372915.1 Actinomycetota bacterium | reverse complement strand
GCCTTAGCAATCGCTGGAGTTGGTGTAGGTATTGGTTCCCTTATTAGTCCGTGGGCAGTTTCGATTCTTGGACGACATAAATGGATTCGAATTTCATTAATTGGCCCCACTCCATTTTTAATTCTCTTTGGAATTAGACATGGGCAGTTCTTCTTTATTCTCTCCGCTTTCTTTGTAGGGCTCTTTGGTCAAGCGTTAAAAGTAACTAATGATGCCCTGGTGCAATCTAAAATTCAGGATGAATACCGCGGTCGAATCTTTGCTTTTTACGATGTAGCCGTCAACGCTGCAATTATGATCGGCGCACTTATTGCCGCGGCAATTCTTCCCAAATCAGGCAATTCACATGCGCTACCGCTCTGCATTGCTGGTGCTTATTGGGTCGGCGCAATTGTCGTGCTTCGTAAAGCTACTTTTTTTGCTGACTCCACCAAGTAAGTAACTCTTTCGTCGCTCGCTCTTCTCCGAGTGGGCCTTGCTCCATCCGCATATCTAATAAGTATTGATATGCCTTACCCACAAGCGGAGATGGCGCAATTCCTAGAATTTTCATGATGGCAAGGCCATCAAGATCGGGCCTGATTTTATTGAGCTCTTCCTCTTCCATGAGGGCAGCGATTCGCTCTTCCAATGAATCGTAAGTCTTTGCTAATTTCTCAGCTTTATTCTTATTTCGGGTTGTGCAATCAGCGCGAGTAAGAACATGGAGATGTACTAGTAAATCGCCAGCATCTCGAATGTATCGACGCACAGCAGAGTCGGTCCACTCTCCTGTTCCATATCCATGGAAGCGAAGGTGGAGAAAGACGAGAGTGGAGACATCTTTAATAATTTCATTACTAAAGCGAAGAGCGCGTAAACGTTCCTTAGTCATGCGGGCGCCAACTACTTCATGGTGGTGGAAGGAAACGCCGCCACCTGGAATGTGCTCGCGAGTACGCGGCTTACCGATGTCATGGAGCAAGGCAGCTAATCGAATTACAAGATTGGGTCCGCCCAATCGTTCTTCGAGTGCGATTGCTTGTTCAAGGACGGTCAACGTGTGTTCATACACATCCTTGTGATGATGGTGTTCATCAATCTCTAGTTTGAGTTGCGGAAGTTCAGGAAGAACGATTGCTGCTAATCCGGATTCCACGAGAATGGAGAGTCCAACCCGAGGGTGGTTCGACATTATTAATTTAATAAGTTCATCGTGAACTCGCTCTGCCGAAATTATTGAGATTCGTGGCGCTATCGATTCAATTGCTTGTACTAATGCGGGATCTGGCGTGAAATTCAATTGTGCGGCGAAACGCGCAGCACGCATCATGCGCAATGGATCATCAGAGAATGAATCTTCAGCCTTTCCGGGGGTGCGCAATACACCTTTAGCTAAATCGGAGATTCCATCATAAAGATCTATAAATGTAGGTGTCTCGGTGGTGAGCTCTAGCGCCATTGCATTGATGGTGAAGTCGCGACGACCTAAATCACCTTCGATGCTCTCTCCAAAATCCACATCTGGTTTGCGACTTGTTGGGTCGTAACTTTCGCTGCGATATGTTGTTATCTCGATGGTGAGATCGCCACGCTTGCCCGCAATCGTGCCAAATTGTGCGCCGGTCTCCCACACTGCATCCGCCCACTTCTTCATGATTTTTGCAGTTACTTCAGGGCGAGCACTTGTTGTGAAATCTAAATCATTTCCGAGTCGACCAAGAATTGCATCACGAACTGGTCCTCCAACAAGAGCGAGGGTGTGGCCAGCCTCTTTAAATTTACTGGCGAGCTCAAGTGCAATTGGAGCGCCCGCGAGCAGCGCCTCAGTGGCATGCGCAATCGCAATCTCTTTCGGGCTCTGCATCATCACATAGGCAAGGTTAGAGCAGTACCCTTGCACTATGACCCCGGCACCTGGTGCGGGTGGCGAAGCCGTTTCTGCTCCATCTGTAAAGCGGAAAAAGCGCAGAAGAAGGCGCCCGGCAGGTTCACACTCACCCAACAACACTTCTGTTGCACCCACAAGCGATGGTGCTGCTCCTGCTAAAAAAGTAGCGCCTAATAAAAATGGCAAGCCAGCTAAATATCCTAAATACACCAAGCGGGTAGATGAAGTTAGTGCGGGTGGACTAGTTATCGATGCCACTGGAACTAAAGGCCTACTCATTGGCCGAAAAGATTTGAAGGACAGTAAAGGTGAACGCCTGCTCTGGTCACTTCCTAAGGGGCATATTGAAGAAGGCGAAACTCCAGAGCAAGCAGCGATTCGAGAAGTATGCGAAGAGACCGGTATTGAAAGCGAGATTTCGCACGCCTTAGGTGTGATTGATTTCTGGTTTATGGCTGGCGGCAAACGAATTCATAAAACTGTCCATCACTATTTATTTAAAGAGACTGGTGGGGTGCTCGCACCACAAATCACAGAAGTTGATGATGTGGGCTGGTTCCCGCTGGAAGAGATCGTCTCCATGTTGGCTTATCCGGATGAGAAGAAATTGATTGCTAAATCTGGTGAGTTAAAAATATGAAGAGAGTCTTGAGTGTCTTCTTCCTAGTTATCACCGCAACTCTTTTTGTAGTACCTAGTGCAAGTGCTGCAAATATCATCACCATTACCGAGCCAACACATCGCCAGCTTGATGGTGCATTTATCGATGATGAATTAGCAACTCTTATTTCTTATGATGGAGTTTTAGGTAAAAAAATATTCGCACCACTTTCATCTCCACGAATCTGGCAGATTGACCCTGCGTTAGTGGAAGAAGTGCAGGCTATGTCTGCTCCATATCTTCTGGCTGATGGCACAGAAGGTGTCGGAACAACGGCGGCGCAAATTTGGTTGGCTCGGTTAAAGAGCGTCACCCGAAATGATCACATTATTGCGATGCCGTATGGCAACCCCTCGGGATATTGGATTCATAAACTTTCTCCGCATGATGAAAGCTACTTTCTGACCGTGGGCGCTGAAAAACTTCAAACCATTCTCAATCGTCCGATTTCAGTCTCCATTGCTTTTACCAATAACAGCGAATTCCATTTAAATTCGCTGGTTTATCAATCATTTGTCGATGGCAAGAAAATCATTAATGCGACTGCAAGTTTTATGAGCGGTGAAGATTTAGAGAAATATCGCCTTCGTAGCGCCTCGGTACTTAATCCTGATCTCACGACGCCAAGGCGGGAATACTTGGCGCGAGATACAACAGCTACGACTTACGCGCTCTCACACAAGATTCGATTATCGTCGAGCAAATTTACGGTGACTTCAGAGCGGCAAAATCTTCCAGTTACTGTCATCAATGACTTTATTGGTGAAGCGAAGTTAAAGATTTATGTAGAAGCTGCCAATAGTCGTATAACGACACCAAGCGCGCCAGTTGATTTAACGTTGCCAGGTAAATCTAAAGTCCAAATAAAGGTGCCAGTACAAGTAATCACTCCAGGGCAATCGGCCTTAATGATCACTATTCGCAATGCCCAGGGGGCAGTCTTGAGTGAGCCCACTAACTTTCCATTAACTCTTTCGGTGATTAGCCCGGTTGCGACCTGGTTTACTACCGGAGCAGCAATCGTGCTCTTCGTTGCCGCAATGGTTCAGAGTGCTCGCCGAATCCGGAAGGCGCGCAAATGACAAAAATTTCACTTGCGCGTTCATCTGCGGTGATGGCAGCAGGAACGATTGTTTCTCGTATTACCGGCCTAGTTCGCGGCTTACTTCTTGTTGCCGTTCTCGGCACCACAATTCTTGGTGATACTTTCAATGTCGCCAACACTATGCCCAATATTCTCTATAACTTAATTATTGGCGGCGCGCTTACCGCGGTTTTTGTCCCGCAAATTGTTCGCTCAACTAAAGATAGCGATGGCGGAGATGCATTTATCTCTCGCTTGGTTACTGCTACGACGGTTCTTTTAGCTGGGTTAGTTCTCTTAACTACAGTTGGTGCGCCGATATTAGTCAGAATATTTGCTACCGAATATGTGGGAAGACCAGAATTTAATTTGACGGTCTCCTTTATGCGTTATTGCTTACCGCAAATACTCTTTATGGGTTTATATGCGCTCTTAAGCCAAGTAGCTAATGCTAAGAATAAATTCGGCCCGATGATGTGGGCGCCAGTATTAAACAATCTCATTGCGATAGTAATTTTTACTTGGTTTCTCAAGAGTTCACACGATCTCACTGTAGGAACAATCTCTTCAAGCCAAGTAGCTTGGTTGGGACTGGGAACAACGGCCGGCTTTGTGGCGCAAGCGTTAATCCTGATTCCAGTTATTAAAAGGACCGGTATTCGCATCTCGCCTCGTTTTGACTGGCGCGATCCTTCGATGCGTAAATCAGTGCACCTCGCTTCATGGACACTCGCGTTCGCTGCCATCTCTCAAATTAGTTATTTAATAACAGTAAATCTCTCTACTCGCGCCGCTGTTCACTCACTCGCTGAGGGCATCACGACTGGCGTGGGATTTAGTCCATACTCCAACGCACTGCTTATTTGGATGTTGCCACATTCAGTCATCACGATTTCAATAGTTACTGCGCTCCTACCGGCGCTGGCTGGTTTTGTGCACGATAAGCGTCCGGATTTAGTCCATGACCAATTAATTAAAGCTATTCGCTTGGTCGGAATCGTGACGGTTCCTAGCTCTGTTGCTTTCTTCCTCTTTGGTCCAATAATTACCCGCGCACTGTTTATGGGAATCCCGGATGGCGATGCCCAATACATTGGTCGCGTTCTCGCTGCACTTGGATTGGGATTAGCCCCAATGAGTATCAATCTAATTGCCCTTCGTGGACTCAACGCTTTTGAAAATGTGAAGCTTCAGGTTCTCAGTAATCTGATCATGAATATCTTCGGCTCACTCCTCTGTGTGGCTGCGGCAGTTTTCCTCGATGCCAAATGGGTAACCGTGGGGCTCGGTGCCGCACTCAGTGCGAGTTATTACCTTGGTGCGTTTAGCACCCTGCGCATGCTTCGTCGGTATGAGATCAATATTCGCCTCCGCGAAATATTTGGGCTCTACGGCAAACTCCTTGGCGCCAGCTTCTTGGTCGGGTTTCCTATGCATATTCTCCAACGCCATCTTCCTGGCGGGAATATCTCTCACCTCCTTGAGGTTCTTATCTTCAGTGGAATCGGCTATTTATTCTTAGCAAAGTTGCTACGCATAAGCGAAGTCACCAATCTCTTCGCGGTTCTAACATCTCGTAAGAAGTAGTAATAGATAAGGTTCGGATATGAGCGAAATTCATGATGTTGTCATTGTTGGTTCGGGACCTGCTGGCTATACCGCCGCTGTTTATGCAGCGCGTGCGCAGTTAAATCCAGTTATTTACGAAGGTTCTATTACTGCTGGTGGCGCGCTTATGAACACTACTGATGTTGAGAATTTTCCTGGTTTTCCAGATGGCGTTATGGGTCCTGATCTTATGGATAACATGCGTAAGCAGGCAGAAAAATTCGGAGCAAAATTAGTAACCGATGATATTGTTGAAATGAAACTTGATGGCGAGATTAAAACTCTTGTCGATGGATCCGGAAATACGCTTCAAGCAAAATCTGTCATTCTCGCAACCGGTTCTGCTTATAAGGAAATTGGTCTCACTAACGAGAAGCGTCTCTCTGGACGAGGTGTTTCTTGGTGCGCAACTTGCGATGGTTTTTTCTTCCGTGAAAAAGAAGTTGCCATTGTTGGTGGCGGAGATTCTGCAATGGAAGAAGCAAACTTTCTTACCCGTTTTGCCAGCAAGGTTGTGCTGATTCATCGTCGCGATACTTTGCGCGCCTCAAAAATTATGGCTGATCGCGCAATGGCTAATCCAAAGATTGAATTCGTATGGAACACCGAAGTTATCGATGTGCTCGGCGCAGAATCTATGACTGGCCTCAAATTAAAGAACACTGTTGATGGCACAGAGTCGGAGCGAAACTTTGATGGACTTTTTGTAGCCATCGGACATGTGCCTCGCTCTGAACTTCTCACTGGACAAGTTAATTTGGATGCCGAGGGTTATGTCGAAGTTGTGGGTCGAAGCACCAAGACCAACCTTGCCGGCGTCTTTGCTTGTGGAGATTTGGTTGACCACACCTATCGCCAAGCAATTACTGCTGCGGGATCAGGTTGCCAGGCGGCGCTCGATGCCGAGCGTTTCCTAACAGGACATTAAGCTAGCCGGAAACTAGAATTCGGCTATAACTTTCAAATTCGAATCTAATAAAACTAATAAAGAGGATAACTATGAGCTCAGCACAAGCAGTAACAGTCGCTAACTTCGAAGCCGAAGTTCTTAAGAGCACAACACCAGTGCTAGTTGATTTCTGGGCAGAGTGGTGTGGTCCTTGTCGCGCAGTTGGTCCAATCGTCGATGAGATTGCTACCGAGCACGCTGGCAAAATCAAAGTTGTAAAACTCAACACCGACGAAGAAGCAGCAATTGCAATGAAGTACGGAATCATGTCGATTCCTACCCTCAATGTATTTGTTGGTGGCGAAGTTGTTAAGACCATCGTTGGCGCGAAGCCAAAGCCAGCACTTCTTAAAGAACTCGCCGAATACCTCTAATTTATGGCTGACTCTGATCTCTCACTGGGCGATCATGGGGATGTCGTTGCGCAAGTAACAAATACTCTCGCTCGCATTGGTCTGCTGGCTGCTGCCACATCTACTTTTGATGAGGCAGTAGTCGGCGCCGTTAAAGCATTTCAACAGGAGCGCGGTTTCACTGTCACTGGAATTATTAGTGGCACCACGCTTCGCGCCCTGGAAGATGCGCGGTGGAAATTAGGGGACCGCGTTCTCTCGCTTCAATCAAAATCACTGATGCGTGGTGATGATGTCACTGCTTTGCAAAATCGCTTAAGCCAAATGGGATTTGATTGCGGCAAAGTCGATGGTTTTTATGGCCCAAAGACCGAGTCAGCACTGAAAGAATTCCAGAAGTCTGTGGGCACGAAGGTAGATGGCACATGTGGGCCAGCAACAGTTATGGCGCTGCTGCGTTTAGTAAAAACAGTTTCTGGTGGTGCACCCACTGGCCTACGTGAAGATGCAATGCGCGTTGGCCGAGGCCCCGCTCTTGCTAATAAAACTATTGTTTTAGATCCCAGTAGTGAAGATAGTGATGCAGAGATTGCCTTTGATATCGCACAACGTTTAGAGGGGCGTCTTATCGCCTTAGGAGTTGCGGTATTTCTTACCCGTAGCGCGACAAAGAAACCAACTGATTCTGAGCGAATAACTCTCGCTAACTCATTAAATACCGACCTTTTAATTTCAATACATACTGATAATTACAAGAATGAGAGCGCTCAAGGAATTGCTACTTACTATTACGGAAGCGAACACCACGGGGTTCACTCAGTTGTTGGTGAGCGATTTGCGACGCTAGTACAACGAGAAATCACCGCTCGTTCCGACCTGCTTAATTGTCGAACTCATGCCAAGAGTTGGGATTTGCTGAGACTGACCAAGGCGCCAGCGGTACGAATTGACTTGGGTTATTTGAGTAATCCTGGTGATGCTAAGCGTTTAGCTGATCCTGTTTTTCGGGAGACCATTGTCGAATCACTAATGATTGCAATTCAACGTCTCTATTTATCTGCCGAAAGTGATGCTAAAACTGGGACTTTAAAGATTTCAGACCTTCGTCGCGCAGGGCTCCGTTCTCAATAGCTAAATAGCCAAGAAATAATCACTGCTCGTGGCACGCAATTGGTGTGCGAGAATTACGGCATGGCTAGCGACAATGGCGATCTGACCAGAGTTCATACTGGGGTTCCCGCCAATCTGACTGAGCGCTTTGCTCATCGCGCGGCCCATATGAAGCAATCAGAGATTCGTTCACTCTTTGCTGTGGCATCTCGTCCAGATATCGTCTCACTCGCCGGTGGCATGCCTAATCTCTCCGCCCTTCCCATGGAGATGATGGCTGATGTTGTGGGCAAGCTCGTCCGCGAAAACGGCCAAGAGGCGCTGCAGTATGGCAGCGGCCAAGGCCACCCTAAATTGCGTGAGCAGATCTGCGACATGATGGCGCTCGAAGGTATTCATTCTCATCCCGACGATGTCATTGTGACAACTGGGTCGCAACAAGCACTCGATCTCATTTCCCGTATTTTCATTGATCCAGGCGATGTTGTACTAGTTGAAGCTCCTTCTTATGTGGGTGCGCTCGGAACATTTGCTCAATACGAAGCACAAGTCGTTCATGTGGCGATGGATGAGAAGGGATTGATTCCAAGTGCGCTCCGTGAAGCAATTACTTCTACTCGCGCCACTGGCCGCAAAATTAAATTCTTATATCTCATTCCTAATTACCAAAATCCTGGTGGTGTCACTCTTCCGGCTGATCGTCGTACTGAGATTCTTGAAATCTGTCGGGCTGAAAGTATTTTTGTGGTTGAAGACAATCCTTATGGTCTCCTTGGTTTTGATGGTCCATCGCCAAATGCGATGCGTGCTGAAGATTCTGAAAATGTTATTTATTTGGGGTCGTTCTCTAAGACGATTGTTCCTGGCTTCCGAGTAGGTTGGGCGCTAGTGCCACCAGCTCTTAAAGATAAATTGGTTATTGCCTCGGAATCATCAATTCTTTGCCCATCTAACTTTGCGCAATTAGCAATCTCTGGTTATTTATCCGACCAGCCATGGCGCGATCAAATCGCATCGTTCTGTGGTCTCTACCAAGTGCGCCGTGATGCCATGCTGGAATCACTCGATAAATATTTCCCTGAAGGTGCTACTTGGACAAAACCTGCTGGTGGATTTTATGTCTGGGTTACTTTGCCACCAGAGATTGATACTAAGGCGCTAGTTCCTAAGGCGATTGTGGCCAAGGTTGCTTATGTGCCAGGCACTGCTTTTTATGCAGATGGACTCGGAAGTTGGTCGATGCGACTTTCATATTGCTATCCAACTCCAGAACGAATTCGTGAAGGCGTGAAATCTTTGGGTGGCGTGATTAAGAACGAGATGGCACTTCGCGGTATTGCGAATTAAATAATCTTTGTAATTCGCTCGAGATCTTCTAGTGTTGCAAATTCGATAGTGATTTTGCCCTTTTGTTTGCCGAGCTCGACTTGAACTCGAGTATCCAACTTATCTGACAATTGTGAGGCAATTTCGGCTAAACGTGGCGACAAATGCTTACCGAGGCGCACTTTGCCAGTCTTTGTGCTTCCTTGTTCGGTAGCAACAATCTCTTCGGTGGCGCGAACGCTGAGGCCCTCGGCGACAATGCGCGCCGCTAGTTTTTCAATCTCTTTCTCATCAACCAGAGTTAATAATGCGCGGGCGTGACCTGCTGAGAGAACGCCAGCTGCAAGGCGGCGTTGAACTGCGGCCGGCAAATTAAGCAAGCGCAAAGTATTGGTGATTGCCGAACGAGACTTACCTACTTTGGTTGCAAGGACATCGTGGGTGTAATCAAAGTCGTTAATAAGATTTTGATAAGCAGCAGCTTCTTCCAATGGATTGAGTTGGCTCCGATGAATATTCTCAAGAAGCGCTTCGCGAAGTAATTCATTATCTGGAGTCGCGCGAATAATTACTGGAATTGTTTTTAGGCCAGCAAGTTTGGAGGCGCGCAATCTGCGCTCTCCCATAATTAATTCGTATTGACCATTTTTTAAATCGCGAACCACAGGAGGTTGTAAGACGCCCACTTCTTTAATGGAAGCGGCAAGTTCGGTTAGTGCATCTTCATCAAAGACTGTCCGTGGTTGCTTGGAGTTAGGAATAATCGAATTGATATCAACTTCATTATTCTCTGCAATTGCAACACCGGTTGGAGTAGTAATGGTGTTCGGAACTAATAGATCTAATCCTCGACCTAATCCGCCTTTACGTGCACTCATGCGCTCACTCCGTTTTCATGTTGTATGCCAGAACCTCGACGTGCAATTTCGCGAGCAATTCCCATATAAGCGATTGCACCTGGTGAAGATGCATCCCATGTCATTACTGTCTGCATAAATGCTGGCGCTTCAGATACACGCACTGCGCGTGGTACTGGGATATCAATGAGTTGTTGTGGAAATGTTGCCCTCGCTAAATTTGCAACATCATTTGCAAGACGTGTTCGTGAATCAAACATTGTTAGTACAACAGTTGATACAACTAAATCTTTGTTGAGTTGTGTGCGCACAATCTGATCCACTGTTTCACTCAATAGCTTCACACCTTCGATGGAGTAGTACTCGCACTGAATTGGAATCAAAATTTCATCTGCTGCAGCTAGTGCATTAATTGTTAATAAACCAAGGCTGGGCGGGCAATCAATAAAGACATAATCAATTCGTTCACCGCGCGCTTCGCGTTCTGATAAAAATAGATCTAGCGCTAACTTCAAACGTGTCTGCGCCGAAATAAAGTTGGCCATCGACATCTCGGCCCCACGCAATTCAATATCTGCAGGGGCGCACTCTAGGTGCGGAAATCCGGCAACTTTCTGGACAATCGAGGAGATGGGTTGGTCATTGACCAATACCTGAAACATGCCATCGAGCTCTTCACGATCTACGCCCAGTGCGGTACAGGCATTGCCTTGTGGGTCGAGATCGATAACCAGGGTGCGAAGGCCACCCATAGCTAAGGCGGCGGCAATATTGACGGTAGTGGTGGTCTTGCCGACCCCGCCTTTTTGGTTGGCGATGGTAAATATGCGTGTTTTGAGGGGGGTGGGCATTGGCTCTTTAAGGCGGCGCACGCCAATGACCTTCTGAGCCTTCACTGTTTCACGTGAATCATCCACGGGGCTATCTAACCAGTCTTTGAAGGTTGCTTAAACTTTTCTGATTTCTACTACGCGAGCAAGGGGTAGTTCACCCAATTGAATCTCATGTACCTGGGACTTTGCTACCTTTTTAAAGACTTTACGCGCCTCTACCTCTGCCTCTTCAAGCTCAGCCTGCGCCGCCTCCCCTTTCATGGCAAGAACTGCCCCGCTTGGAGCAACTAGGTGCCACGAAACAGTCAGCAGTTTGGGGAGCGGAGCCACTGCGCGAGCAGTAACTACCTGAAAAGAACCTCGAAAGCTCTCTGCCCGGCCTCTAGCCACCGCGATATCTAGCTTGAGCTCGGCAACTACCTCATTAAGGAAGTCGCATCGGCGTTGAAGGGGCTCGAGAAGGGTCACTTTGAGTTCAGGTCTAGCGAGTGCAATAACTATTCCAGGCAGCCCTGCCCCTGAACCAATATCGAGAAGGGAGGCCCCTTTTTCAATAAGGGTAGTAACAGGGATGCAATTGGCTATATGCCGCTCCCAGATTCGATCGCCCTCTTTGGGGCCAATAAGTCCACGCTCAATTCCCCAAGTTGCCAAAATTTCGGCATAGCGGGAGATCTCCTCTTTTCGCTCACCAAAATAGGTGGGAATCAAGGTTTCACGTGAAACTGACATCTAGGGGTTGGCCGCTGCTTTTGCGAATTAAGGAGCGAGGACGACTACGCAGCGGTTGGGATCTTCTCCCTCAGATTCGCTGGTAAGGCCGATTTCTTGAATGGTGTCGTGGATGACCTTGCGCTCAAAGGCGTTCATTGGGCGAAGCTTGACGTTGACGCCACCAGCCTTGACCTCTTCTGCTACCTCATGGGCAAGCTTTGAAAGCTCATCCTTCTTGTCGCTGCGGAAGTTATCGATATCGAGCATAAGGCGTGAGCGCTCTCCAAGGGAGGTCTGCACAGCCAAGCGAGTGAGCTCTTGGAGAGAGTCGAGGACTTCACCGCGCTCGCCAACCAGGTGACCTAGTGCTCCACCAGCAATTGCTAGGGAGGCGCGGTCATTTTCTACATCGATATCGATATCGCCATCTAGATCGGCAATATCTAATAGCGCCTCTAGGTAGTCGGCAGCTACATCGCCCTCTTCTTCAAGGTGTGCAACCAGGCTCTTCTTAGGGGCCTTCTCTGCTTCGTCTTTAACTTCGATTGTTTCGCTCATTTTTCCTCCAGTTGGTGTAAATCTAGTGATTATGGGGTTTTTATACCTTTTATGCGTTATTGCCCCTATTTTTGGGGTTGAAAGTTATTTCTTCTTTTTACCCTTTTTTGGCTGTTGGCGTTGGGCTGGCTTAGGGGCTTCTACTGGAATCTCAGATTCGATAGCGCCCAAGGCATCGGTCGCACTGAACTCGCCCTTGGCCTTTCGTTTTGCTTGTAACTCTTCATATGCAGGTGAGCCAGGAGTTGGGTTTCGCTTGATGACATAGAACTGTTGTCCGAGTGTCCATAAGTTTGTGGTCGACCAATAAATAAGAACACCAACAGGGAAGTTAACACCCGAGACAGCAAAGATGACTGGGAAGACATACAACATGATCTTCTGTTGTTGAAGCATCATATTGTTTGAAGAATCCATCTTTGGCATTCCTTTAACCATCAACTGGCGTTGAGTTGTAAAGGTTGTTAAGGACATAAATGCAATTAACAAAATGGTGACTATCTTTGTTTGAGTGTTTGTTCCTGTACTTAAGAATGAGCTAGAAAGATCAGCACCAAAGAACTTTGCGTTCTGTGCTGAAATCAGCAAATCGCCTTTAAGGACACCGTGTGGGTGGTTGTGTGCGATTCCGTTAAGAACAGTAAAGAGCGCAAAGAAAATTGGTGCTTGCGCGATGATAGGGAAACAAGAAGCGAGTGGGTTTGTCTTGTGCTCTTTGTAGAGCTTCATCATCTCTTCTGATTGCTTCTGACGATCATCCTTGTATTTCTTTTGAATCGCTTTCATATGTGGTTGCAAAGCTGTAAGTGCACGCTGGCTCTTAATCTGCTTCACGAAGAGTGGAATCAAAATAATACGAATAAGGATTACTAAACCAATAATAGAGAGTGACCATTTGATGGACTCATGTGAGTTCTTACCGAATACTGCGCCGAGAATAGAGTGGAAGGTAACAATCACCCAGGAAACGGCGTAATACAAAGGTTTTAGGATATTTCCCATTAGTTAGCTCCTACTAGTTTTTGATCTATTAAAACAGTACGGGTTGTTGATTTGTCAGCAGTGGATACATAGTCCACTCCACCTTGTGACCATGGATTGCAGCGAAGCAAGCGCCAAGTAGTCATCAGCAGTCCACGCAGAACGCCCTTTTCATTAAAGGCATCAACTGCGTAGTGTGAACAGGATGGGAAGTATTTACAGCGGTCTCCAAACATAGGAGATAAAGTCTTTTGATAAATCTTGATGGGAAGAATAAATAAATACTTCATGCCTTCACCACGGCTTTAGAAAGTACTTTGGTTACAAGTTCGGAGAGCTCAGCCGTGAATTCTGGTTTCTCGCGGAGCACGCGAATTACGATCTGAGAGTTGCTGGGAAAAAGGGAGAGGTGATCTTTAATTGCGTGGCGTAATTGGCGGGCAATGCGGTGACGTGTGACAGAGCCACCGACAGATTTATTGATAATAAGACCTACTTGAGGGGCGATAGTTAAATTTTCAGCGCTGCGGAAATAGAGCACTAAAGAATGTGAGGTAGCGCGAAATCCAGTTTTGGTTGTTTGTGCAAAATCTTTACTGGCGCGAAGGCGATTCGCTGCTGAGAGCACGAGATAGACCTGAAAAGGTTCTAGTACTTAAGCGGAGATACGAGTGCGACCCTTAGCGCGGCGGGATGCGAGAACTGCGCGTCCACCACGTGTTGCCATGCGAGCGCGGAAGCCATGCTTCTTGGCACGCTTACGGACGTTAGGTTGGAAAGTACGCTTTGACATGAAAACTCCTTATACGCCCGGGGTTTACCCCTTCGGGGCCACAGCTGGTGAGGGGCTTACGGTACGGGTAGTTGTGGATAAGAGTCAAAGTCAGTTCCGGGCAGATCAGAGGCTCACGCTTAGGAATTTTGGGCGGTGTGGATAACCACTTGCTTTTCTCCTCAATACCCCCTACTTTCGGGCTCTATCCACAGACCTGAGCCCTATTCCTCACAATTAGGTGACAAGTAAAGGCTCAAGGACGGGTTTAGACCACAGGCTGTGGATAAACATGTGGATGAAGAATTTGAGGGGTTTATGGCACTTTTAGCTATCGAGGATCTGGTCTCGGTCTGGGCATCGGTTATCTCCGAGCTCGCCGTTGAATCGCCTCAGCACCGCGCCTTCCTCTCTCTCACCAAACCCCTTGGCCTTATTGAAGGCGGCGATGGCAGTGGCTCCAATCTTCTCCTTTCAGCCCCTAATGATTTCGCTAAAGATGTTTTAGAGACTCGCCTTCGCGCAACTTTGAATGAAGTTCTCTCAGAAAAATTAAATCAGAAAATTAATATTGCAGTGACTGTTGTTGAAGATCTTGATACACCAACACAAGGTTTCGATGATGTTGTTATTGAACCTATTTCAGAACCAGCACCGAAAGTTGGAACAGGTCGTAGCTCTGGCGCAGAAATTTCAACAGAGCCATCTCAGCTCAACCCACGTTATATTTTTGAAACTTTTGTTATCGGTGCATCTAACCGTTTCGCACACGCTGCTGCAGTGGCGGTTGCTGAGGCGCCAGCAAAGGCATACAACCCGCTCTTTATTTATGGTGAGTC